>CANKTH010000177.1 GCA_947486185.1 Deltaproteobacteria bacterium
CGCCGTTCACGTCCCGCGCGGTAGAGACCGCGGTGGCGAAGTTGGCCTGAGCCTGGTTGGACTCGCCGGTCCACGAGGCGCTGGTGGCGAGACCCGTGACGGAGCCGTGATAGACGGAGGCGCGGCCCTCGTTGGTCTGCCCGTTGTCGTACAGCGGGGCGCCGACGATGACGTCGAAGTAGCTGTCACCGTTGACGTCGCCGGCGGTGGACACCGACCAGCCCATACGCGCACTTGCCTGATTGGACTCGACCGTCCACGCCGCGGTGGTAGAGATGGTGGACGCGGCGCCGAGGTAGGTCCAAGCCCCGCCTTCGTCGGTCTGCCCGTTGTCCCAATAGGGCGCGCCGACGATCAGGTCATCGCGCCCGTCGCCGTTGACGTCGCCCGCAGACGCCACCGCGGAGCCGAAGAGGGCGCTCGCCTGATTGGACTCCACCGTGGTCGCGCTGGTGCCGAGGCCGGTGGCGCTGCCGTAATAGACGTAGACCCGGCCTTCGTTGGTCTGGCCGTTGTCGTAGTAAGGTGCGCCGACCGCGAGGTCCCCGTACCCGTCGCCGTTGAAGTCACCCGCGCCGATCGCGCGGCCAAACTGGGCGAACCCCTGGTTGGGCTCGGCGGTCCATGCGGCGGTCGTCGAGACGCCCGTCGCCGAGCCGAGGTACACAAACGCGCGGCCCTCGTTGGTGCTGCCGTTGTCGTAGGCGTGGGCGCCAACCGCGACATCGTCGAAGCCGTCACCGTTGACGTCCCCCGCGCCCGAGAGCGCGATGCCGAAGCTCGCCGAGGCCTGATTAGCCTCCAGGTTGGTCAACGACGGGTCGATCTCCACGGGCCAGACCGCGCCGGCGACGTCCACCCGGAGCTGCAGGCCGCCGTTCACCGCCTCCATCACCGCCGGGAGCTCACGCCCGGTGGAGTCCCAGACGAAGAGACCGGAATAAAGGAGGGAAGTACCATCAGAGGTCAAGAGCTCGGCCGAATGCTCGTCGACCGAGAGCAGGTCGGCGCCCTCGACCGACAGCTGGACCAGCAGGTCGCCTTCACCGAGGGGGGCCTCGACGGTGTAGCCGTGCTCCAGGCCATTTTGCCGGTTCTTCCACCACTCAGTGAGCCCATCGCGGTGCACGTTGACCTGGCGCAAGCACGCGCCCCTTTCGTCTCTCTCGCCGGACGCGAGGCATGCGCCGCGCGCGACGCGGCCAGCCGCCACTGGGATCATGCCGGCGTCGGTGCCCCACGCTTCGGTACGGAGCGAGAGGGACCAGGCGCCGTCGATCTCGCTGATGTCAGCGCCGCTGCCGTTGAAGGCCACGCGGAAGTCGTTCCGTGTGTTCACTGCGGCGAAACCGTTATCGACTTCGCGCGGGGAATAGCTGCCCTGCTCGATGCCGTTCATGGCGGCGGTGAGCCAGTTTTCGCGGGTGGGCGCCCGCTCTTTACCTGAGTCCGGCAGGCAGGCCGTCAGGAGGACGCTGGCGGTGAGGGAAAGGAGGGCCGATAGACGAAGAGAGCCGTGGGTCAAAGGCATGCGATGAACTCCGAACGCGGGGAGCATACCATCTTGGCCTCAGTTTGTCGGGAGCTGTAGCTAGGTGTAGGCGCACGACAGGGCGCGTCAGCCGCCCGTCGGGTCCCGTCGGAGGGCCGCCGGACACTCCGCAGGTGCGGTTACCCGGTAGTAACCCAGCTCATCCGCCCAATATTCTCCCTCGAACGGCCATTCCCGCCACCCCTTACGCAGGCGCTCTTGGCGCTCGGCGCTGGCGACGGGTTTGGCGAGCTCGCCGGTGAGCGCAGCCTGTTCGTACAGGTGGCCCTTCATGCGCAGGAGGTCTACGGTGAAAAGCTCGGCGCTACCCACCCAATCTGCCAATTCGACGCGGTTCGCCCTCAAGCGGTCGGCGACACGCTCTCCCTCTTCGGTGACCAGTGCCTCGCGGCGCTCGTCGAGCCAGGTCTTGGCCCGAACGCTGAAGATGTTGGCATCCGCACCTTTGAGGCGAGCGATTTCGGCGTCGAGGCTGTTCAGCGCCGCGAGCGCGCCCAGGAACCGGTCCTCGTGGGCCCAGGGCCGCACGACGCGCTCAGGCAGCGGGCCAGGATCGCCTTTGGTGACGTAGGTCCTCACGATCTCAAAAAGCTCGGGTGCGGGGAGCGCCGTGACCTCACGCAGGGTTGTGACCAGCGGTTTGTACTCGGCGGTGAAGACCTCGATGCTCGTGGCTGCCTCGGGGAATTTGCAGAGGTAGAACATCGAGTAGATTCGGAGGAGGTCGGCCTCAGGAAAATACCATTCCTTGAAGAAGGCCGTGTCCAGCGGCAGGAGCAGCGCCAGGGTGCCGTTGAAGTCGTCGAGCCGGAAGTGAGCCCAGGCACGCTCGAACTGGGCCTGCGGCCAGAACTCGCTCGAGCGGGAGACCGCCGCGTAGCCCTGGATCGCACGGGGAAAGTTCTCGGCGGCATAGAACTCGCGCGCGGTGTTCAGGGCTACGAGATCCTTGAAACGTTGGTCCCGGCTGCGCCCCGCCGCGAGGGCCTTCTCAAACGCGGTCAGCGCGTCCTCGTGGCGGGCCTGCTGGGCCAGGATCACGCCTTCAAGGGCCTTGGCGTCGGGGTAGACCGGGTCGCCTTCGGCCACGAGCTTGAGCACGGCGCCGGCGAGGCCAAAGCTGCCCTGGCGGAACTGCTCACGAGCGGCGAGCAAGGCCATCTGACCGCGCACGTCGTCCGTGCGGGCGAGGCCGAGGTTCTTGGAGAAAGGTCGCTGGAGCACCATCGGGTCGCCCAGCTCGGTCGCGAGCTTGATCGCCGCGGGCACCCGGGCGCCGACCTCGTCGATGTTGAACTCGTCGGCGGCCTCGAACGCGCGCACGTAAGCGCACAGCGCACCGTAGGGCAGGCGGAGCTCGATCAGCAAATCACCAAGCTTGGCGAACGCTTCACCACGAAACGCGGCGCGTGCGGAGTCTTCGGTGAGGTGGACGAGGGCGCTGGCGGCGCGCGCCTTCTGGCCGCTGGCGAGCTCGGCCTCATACTCGGCGAATGCCGCGGTGCGGGCGTCCGCGTCCGGAGCGTTCCGCGCGGCGCCTGCGGACACTGGCGTAGGGGCTGGCTTCGCGGCCGCCTTTGCGGCGCGCGCCGGCTGGTGCTGGAGCCCAACCGCGGCGAGAAGCAGCAGGCCGGGGAGGAAGCGACGCATCAGCCTTTCTTCCCGAAGTAGGACAGGCCGAGGTTCACGCCGACGCTCTGTTTGAAGGCCGTCACGTCGGACTGCTCCCGCTTTTCGATCATGAGGCCGTCGCGGAGTTCGACACGGAACGCAAGGTTGTCCGCGAAGAACACCCTCGCGCCGATGCCGAGGGGGAGGGTGGGCGCGATCGCGATGTCGACGCTCGGCAGGACAGACTGCTCGAGCGTGACCCCGGCGCCCGCCAGCAGGTAGACGTCGTGGTGGATGATCCGCCGGCCCGCGACGTTCATCTTGGCGTAGATCGGGCTCCACAACACGGTGGCCTCGGCGCTGCCGAGGTAGCGATACGCTTCGACCGCGACGCCGTAGGCCGAGCTCTCGAGCAGCGTGTAACGGGAGGTCTTGAAGCCGTACCCGCCACCGAGCCGGCCTTCAAAGCCAAGGCTCTCGGAGACATGGTAGGCGCCACCCAGCGCGGCCGAAGGCGCCCAGGTGAAGCCGTCGAAGGGCATCACTCCGAGGTGGGCGGATAGCTCAAGGCGGTCTTCTTTGCTGAAGAGCAGCTTCTGGACGACCTTGATGTCCTTCTCTTGGAGGACCCCGATGTCGACCGGATCGGACGCAAACGCGAGCGAGAGGGAGAGGAAGAGCATCGGGGTACCTAGAACGGGAGTTCGCGGGGATTTCCGCCGAGGGGGCGGTAGTAGATACGGACGTCGGCGTTGAAGTCGGGGACCTCGTCGCAGTAGAAGACCACGGCGTTGTAGGCGGGATCGTAGATCCACCCGTCGTCATTCAGGCCGGCCTCGGCGGCCTCGTCTTTACAGTCGCTCCGGGATGCCGGGGCCTCGGTGAGCTCTTCGATCGGCTCGTCGTCGATGTAGACCTCGATCGACTGGGTGTCCGGTACGACCTGGAGGGTGAAGATGGTAGTGAGGTCGTTGAGCAGGGTGCCGATCTGCGAGAGCGCGGCGGCGAAGTCTGCGGAAGCGCAGTCGCCACTGTTGGTCTCGTTCTCAATGTTGACGTAGACCCCGCCCGTCTCCTCGACGAGGTTCTGATACCGCTCCACCGCCCAGGGCTGGGCGCCGCCCGAATTACAGGGGAGAGAGCCATCGAAGTAGCCGGGACCGATGACCGCGAACCGCACCACGTTGTCGAGAAGCTGGAAGAGGTCGAGGTAGGCCTCCACCTCGTCGTCCCCGGTATCGAGCCTGCGCGAACCGTCCCCCTCGTCGGTGACGACCACCACGACCGTGGTGGCGCCTTCGCGCAGAAATCCCGCGTTGCTCAGCTCGTCGCCCGGCTGAAATGGGGTCGCGCCGCCGTTACTGAAGTCTTCGTAGCACGCTTCCGGCGGGTCCTCGAGCGCGCGGCAGAGCGCGAGCCACGCGGCCTCGATGGGCTCCTCGTTACCCGCCCCGCAGTGGTCCTTCCAACCATCCACCCCGCACACGCAGTTGAGGTAGTCCTCGGAGATGTCCTCCGGGCTGGGCAGGCGCGCGGTCGCGGGATCGGCCGGGCAGACGAAGTCGGGGTCCACCTCGAGATCGCTCACGTTCCAGCAGGTCGCGAGGCACAAGGCCTGCTGCTTGAAGGCGAAGCTCGCGTTTACGTTGTTCCGATCGACGATATCGCCGACCATCAGACCTCCCTCGCCGGGCTCCAACTCGGGCGTGCCGCCAGCGGTGAAATCGACCGAGGAGGTGGTGATTCCGAGCTGGTAGTCGATCACCATGTTCTGCCCGCTGGTCTCGCGGAGGTAGTTGTCGAGGGCGTCGCTCAGGGTTTCCCGCGCGATGTTGCTGCCCTCTTCGGCGTTGGTGAGCTGGTTGATGAAGGTGTTGAAGTTGAAGGCGAGCGCGGCCGCCTCGTCCACCATCGAGTTGGAGTTGTCGACCACGAACAGGATGTCGGCGTCGTTGCTGAAGCCCACCTGCTCGTACCCGGTGACCCGGAACATCTGGTACTGGTTACATCCAGCAAGCGCGAGCAAGAGCAGCATCGTCCCTTCCTGATAGCGACCGCGCCCCGCGCGGCCAGAGCGCCTCTATCTTACCTCGGGCGGCCAGCGCGGTTTGGGCTTTGCTGATCCTTCGCCAGTTGCCGCTGCATTTACCTGCCTCTCAACGCGCTTCCCTCCACAAGGAAGCGCCTGCCCGGGTCAACGGCCAGCCCGACTTCACATCTTCTTCACGATTGAATTGACGGTGTTGAAGGTCGTGGTGACCGCAGTAGGCATCCGCAGGCCCTTCTTGTGATGGAAGCGCAGCAGCTCCTGCCAGATCGTGGCGATCTCGGTCCGGATCGTGTCGTATGCGTGCTGGCTCACGAGCGTGTTGAGCCGCTCAACCGCCGGAGGCAGCTCAGCGCCTGCGTAAGCCTCCAGCACCCGCGCGACCGCCTTCTCCACCTGGGCATGTGAAGGGTGGACCGGACGGGACGGGACCACATCGACTGAAGCTTCGACCTCGATCTCGGGCAAACCAATCGCACCGTCGTCTTCGGCGTAGACTGACGCTCGGGCGACGAGAGGGGGGGCAGGTGGCGGCGCGACCGGCTGGGAGGGCTCGGCGGCGGCGGCCACCGGCTCCGCGGCGACAGGCTCCGCGGCCGGGGCAGGCGGCGCTGGGGGCGCGGGCGCTTCGACAGGCGCGGGGGCCGCGGCCGACACGGGCGCCGGCACGGGCGAGGCAGGGGGCCGAGCGGCGACTGCCGGCTCGGGGGACGGCGGAGCCACCGGGTCGCCTGCTGCCGGGGCGTCCGCCAGGCGCACAAGCCCACGTTCGCCGAGGAAGGTCGTTGGATCGCCGAACATCTCTGCGTAGTCGCTCAGGCGGAAGCAGCCCTTCACCGCGCTCGGGGTGAGCTCGTTGTTCGAATCGACCACGGTGACACGGCCCGAATTGCTCGGCGAGAACACCACTTCAGGCGCAACCACCGCGTCGATCGTCAGCTTGCCGTCGCCCAGCGCCACCCGCGACCAGCCCTGGACGCCGCGCGCCGCCACCTGAGCGCCGCCAAACTGAACGCTGCGGGCGCGGACCGTGCCGAGCGCAGCGTTGCCGCCAATCTGTACGGCGCCGCCCGCGTCGACTCGCGGCGCCGCCGCCGACTCGGACACAACGACGTCACCCCCGGCGTGCACCGGGCCTTCGGCGGTCAGGCTGCCGTGGATGGCCACATGGCCGGCGGCGCGGATGGTCCCGCAGGTGACGGGCGCGTGGATTTCGATCGACCCTTCGCTGCTGACGACCCGCTTGAGGGTCAGACCGAAGTTGGTGTGCAGTACGATGTCGCCGCGGTTCTCGATGACGACGCCGTCACTCTCGAAGTTGAATACGACACCTTCCGGGACGACGAAGGGCTGAGCGGGCATGAAGAATCCTGGTCAAAGAGATGGGGTCTTGTAACGCGCACGGACTGGAGCGGCTGCTGTTCAGCCAGCGGAGAGGGCGGCGAGCTTTCGCAACAGGGCGAGGTTGGCAGCCAGGGTGCCGCCGTCGAGCCAGGTTGGGCGCGAGGGCACGGACCCCCGTGGGTGATCGTTGAGCTGAAACCAGGGTAGGCTCCCGGTCTGCACCGTGCGCATCATGCGCTCGGCGTGGCGGAGCTCGAGGGGTTGTGCGTGGTCGGGGAGCGCCTGCATGCGCACATAGCCGCAGCGAAGCTTTGGAACATGCCGAACCGCCTCCCGCGAGTGCCAATAGTCCTCGTCGTCGAGGCGGTGGCCGGCGGCGGGGTCCATCCGGGTGCCGCCCGCGGTGATGGTCTCGCGGTCGCACGGGCCCTCCCAATCCACGAGCCAGCGCACCGGGAGGTCGGGGTGCCGCGCGAGCGCCCCGACAGCGGCGGCGAGCCCGAGGGACAACGAGAGCACACCTACCGGACCGCCCGTCACGCGCGCGAGGTGCTCCACCGCACGCCGAAGGTCATCCTGGTGCTCAGGGCCGCCAAAGTCCTCTTCGCCCCAGCTGTCGCCGCGGCCGGCCGGGTCGAAGGTGAGCACGGTGTAGCCGACGCTGGCGAGCTCGTCGGCGGTGACCGGCCCGCCCATGCGCTCCAGCTCGGCGCGGCCCTGGTGGATGGCGGGGGAGACGACGAGGCCGGGCGCGCGGGCTTCGGTATCTGGCCGGGTGATTCGACCGGAGAGCTGGTAGCCGACGGTGGACGCGAACTGGACATCTTGTTTGTCCAAATCGGGCTTTCGGGCCTGCGTGAACTTCCGGGGAAGCCGCTGGAGGCGTTGGGATAGGGCTCTGCGGAGCGAGGCGGCGTCCATGGCGCGAGAGTATCGTGTCGCCGCGGCCGGCGCCGCCTTGGAGGGTGCGGGGGCGCGAGTGGGATCGCCTACAGGGCGGCGCCCGCGAGGTTGATCACGACGTCGCGGTTGGAGGGGTCGTCCGAGCGAATGTGGCAGGTATTGAGGTCGATGATAGCTTGATCCAACTCAACGCCCGAGTCGGTCGCTTCGAAGACGATCTCGAACGTCTCCCGGCCGCCGGGGCTGATCACGGTCGGGGGCGAGATGCCGCTCACGCTGAACTCCCCGTCCGAGAAGAGGAAGTCGTTGTTGATGTCGACGTCGGAGATGGTGAGGTCTTCGTCGCCGTCGTTGTAGATCGTCACGGTGCGCGAGTCGTTCAGGAAGCCCACGAACACGAAGAAGTCGCTGATGGTCGTGGGGCTTACGCGAATGACCGGGTCGCAGGTGGTGCAGGAGGTGTCTCCCGTACCCGACAGGCTTACCGAGAGCGTTGGTTCGTCGGGATCGTTCGAGGTGACCAACAATGAACCGGTGGCGCTGCCAGATGTACTTGGCCGAAAGAGCACGTCGACCGTCTTGTTAGCGCCGGGCGCGAGTGTCGCGGGCACCGAGAGCGTGCCACCGGTCACCACGAAGTCCCCCGTGGCGCTCACCGCGGAGATATCCAGGTCGGAATCGCCCTCGTTGGCGATGAGGACCGTGTAGGTAGACGTCGCGCCCACGCTGACCGAACCAAAGTTGACTGAGCTCGGGGTCGGCTCGATGTCGGGGTCGGGGCCGGGAGGATCGCCGGTGTCGTCGCCGGGAGTGCCGGTGTCGTCCGTTGGGTCTGTCGTGTCTGTCGTGTCTGTCGTGTCTCCCGCGCCCGAACCCCGGAGCTCCACCAACAGGCTGTCACCGGTCTCGGCGTCCAGCGTGACGCTGCCTTGGAACTCGCCTGGCCGATCCGGCTCGAAAGAGGCGATCAGCACCGAGTCCACGCCGACCGCGACGTTCACGCGGCTCTCGGAGATGTCGAAAGCGTCTCCCTCGAGCGTGATGTCCAGGCCAAAACCCTCCTCCGAGTTGGCGGACACCACGAGGTCGAGCTCTGCCCAATCCCCAAGATCGAGCTCGCCGAAGTCCAGGAGCTGGGTCGACACCGACAACGCCCCAGCGGATACTGGCCCGGTAGGCTGGCTGTCGCCGACACTGTCCTTCCCTCCGGTGACCGGCTGGAGCCCACAGCCAAACGTGAGGAACAGAAACAACAGCCGGGCCTGTTGGGATCGCATGGGCTCACCTCTTCACAGCGCAGTCATGGTAGCGCGATTGGAGGGCGACGCAAACGCCAAAGGAGCCAGCGACGGGGACCCGTAGGAGAGGAGCTAGAAGGTGTACTTCAGGTAACCGGAGCCTTGTACGCCGACGACGGCCCAGATTACGTTGTAAAACCC
>CANKTH010000178.1 GCA_947486185.1 Deltaproteobacteria bacterium
ATGCTCCTGGCGATGGGCACGGCGCGTTGGTGGGGCCTGAGCGCGATCGCTGGCGCGGTAGGGGCGATGCTCGCAGCTGCGCACTACACCACGCCCCCGCAGATCATTCCGGTTCTCCTTATGATCCTCGTGTGCGGCCGAGGCTGGCGCGCCCCCGCGGCGACCTTGCTCGCGGCGGGCATCGCCACACTTGTGATTGTGCAAGTCCTGGCGGTGTACCCTGTGCCCGACCTCAACCGGATGTTGTTGATGATCCAGGAAGGCGTCGCCAAGGACTCCAGTCAATCGGGCGTCGCCGATCCCAACTGGCGCGCTACGCTCTCGGTAATGGGCCCAGAGGCCCAGCACGCCTTCGCCAGGGCGCTCACCGCGCTGATGGAGCGTATCCGGCCGGCGTTCGTTCCTTATCCTGCGGCGGTGGCCTGTTTGTGGCTCGGTGTCGCCGGCTTTGGCCTGGGCACGCCCACCCGTGAGGGATGGCGCGGCTTCCTCCAACGATTCGATACGTTACCCGGGCTGGTACTCCTCTCGACGCTCGCGCCCCTCCCGGTCTACGCGGCGGCCCATGCGCCCGAACGTTACGGATGGATGCTGCTTCCAACCGGCATGTTGCTCGTCGGCCGGGGAGTGGGCTCGGTGTTCGCCACCGCCGACCTCGGCCTCGAGTGGCTCCGGGCGCAGCTTTTCCGATGGACCGCGCTCCATCGGCTCCTCCCACGGTGGCCCTCCGGCGCCCTCGGAATCCTCGCCGCGGGCATCTGGGTCTACCAGCGTTTTCCCGACGAGTCGGCAGCGCTCAAGCTCCGCCCGGTGACGCCGGAGGCTATCGCGACACGGAAGGTCGGTGACGCCCTCGGCGAGCATTTTCCCCCGGGTGTCGGCGCCTCTACGCCGCTACGCGAAGCCGCAGTGTACGCCTCCCTGACCTACTGCCCCCTCACGGTCTGCCCAAACTACGCCGCGGAGGACGATTATCGGCGATGTCTGGTCATCGTTCGGAAGGAATGCGCGGGAGACGCCGATTTTGCCTGGGTGGCGATGGGACCGTCCACTTTCGATCAGCGGAGCGCCCCCCGACGCGCGATGGACGCATGGATGATCGAACATTTCCCCGTAGCGGAGAGGGTCACGTCGGGCTCGTTTTACGCCGATGTCGTGCGGGTGCCGCGTGAGCCGGTCGAGGGTGGCTGGTAACCAAGGGCACGGGCCCCCGCCGGGGCGCGTCAGCGCGTCGCCGGCGTGATATCCGACGCCCGTGCTGCTCTTCCTCCTGGCCTGTAGCGCCGATCCTACGCCGCCCCGCACCGCGCCCCTCACCCCGCTTCGACTCGGCTGGCAGACCACCTGGGCCACCCAGGGTCAGGTGACGGCGATCCTCGACCACGAACAGCTCCTGACAGAGGCGGGTTTCAGCACCACGCTCGTGCCTTTTGCCTACGGCGGCCCGCTCAACGAAGGCGCGCTTGCGGGCGCGGTGGACGTGCTGTTCACCGCCGACCAGCCGGCGCTCATCCTTCACGCCAAGGATCCCTCGTGGGATGTTGCCGGTCGGCTGATGTACAACCGGGTGGGCACCCTGGTACCGGCCGAAGGCGGCGCGGCCGCGCTCGAAGCCTTGAGGGGCAAGACGCTGGCGGTGCCTTTCGGGGCAGCGGCCCAGCGCGAGGCGTATCGGGCGCTGCAGGGCGTCGGCTTGGACCCCGCCAGGGACCTCAGCGTCAAGAACCTTGGGATCGAAGAGATCTTGTCGTTGACGGCTGCCGGGGCATCCGGCGGGCGCTGGGGCGAGGTGGACGCTGTCGCGGTCTGGGATCCCGCCTTCGCGCAGCTCGAGGCCGGGGGCGCGCGCCCGGTAGCGGACGGAACGGCGGTTGGACTGGTGCTGGTGTCCACCGCCTGGCGGGAGGCCAATCCTGGTGCTGAAGGCAGGTTCCTGACCGCGCTTGCCGCCGCATGGCGCGTGTGGCGGGCCGACCCGGTCGGCCCCAACGCCTGGTTCGAAGCCCTGGCGAAGGCCGACTACCCGGACGGGGTGCTGAATCGCGCGGCAGCGGTCGAGCCAAACCTCTCGCCAACCGAGCCGATCCGCACCACCCTCTCGGACGACGACGTCCGGCGCCTGGAACAGGTGGCAGACTTTATGTCGGCGGCTGGACTGCTGAAGTCGCCGGTGGATGTGCGAGGAGCGCTGCTGCCCGGCGCTACGGCGGAGCCCCGCTGAGCGCCGCCCGGGGCGTGCCCGCCCGCGATGTGCTCGTGGTCGGCGTGGCCGCGCTGGGCTTCTGGGAGCTTGGCGCTCGGCTCTGGCCCTCGCCGGCGCTGCCCCCTCCCAGCGCGGTCACCGTACGGGCCGCGGAGCTGTTGGGAACCGGGCTCCTGTCGCACGTGCTCGACAGCTTGGCCAGGGTAGGCGCCGGTTATTTGCTTGCCAGTCTGGCTGCAGTCAGCCTGGGTGTGCTCCTGAGCCTGGGAGGGCGGCCCGGCGATGCGGTGCTCGGGGCGCTGAACAGCTTGCGCCCCATCCCGCCGATTGCGTGGGTGCCGCTGGCGATCCTCTGGTTTGGGCTGGGCGACCCGAGCGCCATCTTCATCGTATTTGTGGGTGCCTTCTTTCCGATCCTGCTGCAGGTGGCCTGGGCGCTCCGGAGCTGTCCTCCCGCGTGGCTGGAGCTGGCAGAGGTGCTCGGCGCGTCGTCCCGGCTCACGCTCGCCGAGGTCCGGCTCCCGGCGGCCCTGCCCAGGATCGCCACCGGTCTCCGAACCGGGCTCGGGCTCGCCTGGACCTCGGTCGTCGCCGCCGAGCTCGTGGGGGCCCAGAGCGGGCTCGGCTACCTTATTCAAAGCCACCGAATGCTGCTGGATCCGGAGGGGGTGCTGGTCGGCATGGCCTGCATCGGCCTGGCTGGCGTAGGAATGGACGCGATCGCCGCCCGCTTGGAGGCGGCCGTCCTTCGCCGGTGGGGGCCATGAGCCTCCAGATCGAGGGCCTGAGCTTCGCCTGGCCCGACGCCTCCCCGTTGTTCGAGGACTTCTTCCTCGAGTGTGCCGAAGGGAGCGTCACGGCGCTGCTCGGGCCTTCGGGCGTGGGTAAGTCCACGCTGCTGAGGCTCATCGCCGGGACGCTGGCCCGAAATGCCGGGAACATCTCCCGTTCTGCTACGCGGCACGGTAGGGCGCCGGTCGGCTTCGTCTTCCAGGACCCGCGTCTGCTCCCTTGGAAAAACGTCTGGGACAACGCCGCGTTGGCGCTCACCGCCGCGGGTGTGCCGCCGGCGGAGCACCCCGAGCGGCTGCGCCCCCTCCTCGACGCCGTCGGGCTCGACGGGAAAAGCCCCGCCCGAAGCTTGTCGGGCGGGATGGCGCAGCGGGCCGCCCTGGTGCGCGCGCTGGCGCTGCGCCCGGAGCTACTGCTGTTGGATGAGCCCTTCACCGCCGTGGATCCACTGCTTCGGGAAGGGCTTTATGCCGTCGCCCAGCCCCTGTGGTCGGGCACCACCACCGTGCTGGTGACCCACGATCTGGGCGAGGCGGCGCGCCTCGCGGACCGGGTGGTCGTGCTCGGGGCGGAGCGCAGTGGGGTGGTTCGGGTGCGACAGACGGTGGAGGTGCGCGCACCACACCCCCGCGATGTTTCCTTCCGCCGGAGCGAGGCGTACACGCGGACAGTACAGGAGCTCGAAGCTTTGGTATTCGATGTGGCCCCCGGCGAGCGCGCTTGGCACGCCAGCCGAGCGTGACGGGGGCGGACGGGCTACATCGCCGACGGAGGCACAGCATGGGGCTTTTGCGTGACCTGTTGATGGGACGGCCGAACGGCATTCGGAGCAAGCTCCGTGCGCTTCTGGGGCAAAAGCCCGCGTCGGGCACCGGAGCTGCCGACGGCGCGTCTCAGCCCGTGGTCGAACCCGCGGAGCACTCCCTGAGGCTCAAGGTGGAGCCGCCCCGCGGGGTCACCCCGCCCGAAGGTTTCGACGTGGTGCTCCACCGTGACGCCTTGGAGGCCGGGAAAATTGTGGAGGTCATCGTCGCCGGCACCGCGGTCGCGGTGGCCAACGTAGACGGGACCTTCTACGCGATCTCCAACGCCTGCGCGCACGCCGAGGGCCCCCTCGGGGAAGGCAGCTTGAAGGGCGACGTGGTGACCTGCCCCTACCACGGTTGGCAATACTCGGTGAAAGACGGCTCCTGCCTCACCAATCCGACGGCGAAGGTCAAGACCTACCCGATCCAGATCGTCGGTGACGCCGTCTGTGTCAAGCTTTGATGGACGTCCTGTTTTTGTCCCCGGCGTACCCGCCGGAGATGATGGCCTTTACACGGGGGCTGGCCGAGGTGGGCGCCGCTGTGTGGGGGGTCGGCGACACACCGCGCGCGCAGCTCTCTCCTGAACTTCGTAGGCACCTCGCCGATTATCTCCACGTGCCCAGCACGCTCGCCACCGAGGACGTGATGGCGCGCGTGCATGAGTGGCTCGGGAACCGGGTGCCCGACCGAATCGAGAGCAACTGGGAGCCTGTGACCGAGCTGGCGGCCGCCTTACGCGCTCGGTACGGGGTACCAGGACTCTCCATCGACACCGTGTTGGGCTTCCGAGACAAGGTGGTCATGCGTGAGCGCGTCGCCGCGGCGGGCCTTCGTGTGCCCCGCACGGTGCGCGCCGCCACCGAGACCGAGGCACGCGAGGCCGTTGAGTTTGTCGGTTTCCCGCTGATCATCAAGCCGGTCGCCGGCGCCGGCAGCGCCGACACCTGGCGGTGCAACGACTTCGCGGAGCTGGATCGGGCGCTCGCCGCGACCCGTCATGTCGCCGAGGTGAGCGTAGAGGAGTTCATCGTCGGCGACGAGTACACCTACGAGACCATCTGTATCGATGGCCGGCCCGTTCACGAGAGCAGCACCCGCTACCTGCCCAACGTGCTGGACGCGAGGAGACACCAGTGGATCTCGCCGATCATCATGGGTATCCGCGACATGAACGCTCCCGCGATCCGCGCGGGCGTGGAGCTCGGGCGCGCGGTGCTCAAGGCGCTCGGTATGGGCACCGGCTTCACGCACATGGAATGGTACCGAACCCCCAAGGGAGAGGCGGTGTTTGGCGAGGTGGCTTGCCGTTCGCCCGGCGCGCTGATGGTCGACGTGATGTGTGCCGCGGCCGATCACGACCTCTACCGTGAGTGGGCGCGCGCCGTGTGTTGGTCGGACTTCCGAGGGCCAACAGAGCGGCCCTACAACTCGGCGGTGGTGTTCAAGCGGGCGCGCGGGGAAGGGCGGATTCGCGCAATTCACGGGGTTGAAGGTTACCGCCGGCGTTTTGGACCGTGGATCGTGAGAGAGGACCTGCTGCCGGTGGGCGCGCCACGGCGTGACTGGCAGCAGACCTTCCTGTCCGACGGTCACGTGCTCGTTCGCCATCCCGACTGGGCCGCGACGCTGGAGATGGCGGTCGCGGCGACCACGGACATCCAGCTCGACGCCGGTTGAACCCGCAACCGGCCTGAGATCACAGACTCAAGCTTGCTTCAGGGTCTCACGGATCATGCGTGACAGCCGCGGCATCGCCGCCGGGTCGGCGCGTACCTCACGCAGGCTGCCCCAGAGGGCCTGGCGGTCGGCGCTCGGGTATGCTTCGATAAACGCCTGGATCACCGTGTCATCCCCCGAGACGAGCCGGGTGCGCCATGACACCACCCGACGCTCGAGCGTCACCGCCGCCGTGGTGCCGCCCAAGGCCTCGAGGACTGCGTCCAGGTCATTCTGAGCGAGGAGCAGCCGGGCACGCATGAGCCGACGCCGACGATCGGGACCCTGCGCGTGGGCCAGGCGGTCGATCTCCGCGTGGGTCTCGGGGTCGAGCGGCAACGCCTGACGTTGGCCGAGGGGGAGCTCGGCGATCCGGTTGGTCAGCTCTTTGAGGTCGTGCATCCGGGCACGATGCTCTTTACGCTCGGGCCGGGTCCTGACGCCATCTTCGGCGTCGACCTCACCCTCGGCTTCCGGGAGCGCCGGCACGGCGGGGCTCAGCGCACCATCGGCGGCGTCGTCGTCCCGCACCCAGCGAAAATTCGACTTTTTTCTGGCCATCGGTCCATCCGGCTCGGGCGGCGGGTCTAACTGGTTGCCTACGCCCCGAGAGCGCGCGCTCCAAATCGTCACGCCCTGGCGACAAAGTCCTCCTCTTCGCCCAACTTCTCCAGCTCCAACGCATAGAGCCGACCGCCGTCCTCTCGCTCCTCGACGCGCACAAAGCCGAGCTGGTCGTAGAGCTCCGCGACCATCGGGTTCTTCGCCGTCGGAAGATACTCCCCGATCAATCGGGTATACCCCAGCGCGATCGCCGCGCGGCCCAGCTCAGTGAGGGTGTGTTGTTCGAGCCGACGGCCGATCACCCGACAGCTCATCAACCAGGTGTCGATCCTGAGCGTCTGCTCCACCGCCGGCACACCCAGTACGACCGCCACCAAGCCGTGGTCGCCAAACTTGTCGGCGAGGCGCACGGTCAACGGCACGGTCCGTGGGTCGTCGGTCCACGCCTGGACCACGTCGGCGCCATGTCGGCGGGTCGTGAGGTTGAACTGGTTGGTTTTTCCCAGGAGCTGCACCACCCGGTCGAGGTCGGCCTCGTCCACCCGGCGCGTCACCGCCACCATCTCCAGGGAACGGAGGTAGCCGTCCAAGGAGGTGAACTGCTCTTCTAACGCCCTTCTTTCGCTCTCTGCGCGGTACTGCTCGGCGCGCGCGGCGTCTTCGGCGGTGAGGCTGACCGCCTCAAACCACAGCCCCTCCTCCAGCGCCCTCACATAATCGGCCGGATCTTCCGGCACCTCCACCACCTCGACCTCAGGCAGGGCCTGCCGCACCTGCTCCCGCTCGGCCGGGTTGTCGTCAAAAAAGACGAAGCTGTCCAGCCCCAGGCGGAGCTGTGCCGCGATGCGGGAGATCGCCTGGGCCTTCGGGTCCCAGCTCGCCTCAAACGCGGCGAAGTGCTCCCGCTTGAGCACCATGTCTTTGTTCTTCTCAAAGGGCTCCTCAGCGTCCGCCGGGTTGTTCTTCGAGCATACCGCCAGCACCACACCACGGCGTGCCAGCCCCAGACAATGCTGCTGAAAAGCCCGGAACGCCTCGCCGTCGGGCGTCTCGCGCACCGCGATGCCATGGGGCCCGGTCTCTCCCACCACGCCGCCCCACACGGTATTGTCCAGGTCCAACACCAGGAGCTTCTTGGGGCCGGTGGTAAGCGCCCGGATCGCCGCGAACAGGTGCCGGCAGAGGTGAAGGATTCCCTCCTCCGAAAAAGGTTGTTTGGTCCAGTTGTAACGTCGCGCGTCGTACATCTGGCGCCGCCCGAGATCTCCCGCGGCCTGCTCGAGGTCCACCCACACCGCGCCCGCGGGCAGCCGCTCCCGAAGGGCCGCGTTGACCCTACGTATCCGGTCAATCCGCCCGCCCGACAGCCCGCTCTGGGTAACCCCCAGCGGCCCGGGCAGCGGGCAGTCGTAGCCCACCATCACGAGCTTCGCGCCCCTCCGGCGGGCCCAGACCGCCTCCCAGAAAGCAAGCTCACCCGCGACCGCCGCGTCGCCGTCAGCCCCGGCGAACAGCCGCTGGGACCACGGTAGAAGCACCAGGATCTCGGGCGCCTCGTGCCGGTCGAGCTCCTGGAGCACGTTGTCGTACTCTCCGTCGGTCACGGATAGTGCCACGCCGCGACCCCAACCCACGGCGGTCAGCACCGGTGGGATCCATGACGTGGTGCACAGGCCCAGCACCCGGACGCGTAGGCCTCCCGTCGCGTGTTTTTGCAACAGTCTACCGGCTCTTTCGGTGCTCTCGGGGTCCAGGCCGCGCCGCAGCGCCTCACCCAGCACCCTCCGCCCCTCCGCGGTGGCTCCGCTCTTGAAACACTGCCGCGCCGAATCGAACACCGAGCTCACAGGCGCTCCAACAAGAGCCCCATTGAACGGGGCGTATACTTCGCCTTGGGCAGGAGACGCTGCGGTGCTACGGACATGGTCTCCAGCACCCGGAAGCCGGCCGCCTCGCACAAGAGCACCAGCTCAGACTCCTTGTCAAACTCGTAGATGTGGTCGATCTGGGCGGCCGTGAGCGCTCCGGACAACCACGCGCGCCCGCCCTTCTTGACGTGGTGCGCCATCACCTCGACCAGCTTGTGCGGCTCCTCGAGGTGCTCGATCAAGAAGGAGCAGATGCAGGCGTCCCGGGTCGCCGCGGGCATATCACCCAACTCAAGCGCATTTCTCCGGGTATAGGTCGCGCGGTCGGCGACCCCGGCGGCCGAAGCGATCGCGCTGGCGATCGCGATCGACGACGGGGAGATGTCGAACGCTTCCAGCCGCGCCCCGGGGTGTTCCGTCAGGAGCCAAACGCCCCAGCCACCGTGCCCCGGCGCGATCTCCAGCACCTGGGCGTTGGGCGGGAGCCGCCGCACAAACCGGTCTCGGTAGGCGCGTGAGAGCTCCATGTGGTGGGCCCAGCAGAAGTTGGTGAGGAACACCCCCCATAGGTAGTCGTCCATCACGTCCCGCCGACCGTAGACCGCCGCTTCACACTCCGCGAACGACGAGTTTTCGTAGTGGCCGTCCTGCTCGTAGCGGGCCTGCGACATCAACACGTCGTGCGAGAACACCTCGAACGCCTGTACGCAAGCCGCCAGCGCGACGTCTTCGCCCCGCGCTGTGGCGGCCCAGCCGAGGAACTTGTCGGCGATCTCATCAAACAGCGCCGGAGCCACTGCGCGAGCCTCTTCGACCCCGCGCCGTGAGCGCGGGTGCTCTGCCGCGA
>CANKTH010000179.1 GCA_947486185.1 Deltaproteobacteria bacterium
CGCATCCAGGTACGATGCGGGATCTGAGGGGGCGCTATAGTAGAGGCCCGTGGGCCAGCGGTAGGCGAAACCAGGCCGACAAAGGAGTTCTTGACCACTCGCGGATCCTCCGGAACGCCCTCACCGCCCGGGATCGGCGACTCCTCCACCACATGACACTGCGTGCAGCTCACGCCAAGCTTGTGGCTCACCGGGGTCGCGAGCCGTCCGGCGATACGCACGCCCTCTCCGTGACAGGTGAGGCACTCGGGGGCCGAATCCTGGCGTATACGATGTGGAATCCGCGGTGGCGCTCCGTCGTAAGCGCGACGACTGGCGCGCTCGGCGAGATCTTCGGCCTTGTCGGCGCCGCTCAGGTCGACCGGATCGAGCCTGCCGGGCCCCGCAGCCCGCAGCTCGGCGAGATCCGCCTCCCACCCGGATCCTTCGCCGCGCGCCGAGGTCCTGAGCTCCGTATAGGAGCGCGCGGGCGCCGCTGCCGTGGTGGAGGCCGCCGCCGGGAACTGGCGCCAGGGCGCCGACTCGCCGGGATCATCCGAGGTCGCGCGCAGAAATCCGATCAACGCCACGCCGATGACCACGGCCAGGAACACGCGCAGCACCGGAGTGTCCATGTTCTACCTCCCGATCCGCGACACCTTGACGGCGCACTTCTTGTAGTCGGGTTGTTTGGAGAAGGGGTCGTGATCGTGGAGCGTCACGTCATTGATCGGCAGCTGTTCGTCAAAAAACGGCACGAACACCGTGCCGGGTGGCGGAGAGGCGCGCCCGTCGATCCACGCGGGCAGCTCCACGCTCCCCCGCCGCGAGCTGAGCTTCACCCGCTCGCCGTTCTGGATGCCCAACCGGCGGGCATCCTCCCGATGAAGCTCCACATACGCGTGAGGCATCGCGCGTCGGAGCGGCGGGATCCGGCCCGTGATGGTGCCGCTGTGCCAGTGTTCGAGCACCCGCCCGGTGCAGAGCCAGAACGGCCAATCGGCGTCCGGCATCTCCGGAGGATCCTCCTGGGGATGAAACCAGATCTGCGCTCGCCCGTCGCCGGTGGTGGAGTGGTAGAACTCGAAGCCCTTTCCCGCAGATACAAAGGGGTCTTCCCCCTCGGTGAAACGCCACAGCGTCTCCTTCCACGTGCCGTCGGGCTGCTCCACCACCGGCCAGCGCAGGCCCCTCGCGCGGACATACTCCTGGTACGGCGCGAGGTTCTTGTGTTTCATCTGGGTGAACTTCCGATATTCTTCGAACAGTTGCTCGTCGACGTTGACGCTGTAGTAGCGCGGCCACGCCCACGCCGGCACCGCCTTGCCGGCCGCATCCTGAAAACGGAAGAGGAACTGCCCGTCCTTGTCCTTCATGCCCGCGAGGCCCCGCCGGTGGAGCTCCCACGCCAGCGCGATGATCTGCCAGGCGTCGTCACGGGCTTGCCCCGGGGGATTGACCATTTTGAACCACTGTTGGGTCCGTCGCTCGGAGTTGCCGAACATGCCGTTCTTCTCCACCCACATCGCGGACGGGAGCACGAGGTCGGCGATTCGGGTGGTCGCCGTCGGGTAGACGTCCGAGACCACCAGGAACTTCTCGGGGTCCTTCCTGCTCGGGTCCACCAGCAAGTGGAGGTTCGGCAGAGTCTGTGCCGGGTTGGTGACCTGCACCCACACGGTGTGGATGTCGCCGCCGTCGGCCTTCGGGGTCGAGAATCGCTTCCACAGCTCGATGGTGTGGTAGCCCGGCTTGTCGAGGATACGGCCCGCCGGGAGATTCCAGATCTTCTCCGTGAGTTGACGGTGTTTTTCTTTGGTGACGTTCCCGCCACCCGGGAGGGCGTGGCACAGGGTGCCGACCTCCCGGACGGTGCCGCAGGCCGAGGGCTGGCCGGTGAGGCTGGTAGGGGCGTCGCCCGGGCGGCCAAAGTGGCCGGAAAGCAGGTGGATGCCGTGCAGCAGGGAGTTGATCGCCGTCCCACGCGTGTGTTGGTTGGCCCCCATACACCACAGGCTGGTGATACGCAGCTTGGGGTTGCCGAACAGGTCGCCCAACATCTGGATGTCGCGCGCCGGCACGCCAGACAGCGCCTCGACACGCTCGGGTGTATACTCCGCCATCGCGGCCGTGTATTCGTCCCAGGTCATCGCCGCGCCGTTCAGCGCCGGTTTGCCCTCTGCGTCGTTCCCTGGCTTGCGGAACGCGCAGTGCCGGTCGACAAAGTCGCGGTTCCAGGTCTTGTTCCGGATGAGGAGGTGGGCGATCCCGTTGGCGATCGCGAGGTCACTGTTCGGCTTGAAGTTGAGGAAGTGTTGTGCGTGCGCGGTGGAGCGGGTCTTACGCGTACCGATGTCGATGATGGTGACACTCTCTCCACGCGCCCGACGGTCGACGATGCGCGAGAACAGCACCGGGTGCATCTCGGCGGGGTTGTTGCCCCACAGGATCACCACGTCAGCGACGTCGAGATCGTCGAAGCAGCCCGCCGGCTCGTCCACCCCGTAGGTGGCCAGGAAGCCCGTGACAGCGCTCGCCATACAGAGGCGCGCGTTCGGGTCGATGTGGTTGTGGCCGAGACCACCTTTGATGAACTTGTTGGCGGCGTATCCCTCGGGAATGGTCCACTGGCCGCTGCCGTACATCGCAAAGCCTTTGGGATCGAGCATGACGCGGTCGGCCAGCACCCTCAGCGCCTCCTCCCAAGACACCGGTACCTGGACCCCATTCTTCCGAAGGAGCGGGGTCGTAAGGCGATCTTCACCATACAGGGCCAACCCGACGTGGTAGCCCTTTACGCAGAGCAGGCCCTTGTTCACATCGGCTTGGGTGTCACCCGCGATCGCGACCACCCGGTCGCCCGACACACCCACCTGTACATGACAGCCCGTACCACAAAAGCGACAAGGGGCCTTGTCCCAGGTCACGCCGGCGCCCATCCGGTCACGAAGATCGGGGTTGGAGGGTGCTCCTGCCTCGGCATGCGACGTGCTGCCCCCCGCAGCGGCTACGGTCGCGGCGCCCAGGGCCGCGAGCTTGAGCGCCTCACGGCGACTGGGATCCTGGGGATTACACAGCAAGGGGTCAGTCATGGATCACGCTCCTCGGCGGGGTCAGGCCCAGATCGGAGAAATCAGCAAATACAAGGTCAATATGGACGACGCCCGCCACCGCGCGGAGCCGATCGAAGAGCGCCTCATCCTCGCCCCTCTCCCAAGTCTCCAGCACAACCGGAAGGCGGGCACCGGTTGGGGCGCCGACCAGAGCGACGCCCCGAATCTCCCGGATCAGGTCACCCGCCCTCGGCGGGCCCGCCTCCAGGGTGAGCACAACACCGAGCACGGGCATCAGGCCTCCTTCACGACGGCCATCTGGCCGGAGAACACTGCGATCGCCAGCTTGAGGCCGAGCGTGAAGATCAGGAGTCCCAAGGCCCAGACCCCGACCGAGACGCGCCACTCGAGCTCGTTTGGGAGGTACTCCACGATCTCGTGGAGGGTGCTCGGGACAAACGCTGGTACGATGAGGCCAATGCCCTTCTCGATCCAGATGCCCGCCAGCGTGAACGCGCAGGCCGCGTCGATCCGCCAGAGCTGCGTGCGGCGCGACGAGGTCAGGAAGAGCACGGCGGCGACGACGTTGAGCGTGATCGCAGACCAGATCCAGGGCACCAGCGCGTCATGCCCATGGAGCCCGAAATACAGGTATCGGGCCGACGCCGTGTGGCTCCCGCCCGTGTAGAGCTCCGTGAACACCTCGGCGCCCACCAGGAAGAGGTTCAGCAGCACGGTGACCCGGAGCACGCCGATGAGCGTGAAGATCGGCCCATCGCCGACGTGAAAGCTCGTGAACCGGCGCACGACCTGAAGGGCCAGGACGATGAAGGCCGGGCCGGTGACAAAGGCCGAGGCGATGAAGCGGGGAGCGAGGACCGCCGAGTTCCAGAAGGGCCGACCACCGAGCCCACTGTAAAGAAACGCGGTGACCGTGTGGATGGACACCGCCCAGATGATCGACAGCAGTACAAACGGCACATACCAACGCGGATCCGGCCGCGCCCCGCGGTACCGGGTGTAGAGCAGATACCCCACCACGTGGAGATTGATACCAAGATAACCCGAGAGCACGACCACGTCCCAGGTCAGCATCGAGACCGGCCAGTTGAACCGACCAATGATCGGGAACATATGCCAGGCGTGGTCGATCCGGCCGAGGTCCGCCATCACGAAACCCAAGGCAACGACGATCGCCGCGATGGCCAGGATCTCGCCGATGATCACGACGTCGTGCATGTCGTGATCGTCGTAGAGATAAGCCGGGATCACCATCATGACCGCGCCCGCCGCGAGCCCCACCGCGAACGTGAAGTTGCCGATGTACATGCCCCACGACACATGGTCGGTCATAGCGGTGAGGGCGAGCCCAGAGACGGTCTGGTGGGCAAAGGCGTTGACACCTACGAGGATCAACGCGGTGAGCGCGGTCATCCACGCGTAGAACATCAGGCTACCGTCGGTGGCCACCCCGAAGGAGTGCCACAAGAACCGTGGGTAGCTCCGGATCGGGTCCCCCGCGGTCTCCGAAGGGCTTGGATTGGAATCCAATGACATGGGCTCACCCATCAAAGTAGTAGAAGAAGCGAGGGCGGGTGCCGAGATCTTCCTTGAGCACGAACACCCGCTTGTTCGCGAGCACCCAACGGATCTCGGAGTCGGGGTCGTTGAGGTCGCCGAAGACCCGGGCGCCGGTGGGGCAGGCCTCCAGACAGGCCGGCAACCGACCGTTCCGGGTACGATGAAGGCAGAATGTGCATTTCTCCATCACACCCTGCGGCCTCACCCGATTGGAGAGGTAGGCCTGGTCGGGGTTGATCTCCTCCGGCGGCACGACGGGTTTGGCCCAGTTGAAACGCCGGGCGTGATAAGGACAGGCCGCCTCGCAGTAGCGGCAGCCAATACACCAGTTGTAGTCGACCACGACGATGCCGTCGGCCTCCTGCCACGTCGCCTCGACCGGACACACCTTGATACACGGCGCGTTGTCGCAGTGGTGACACTGCACGGGCATGTAGAAGTGGTCGGGGTCGGGGACGGGGTGGTCGTAGTCAACGCGGCCAAGCTCCAGATCGACCGTGCCCTTCTTCATCTCCAGCACGCGGATGTAGGAGTTGTGCGTGGCCCGGTCGTGGTTGTTCTCCACGTGACAGGCCTCGGCACACTTCCGGCAGCCGATACAGATGGAGAGGTTGAGCGCGTAGCCGAACGAGACCCCTGGAGTGGGCCGCGGATCGTCTATCGATACGCTGACACCGTACTCTTCGACGGTCTCCGCCTCGAGACGGCGAAGCACCACGTCCATCTCGTCGCGCGTGAGCTCTTTGTAGTGGCGCTGCAGGAAAGCATCGACGGAGAGGTCGGCGGTCCACTCGGTGATCGGCGCGATGGACCGAGCGAACGCGCCGGCGCCGAGGGTCGCGCCGCCGGCCTTGAGCAACGTACGGCGGCTAGTGTTGTCCATCGGCTGTCCCGTTGGTGTGGGTTGGTTCGTGTCCGGAAGCATCGACCGAGCGCCCCGCGCCGAGCGGGTTCCGGTCGCCCGGCGGAAAGGTCGGGACCATCTGGGCATACGTGGGGTCATGCGGCGCGTGGCAGTCGACGCAGTGGTTCCGAAGCCGCGGGCCCCGGCGAGTGTCCCAGTAGCCGTTCATGCCCCCGTGCGCGCCGTGGCGGTAGGACTCGAACTTGGGACCGTGACACTGGGCGCAGAGCCGAATCGTGTCCGCCATGTCCAGGCGCCGGTCGTCCGCGAGCCGCAAGGTGCCTGGCTCGCCGGGCGCGTGACAGGAAGCGCAGCTCAGATCCCCGTGCCGCAGCACCAGCCCTCGATGAAAGGTCAGCTCAGTCGCCGACGACGGGCCTCCTGCGGAGTCCGACTCGGCCCAAACCTCCCCGGACGCGTCGGGCTCGTGGCACGTGGCGCAATCGACGCCGATCGGCGTACCGTGGATGTCACTCAGCGCCGTGTCCACCACACCCAGGCTCCGGGGCACGTGCACCTCGACGGGGTGCTGGGGACCGTCGGACACCGGAGGGCCGAGCTCCCGGGAGGGGTCGGTGAAGCCGGTCTGGCAGGCGAGCAGGAGGGTCAGCATCCCTCAGGCCCAGAGCAATCGCCGTGCCAGACGCCTCAGCCGAGCGCGGACATCCGCAGAATGACGGATGGCCCGAGCGCGCGGCTGCGCGTCAACCCAGGGTGACCGCGCCGACCACCCGCCAGCGATCGGGTCGGCCGCATCGCACAATTCGCCGGCCGGGCGAAATTGAGGGCCTCGCCGATCGCCTCAGCGCGGCGTCGGGTGCCCCACCAGCCTGTGCGAAAACGCACAGGCACGCGGTCGCCGCGGCTTCGTACGCGCGCGTCAGCCGTCTTCGCCGTCACAATCGGAGTCCCGGCCGTCGAGGCTGCTGTCTTCGGCGCCCGGGTTGACGGTAGGGTCGAGATCGTCGCAGTCCATGCCCCCCGCGTCCGCGTCTGCGTAGCCGTCCAGATCCTGATCCGGACCGTCGAAGTTGTCGCAGTCCTGATCGATGGTGTCGACGGAGTCGTCCGTAGCGCCCGGATACACCTCGGCGTCATGGTCATCGCAATCTTCCGGCGCGGCGTAGCCGTCCTTATCGACGTCCAGGTAGTCCACCTCGGCACAGCCGCCCAAGCTAAACACAAAGGCGAAGATACGCAGGTTCATCGAAGCTCCGTCTTCAGAAGGTGTTGATCCACGCATCCAGCCAGGCCGTACGCGCGGGGATCCACGCCAGCACACGTTCATGCTCCTCTTCCCACGAGCTGGCCGGACAAAGCCAGTTGTCGACGCCGCCCCAGGATAACACGATCTCGTCTACCGGCCAACGTTCGAAGTTGCGCGCCAGCGCCGGCCCCAACGTCGCCTCGTAGGCCCCGATCCGCGCCAGTATCGCCGCGTCGGTGAGCGGGTCCTCACGAAGCTCAGCCCTCCGTGAGATGAGCCGGTCCTTGAACCGCGGCGAGCGGGCGAAGGCGTCGACGAAGGTAGCCCGACCGACGAATCCCTCGGCGCTACAGTCGGTGTAGGGGTACCCGAGGGTGAGGTCGAAATCCCACGGAATGAAGTGCATCTTGCCGTAGTTGTCGCGCCAGAGGTAGATCGAGAGGAAGTAGGCGTCGTTGTTCTTGAAGAGCTCTTCCGTGAGTATCCAATCCACGGCACTGTCAATATCCAAATAGTCCCACTGGCCCTCAGAATTCGCCAGTACCTCCGTCTCCCATCCGCTGAGGTATGCCGAGACTTCGGCGAGCGCGGCGCTGTGCTCCTCGGTCGCGCGCGGGTACACGGCCTGCCACTCACCGTAGCTCACGGCGCTCGTATGAAATCCGCCCTCTTCATCGAGCTTGATGATGAAGCTGGCGGCGTCGCCCAGGTTGGGGACCAGGTCCAGGCGCCCCTCGCTCCGCCGAGGAGCCTCCCCCAACAGGTAGACCCCACGATAGTCGCCGTCCATGGTCAGCTCGCAGTACACCTGCTCGCCGGCCCATCGCTCAGCACCACCGTAGGACTGGAACAGATCATAGGCCAACTTGTTACGCCATAAAAGGCGATCGATGTAGGCGGACTGCAGGATCCAGTCGTCTTCGGCCCCCATGCCGAACAGGTCGGGCCGGTCTCGGCCGCCGCTGCCGAGGAGTGAGAGGTCAAAACGTAGGTCCGAGCTGGTCGGATTCGCCTGGTGGACTCTCACCGCCAGCGTATTGGTGCCGACGCGTAAGGTAGCGGGCGACAGCGAGAACTTCTGCCAGTCATCCTCGAATTCATCGCTCACAACCTGCGTCGCCCAGCTATCGGCGCCGGCGTCCGCCGCGAGGTGCCAGCGCAGTACGGTCTCTCCGTTGAGCCAGACCTCGGCCCCGTCGTCGGCGACGATCGAGAGGATCGCCTCTTCGAAACGACCCGGATCATCCACATCAAACTCCAGTCGAAAGGCGACCGAGGCCGGGTGTGCGTCGGCGGGGCCGCCGTCCACCATCGTCACGAGGCTGTCGCCGTAGCCCAGCGGCGCAGGTCCTGCGGGCCACGAACCGTCGTCAAACCCAGGTTGATTCCACGTTTCAGGCGGGGGATCCGCTCCATCGTGGTAGCGCCAGCTCGCGCCCGGGCTGACGAGCCACAGCGCGTGCCGACGGAGCTCGACGCTGTACGGCGGCTTCACAAACGCGGACGAAGAACGGCCACGAATCTCCACCATGGCCATGCCGTCGTACACCACGGGAATCGAATTCGTAGAAAAGCCTTGATATAGGTGTGCTATCGCTGCACAATTCCCGTCGTCGAGTTAGGAAAAACCCGCCTC
>CANKTH010000180.1 GCA_947486185.1 Deltaproteobacteria bacterium
GGCGGCTCAGCCTCGAGCGTACCCGGTCGGACGGAGGTGAGGCCCTCGGGCGTGTCGCAGAGTCCTCGGGGAGCGCGAGCCTGAGCCTCAGCCTCCAGGACGAGATCGGCGTAGAAGAGGGGGGAAGCTACGAATTGGTGGTGGAGGCGGTGACCGGCACCGACTGCGGCCGGACCTACCTGCTCGGCGTCTCCCAGTGAGGCGCGGCGTCGCTCCGGCGCCTATTCCGGGTTGGCGGCCCGCATCAGGATAAGCTCGGCCCGCAGCCGCGCGGACGCCTCGAGCCATCGCATCAACTGTCCGAGCGCGAACTCGTCGCCGCCAAGCTCCGCCTGCACCTGTTCGCGCCGCTGCTCGTCTATCCGCGGCCGGGTGCGCCAGGCACGAATGGTAGCGCGAACGCCGGTTGCGTCTCTCGAATCGCGGTCCCACAATGTCGGGAGGCGCGCCCAGTGTTCTGGCCCGATAGCCACCCGTGGTTTCGGCGCGCCGACCAGCCGCAGCCCTCCCGGATCCGCGACAACGAGGAGTCCGCCACGAACCGTCACTCCGTCGCTGGTGACCAGATGGAGGGACTGGTCACCTGCCGCGCGAACCACCCCGCGCGCCACCGGTGGGCGTACGAGGCCGAACAAACGCTGGGTCAGCCGGCGCAGCGGGCTGACCCGGTCATAGCGGGCGCGGCTCCGGACGCGGCGCACCAGATCATGGCGCGCGCGGGTGAGCTCGGCCACGAGCTGTTTTCTAAGCATCCAAATCGCCATCTGGACGTTCGGAGGCGGGGCGTCGATCAGCGTCTCCGCGTAGTCATGGAGCGGACCGGCGGCGCCCGCAGCGAGAAGCAGGTGGCCTACGTCGCGGAGGTCTCCCTCAGGGCTGCCCTCCGTGCCGTGCAGGGGCACGAGCCGCCAACCTCCCTGACGTTCCACCAGGGTAGAGGCGCTGATCTGGCCGTGGGCGAGCCCCTGTTGATGGAGCACCACGAGGCCACGGAGCACGGCTCCCGCGAGCTCCGAGACCCAGATCGGATCCGAATCCACCGGCAAAAGATCGGCGAGTGACCAGCGGAAAGGATCGCTCACCCACAGCAGGCCCTCGGCCCTCACCCCGTCCGCGATCAGGGGTGGGCCGGGGCGTCGGCCGGGGCGGGGCGCCTGCACCAACACCCGCTCAAGCGCGCTCGGGTCCCAGGCCTCCCAGGTGACCCGTTCGCGATCCCAGGCGACCAGCCTTCTCCGCCGGAAAGTTCCCAGATCGGGGGCCTCGAGCACCGCGCGCGCCGCGCCCTCACGGAGGCGGATCAGGGCAGGCGCCGCCCCCGCGAGCAGTCGCGGATGGGGGTCAGTTGAGCCGGTCAGTTCGAAGAGCGCAGCTTCGAGCAGATCAACCGTGGGCATCGTCAGGCGGGTCGGTCGAGGGCGCAGTCCGTAATCACGCCGGCCGCGACGGAGCGGCCCCCTGCGGTGGCGAGGGGCCACAGCATCTCCAAGTCGACCAGGGCGACGGTGGTTCCCGCTTCGACTCGGATCTGGAGACGGTCGCGGAAGCTGATGACGCCGGGCACCACGATCTGGAGCGTGTCCGCACCGAATCGGAGGACCTGCCCAGTCTCGAAGTAAGGAAGGCGGACGGACATCGGCCAGGTACAGCGTGGTCCTTCCCATCGGGGGAGGCCGGTAGCATCATCGACGAGGTCTTGTGGACTCCCGAGCAGTGTCTGCACGGCGGCATCGCGGCGGCGCATCAGATCCACAAACCGGGTCTGGGCTCCGGCGCCGAGGCGGCTCAGGAGTTGCTCGCGCTGCCCGAGATAGCCGATGAGCTCCACGAGGTAACGTTCGACGGCAAGATGGGCGTCCGGGACGGTCACGGTCGGCGGCGTCGCTACGACACGTTGTCGGCTCAGGAGCCGCGTGATGCCCGCCTCGAGGTTCTCCTCTGGCAGGAGGTCGTCCGCGCCGGAACGGATCCACTGCATCCTCTCGAAGATCGCCACTTCTCGGGCTGCTGAGCCCACGATCAACGACTTCGGGTAGGTTCCGCGTACTCGCGCGATCACCTGCCCGTGGAAATAGTCCTCCGTCACGATGACCACATCCACCATTTCGAGGCTGTTTGTCGCATCGACGATCATGTAGCGCGGCTCAAGAGCGAGCCGCAGGTTCTGCGCGATCGGCCGGCCGTAGTGGAGGATTCTAGCTTGGGAGGGCAGCACGAGCCGAATGTAATACGAAACGGCGCGATGGTCCGCCCCGGCGGGCGCGGTTGGCGGCATCGTGGTGGTCGCCGGGCTATCTCGACGCCGTGCGACTCGCCCTCCTCTGCCGCGGTGACCTCTTCCCGACGTACCACGGTGCTGCGGTCAAGATCGTGAAGAGCGCGGAAGGTTTTGCCGCGCACGGTGACGCGGTGGTCGTCATCACCGAGGACCGACAGCACTACCAGGTAGTTGGCGCCGACGGCTGGGCTCCGCGCGCGTATGGGGCGGAGTTTTTGTCTTGGGCAAGGCGCTTTTATCACCCTTCTTGGGTCGATGCGGTGCTCCGGCGGCTCGGCTACCCCAAGGAGGAGTGGCTCTTGTACCGGCCCCTGGTCGACGCCGACTGGTGGTTGAGGGCGCTCTACGTCGGCGCGCGCGAGCATATTGATGTGTTCCAAGCGGAGTTTCCGGCGTACGCCGCGCCGGCCACGTTCGCGGCTCGCGTGCTCGGGGCTCGTGTGCTTTTGTCGGAACACAACGCCGAGTTCGACCGGCTCGCGCGGACCACTGAACTGCCTGCGCGCGTGTTGGGGCGCTTGCGTCGGGTGGAGGTGCTGTTGGCCCGACACGTGGATCGGGTGATGGCCGTGTCGGAGGAGGACCGGACCCGGCTCACCCAAGCGGGGCTGGAGCGCGACCATGTCTCGGTGATGCCGCTTGGGGTCGACACGGCCGAGTACCGGCGGGCGCATCGAGATCTCAGGGCCACTTACGGGCTCCCAGACCTGCCGATCGTGTTCTTTCACGGCACCCTCCACTACGCCCCCAACGCCGCCGCGATCCGATTCCTCGCCCGCGAAGTGGCCCCCGCGCTGGCCGGTCGGGTCACGATCGTCGTCGCTGGCATGAGCCCGCCACGCGAGTTGGCAAGCGAAAACCTTGTTTTTGTGGGGCCCGTGGACGACCTCCCGGCTCATGTGTTGGGGGCCGACCTGTGCGTGTGTCCGATTGAAGGCGGGGGTGGCACGCGGATGAAACTGTTGGAGTATTTTGCGGCGGGAAAACCGGTCGTTTCTACGGGTTTCGGCGCCGAGGGCTTGGGGGCGGTACCCGGCAGGCACTTTGAGCTTGCGTCTCTGAGGGAGTTTGTACCCACGATCCTTAAGCTGCTCGCCGACTCGGAGCGTCGTGATCTTCTTGGCGCAGAAGCGCAACGGTTTGCCTCAGCCCGTGACTGGCGGAGGGTCGTGGAGGCTACACGGCGCATCCACGACGGTGAACGAATCGATTTCGTGCCCGCGCCTGTGCTCGACGCGCACCTCCCTCCGCGGAAGCCGTCCAAGCCCCTCACGATGCTGTTCCTGATCAACCGAGGGTGTAACCTTCGTTGTTCATTCTGCGACCTTTGGGAGGGCCACCAACAGGTGCCGGTGGACGCGGCGCTGTCGCTGCTGGACGAGGCGAAGGCGATCGGTACGCGGACTGTGGTGTTCACGGGCGGGGAGCCGCTGCTTCATCCTGGGCTTCCTACGCTGATCGCCGCCGCACGGGAACGTGGCCTCGCGGTCAACCTCACGACGAACGGCACCCTGCTCCTCCGCCATCTTCACGAGCTCGAACAAGCGGGATTGGACAGTCTCTCCATCTCGCTCGACGGCCTCGCCCCAACCCACGACATCCTGCGCGGCCAGCCGGGCGCCTTCGTACGCAGCTGGGAGGCGCTGGTCCGTGTGGTGCGCGACGCCCGGGTCGGTGCCAGCGTATACTATACTGTGAATCGCCAGAATGTGGGAGAGCTGGTGCCCACTTGGGAGCGGGTCCGGGCGCTGGGTGCGGGCTTCGACTTCTGGCCGGTGAACGATGCTCCGGACCTCTACCTTCGCCCCGAAGATCACGAGACCTGGCTGTCCGCGGTGGCGACCATCGCCCGGCACGATCCTGCAGTCGCAGCCAGGAAAGCCTATTATGCCGAGGCGCTTGCGTATCACGGTGGACGCCGTGGCCCGGTGCGTTGTCTCGGGTTGGTCGATCAGTTTGGCGTGACGGTCGATGGGGATCTGTTACCGTGCTGCGTGTGGGGAGGGGAGGGGCTCCGGGTCGGGAATGTCTTCCAGACGCCCCTGCGAGAGCTGTGGTGGAGTCCGGCCGTGATGGCGCGGCGTGAGCATCTGGTGGGTAAAGGCTGCGACGCAGGCTGTTACAACCACAGTTTGTATGAGTTCACGGAGTCCACTGGCATGAGCTTCCGGCTCCCATCGACCCCCTGAGCGGGCGGTGGTGCGCGGAGATGGAGGCGCCGTCTTCGGCCGCTGCACGAAGACCGCCCAATCGGTTAGCCGCCTGCCTCGACGGCGGAGCCGAACATGCCCTGGGCGAAAGGTAACTTCAAAGGAAACGATGTGTGGATCGAGGTCGGAGCCGACGGGACGCCGATACGCCACGGAGCGCTGCTGGGCGTCCGGTATAAAGCCGACGACGGGGCGAAGATCTACCGCGCAAGGGCGGATGGCGTAACCGTGGTGGGCGCGCCTGAGTCGCTGCCCGGTGGTGTCTCCGCCGCCGCGGGAGGGGCGGCTCCGGCGAGCACGAGCACTCAGCGGGCTGGCCGAGGAAGTGGCTTCGGGTCCGCGAACACGCGCACCGAAGCGCAGGCGCAGGCGGCGCGGACCGACCTTGCCTCGCGGCTCGCCGCCCTCGCGCCCGGCACCCACCTCGTGTTCACGGATGGCGCCTGTACCGGGAACCCCGGTCCCGCCGGGAGCGGGGCCGTCGTGAGGCTCGCCGACGGGCGCCGGGCCGAGGGACACCTCGCCCTGGGGAGCGGGACGAACAACATCGCCGAGTTGAGCGCTATCGGTCTTGGTTTGAAGCTGCTTGCGGATCACGGCGTGGCCGTCGAGGCGCCGGTGGCGATCCTCACGGACTCCGACTACTCCAACGGCGTGCTCACCCGCGGTTGGAAACCGAAGGCCAACGTCGAGCTCATCGCCGAGCTCAAGCTGCGGCTGAAAGTCTGGAAGAATCTACAGATCCTGTGGGTACCAGGGCACGCGGGCGTCGCAGAGAACGAGCGGGCCGACGAGCTCGCACGTCGCGGTGCGCAAGAGAGCAGGGGTCGGCGCTGAGTCACCGCCGAGGACGTCCCTCGCCGCGGCCGCGTTCTCGGGCTGAACGTGCGGTTCAAGGTTGGAAAAGTGCCTGCTGCTGGAGCCCACCCAGCGTGCCCCAGCGCGTGCGCACGTAGGGCGGCATCCGCGTCCCCGCCTGGATCAGCGCGAGCAGGTGGTCACGTGTAGCGGGGTCGGAGGGGTATCCGGAGCCGATCGGCCCATGGATCGCCGTCAAGCAGCTGAGCTCGGAGTCGCGGCTCACCTTCGCGAAGATGCTCGCGGCCCCGACCACCGGCCACGTCGCGTCGGCCTTGGGCTCCACGACCAGATCGCGGACGCCGGTCTCCGCGGTGAGGCGCGCGCAGAGCTTGGGGATACCACGCGGATGCACCGGTGCGTCCAGGTAGACGCGGTCGGGGCGGGTCTCCTTGATCAACGCTACAAAGTGGCCGATCTCCAGCTCATTGAGGTTCCCCGCATCTACCTCCACTGCCGAACTCTGCCGGGCGAAACCCTGACCGAGCTGGCTCAGCGCCTTGAGCGCAAGCTCCCGGCGCCGAGGACTGAGCACTTTGGAGTCTGCCGCCCCGGCGGCACGTAGTGGCGCCTGGTCCTCGTTGTCCCAGCAGAAGCCGCCGACGACGAGCGGCCCGAGCACCGAGCCTCGGCCCGCCTCGTCCAGTCCAAGGATCCGCATCCTGTCTCCCCCGGTCACGCGAAGTCATGGCGGCGTGACCAGGGACGGGATAACGCGCGCACCTTCTGGAGGGCTGGTGGTCAACCCGTATGTGCCGGTGGCGATCTCACTCATCATCGCGGTGGTCTTCAGCCTCGCTTTTGTTGGGATGAGTCGCTACTTCGGGCCTCGGCGCCCGACGGCCACGAAGACGGCGCTCTACGAGTGTGGCATGCCGTCGGTATCGCCGGTCAACCAACGCTTTTCGGTGAAGTTCTACCTCGTCGCCGTGCTCTTCATTCTCTTCGACCTCGAGGCGGTGTTCCTCTACCCCTGGGCCGTGATCTTCAAGGAGATGCTGCCGGAGCGGGCCTGGTTCGTGCTGTTGGAAATGACCTTCTTCCTCGGCACCTTGTTCATCGGCTGGATTTATTGCCTCAAACGCGGAGCCTTCCGATGGGATTAGAGACTCAGGTCCAAAACCCCTTCATCGTCACCCGCATGGACGAGGTCATCAACTGGGGGCGGAAGTACTCGATGTGGCCGCTGCCCTTTGGTACGGCCTGCTGCGCGATCGAGTTCATGGGTGTGGTGTCGGGGCGCTTCGACATCTCCCGCTTCGGCGCGGAGCTGGTGCGGTTCTCCCCGCGGCAAGCCGATCTGCTCCTGGTGATGGGCACCGTCTGCCAGAAGCAGGCTCCGGTCCTCAAACAGATCTACGACCAGATGCCCAACCCCAAGTGGGTGCTCTCTATGGGCGCCTGCGCGAGTTCGGGTGGGTTCTACGACAATTATTCGGTGGTGCAGGGCATTGACGAGCTCATCCCGGTCGATGTGTATGTAGCCGGCTGCCCCCCACGGCCCGAAAACGTGCTTGGCGCCGTGATGAAGATCATGGAGAAGATTGACCGCGAACGCGTCGCGGAATGGCGATAGCGGAGGAAACATGGATGAAGCGTCAATCACGGCGAGGATCACCGCGCGGTTCTCTGAGCGTCTGCTCGGGACGTATACGTTTCGTGGTCAGCACGCGGTCACCGTCGGCGCGGGGGATCTGCGGGCCGTGTTGACCTGGCTCCGCGACGAACCCGACCTTCAGTTTGACTGGCTGATGGATCTCGCGGGCGTGGATTACCAAGGTTATGACCTGGAAGACGACGAGCGGGCCTGGCGGTTCGAGGTGGTCTACCAACTCTATAGCCTCAAACACAATCATCGGTTCCGCGTCAAAGTGGCGGTTCACGAGGAGAATCCAGAGGTTCCCTCGGTCTGGGATCTCTGGGGCGTCGCCAACTGGATGGAGCGTGAGGTCTGGGACCTCTACGGCGTGCGGTTCTCCGGGCACCCCAACCTCCGGCGTATCTTGTGTCACGATGAGTTCGTCGGGCACGCGCTGCGGAAGGACTACCCGATCAACAAACGTCAGAAGTTCGAGCGTCCCAGTGAGGTCATCCTGTGTGACAAGGTGGAGTGGGCATGAGCCGCCTCGTGATCCCTTCGGGCACGCCGGTGGTCCCGGACATGCCGACCGAGCTCCTCACCCTCAACATCGGCCCATCCCATCCGGCGACTCACGGCACGCTCAGGCTGCAAGTGCAGCTCGACGGCGAGACCATCGTCAACATGGGCTGCGAGATCGGCTACCTGCACCGGGGTTTTGAGAAGCAGGCCGAGCAGTGTTTCTATCAGCTCGTGGTGCCGTACGCCGAGCGGCTCAACTACTGCAGCCCGGCGCACAACTCCAACGCCTGGTGCTACGGAATCGAGCAGATGATGGGGGTGGAGGCCCCGCCCCGGGCTCAGGCCCTACGCGTCATCACCTCCGAGCTCGCGCGCATCATCGATCACTGTGTGTGTGTAGGTACCAACCTCGTGGACATCGGGGGGCTCACCAACTTCTGGTATATGTACAACTACCGGGAGAAGATCTACGATCTCTACGAGGAGCTCTGCGGCGCGCGTATGATGGTCAACTACGCGCGGATCGGCGGCGTCTGTCTCGATGCTCCGGACGACTGGCTCGAGAAGGTGCTCCGGGTCTGTAACGAGCTCCATGAGGTCATCGGCGACGTGCAGGGCCTCGTGACCCGCAATCGTATCTTCATGGACCGCACGATCGGCACGGGCGTGATCGACCGGGGGATGGCGATTTCGCACAGCGTGACCGGCCCTTGCGGGCGGGCCAGCGGGCTCCCTTACGATGTCCGTAAGGCGCATCCCTACTGGGGATACGAGACCTACGACTTCGAGGTGCCGCTCGGA
>CANKTH010000181.1 GCA_947486185.1 Deltaproteobacteria bacterium
CGGCGAGCAGGAAGGTCAGGACGCCAATCCCGTGTGTATGTAGCGGGAAATCGACGAGAGACTGCAGGGCGACTGCGGTGGTGGCCAGCGTCGCACCGACCCCGAGCGCCGTCCGCGCGTCTTGGGACGCTACGTCGAGCCGACGCAGCACCCCTCGCCCCCACGCAAGGAGGAGCCACCCCAAGGCGAAGGTGCCGATCAGCCCCACCTCGACGAGCAGTTGGAACAGCTCGCTATGGGCGTACCGGAACTCGTACAGATGCGCGCTCGGTTCGTGAAGTGTCCACCCAAGACGCCAGTTTCCCGGACCGTGGCCAAACAGCGGCGCGTCGGCGAAGGCCTGAAGGCTCGCCTTCCAGACCGCGACACGTGAGCTCACGCTCACATCGTCGCCTTGAAGCACGCCCACAAAACGCCCGAAAGCCCCGCGGAGACCAAAGGTCACAACCGCCATAGCGAGCCCGGCGGCGAGCACCCCGCCAAAGATCCCGACGTGGAACTTCTCATCTCGTCGATGCCAGGTCCACCCACCGACCAGGACGCCCGCCGCGAGCACCGCAAGCACCGGGCTGCGCGACTGCGAGGCGACGAGCCCGACGACCAGGAGTGACGACATGAATGCCAGCAGAACCAGCCGCGGGAGCTTGTCGCCGCTCGCCTCCCACATGGTCGGGGCCGGCCGGCCCGAGGTCCCGCGGCGGTGCCGGGAGCGCCCCTTGGACCGCGGGATGAGGGGGAACAGCGCGCTCATCAGGCCAGTGGCCATCGCCAGACAGATCACCATCAGGCTGGCGAAGTGCCCCCGGTTGATCAACGTCCCGGTAGCCGATCCGAGGTAGGCCTCCTTCACCCCGATGCCCGTTGACGGGCCGTGTCGCATCACCAACCCAAAGAGCGCTTCGCCAACGCCGATCACGAGGAGACACACCGCTACGAGTTGGATCGCCCGGCCATCCCGACCGAGGCTCATCCCGACGACGTATGCCGCCGCCAGGCCCGCCCAGGACAGGAGCTCCGGCCATAGCAGGTAAAGCCCGGAAGCACCACGATGAACGCCGAGGTCGGGCGAGCCGAGGAGGCTGTTGTAGGTCCAGGCCGGCGCGGCGCCGAGGGCGGCCTCCAGGTCGTAGAGGGTCAGCGCGTTGAGCCAGTCCGAGAGCGATCCCGGACCTGCGGGGGCGAGCGATGTGATCCAGCGCGCCTGTCCGGGCGCAACAAGGGTTCGGAGGAGCTCGGGTATCGGGAGGATCGCCCATGCCACCGCCAGCAGCAGGCTCAGCAGCGCCGCGCGCGTTGTCCGGCCGGTCGCGGGGAGTCCGACGGTGGCGCCCGCAACCACCGCCAGTACCACGAAGCCCGCCGTCAGGAGCGCGCGGAAGTGGTGGGCCACCGCGCCTTCGGCGACGAGGCCGAAGGCGACGAGCAGCAAGGCCGCCGCCGCGAGCACCAATGGCCGAAGGCCGCTCATCGCCGGGCCCGGCATGGACTCAGCGGCCTTTCCGACGTTTGTCGTCCCGATCCGGGCCGTAATAGTCGTAGTAGTAGTAGTAGCCGTAGCCCTTCCGGCGGATGTCGAAGTCGTTGAGGATCACGCCGATAAACCGGGCATCTACGTCCGAGAGTTGCCGGCGTGCCTGTAGGGCGAGGTCCTTGGCCACCCGGAAGCTCTTGACCACAAGCACCACCCCGTCCACCCGGTTGGAGAGTACGGCAGCGTCGGTGACTGCGACGACCGGGGGCGTGTCGATGATCACGAGGTCGAAGGCCTCGTTCAGCTTATCGAGCGCGCGCGTACAGACATCGCTGATCAGCATCTCGGCCGGCTGCTCGGGCCGCGGTCCGGCGGGTACAACCCACAGGTTCGGCGCGTCGGGAATCGGCTGGATCGCCGTCTCGGCGACCTCGACCTCACCCGCGATCAGCGCAGAGAATCCCTTCTCGTTGGGGATTCCGAAAGCATGGTGAAGGCTTGGCCGTCGGAGGTCGGCATCGACCAGACACACCCTTCGGCCGGCAGCGGCGAAGGTGATGCCCAGGTTGATCGACGAGGTGGTCTTGCCCTCGCGCTCGCCGGCCGAGGTGATGAGGAAACGTCGGGGCGGTTTGCCGTCCGCGCGTGCCGAAAAGTTGATGTTGGTGCGGATGGCGCGACAACACTCGGCAAAGGCGCTCTTCGGATTGAGGTGGCTGTAGAGGTAGCGCTCCCGCGCCGCCTCCCAGTTGTCCCCGGGCAGGTCGGGTACGCTCGGGAGGATGCCCAGAAACGGCACGCCCAGCGCCTCGACCTCTTCGCGGGTTTTTATGGTTGTATCCATATAATCGAAGAACAGCGCCAGGCTCACCCCGACGAGCAGCGCGCCCAGGATCGCCACCCCGATGTCCCGGACGTAGTTGGGCTCGACCGGATCAACCTTGACCTCGGCGGCGTCGATGACCGTGACGTTGTTCTCTTGCAGGCTCTTCGACGCGGTGAGCTCGTTACGTTGGGCGCGGAGCGTCTGAAAGGTGTCGCGGGTCGAGTCTGCGCGGCGTTGCAGGCGGTTGAACTCGGCTTCGGCGTCGGTCTCGTCCAGCGCCTCCGCGGTGACCTCGCCGCTCGCCACTTTCAGACCTTCCACCTTCTGTTCGGCTTGGGACATGAGCTCCCGACGCCGCGACTCTTCTGCGCGCACCTCGCCCCGGATCCGCGCTTCGAGCTCCGCGATGCGTGCCGCGTTCTCCGTGACGTTTTTGTGTTCGGGCCCGTAGCGTCCGGCGAGAGCCTTCCGCTCTTCGGCCCGCTCGGCGTACCGGGTACGTAGATCGTCCATGAGGTCTGAGGCGACGAGCAGCGACAGCTCCATGGTGTCTCGTGCCTGGACCCGTGCCGCGACGAAGTTGTTATACTCGGCTTTACGAGAGGCGTATTCGGCCATCATCTGGCCCATCGCCACCGCGAGCTCCGAGAGCTTGGTAGACGAGAGGCTGGCGCGCTCCTCTGGGGAAACGATTAGCCGTTGTTGGCTTTTCCGGTAGTCATTGACCGCCCGGTCCGCCTCGGTCATCTCCCTCTCTGCGTTGGCGAGCGCGCCGTCGAGCCAGGAGAGCCCGTCGTCTACGCCCTGGCGCAGCTCGGACATGTTGTTTTCGCGGAAGACCACCCCCCACGCTTCACAAAGCTGCTCCGCGAGCTGGGGGTCGGTGGACCGCACGTAGAGCCACACGAGCCGGGTCTTGGCGACGGGCTCGATGCTGATCATGTCGAGGGCGAGCTCGACCGGATCGTCGGCTTCGGCGAAGACAGGGTTCTGGTAGAGGTCAAGCCGCTCCAACACCGCGCGGGCCTGCCGCCGGCTCCGGAGCTTCTTGTGCATCGTATTGAAATATTCCTGGTCGGACAGGTATTGGCCGGAGCCGTACTGCCCCATCGCGCTGATGTCGCGGTAGGCCTGAGGTTTGGAGTCGATCTGGATCGACGAGCTCGCCTCGTAGACCGGCAGGCTGACTAGGGTGACGACGGAGACGGTACCCACGATGATGCAGAAGGTGGTGATCAACGTCCAGATACGCTTACGGACCGTGCGCCAGTAGTCGCGCAGGTGCAGCATCTCGGTGATGCTCTCAACGGGCTCGTCGTCCCCTCCCCGGGTAGATCGGTGGCTGCGTCCAGAAGTTGTGCTCGCCATCGCGCGGTACCGGCCCGTAATCGGTGCTCGCTAATCCGGCGGCCGCCCTCCGGTCCAGGCGCGCGGAAGTGCCTGTCGCCCGCTGTTGGCGAAACGCGCCGGCGGGCGAGCTCGCGGTGCCTTCAGTTGGCGCCGGCCACCGGGGAGACCACTGCTTGTACGTCGGGTGACGCGCTCTGGGCGAAACGTGCGCGCAGGCGCTCCTTGTCGGCCCCCTCCGGGAGCGCCATCACCGACCCCGCGAGCTTCACCGCGTCCGCAGCCGCGAACGTATCGATCTTCCGGGCGACGGTCAGCGCGAGCCCCAGGGTGCCGGGGTCCGTGAGCCACCCAGCCGCGAGGGTGGTGGTCACAGGATCATGAGGATAAAGCTCGATCAGGCACTCGGCTGCGCGCATCGGGAGCCAAGGTGGCATCAGGTTTGGATCGGTGAGCGGGACGAGCTGATCTCGAAGCGCCGCGTCAGCGTTACCAAGCTGGGCGCAGCCCACCGGATCGCGCGCCGAGAGCACGCGCCCGGCGTCGACCGGCCCGGTTGGCAGGGCCGCTCGGGCGCGAGGCTCGGCGGCGGTGGCCGAAAACGTACAGAAAATGACCGAAACGAGCGTCATCAGAGCACCCCTACGTAACGATGGGCCACACCCGACTGCTCGGCCGTGACATCTTCCTGCCGCGTGCACGTGCGGCCCGCACACACGGGATACGGGAACATGAGGTTGGACCCCAACGCCGACTCGCAGCTTGAGTAGCTCGTGCACCGCTGGGTGTCAGACAGGGCGTCAAAGTACTCGAACCCGTCCTCCACGGGATGATAGAGCCCAAGATAGTGCCCCATCTCGTGGGCCATGGTCTCCCCGTAGAGCAGCAGATCCTGGTCCGAGAAGCGCCCATCGGCGCCGGCGTTGGCCAGCCAGCCCACCGCGACGATACCGGTGTTCGCGGGCGCAAAAGGCCCAGGAATACCGCCGGCTTCACCGTAGAGCCAGCTGTCCCCGGTGATGGTCTCCCCCACCACGAGGATGACCTTCCGGTCGCCCATACTCTCTCCCAGGGCTTCATACGCCGGGTCTCCGACGCTGCTCGACGGCAGCTCGGCGTCGATGTCGACCGAGCCGTACTCGACATCGAGCGTGATGCCGATGCTGGCGTAGATTTCGGCCCAGTGTGCCGCAGCCTCTTCGGTGGCCGCGACAACCTCAGGATCGTCAGCCACGCCGTTCGCGTAGGCGATCAACGCCGACAGTGTGCCCCGCGTGAGATTCGCGTCCGGCCGAACCAACACGGTCGCGCGCATCTCAATGTCGGCGGAGTATCGGCCCTCGGAGGTGAGCGCGGCGACCCAGACCTCGTAATCTCCGGGCTCCATCCAGGCATCAACCTCGCGGACCGGCCAGTTGATCGTCGTCGTGTTCTTCGACATGTAGTAGCAGTCGGTGAGCGACTCGTCGCTGTAGCTCCAGTCCTCCCAGTTGAACACTGAGTTGCCGCGGCTGTCGGTGATGTAATCGATCGAGGTCCACCCCGATCGTTGGCCGACGACCTGCACAACCGACTGTGGCTCGTCGATGTGCACGGGCACCTTCAGATAACCCTGGCGATTGGAGGTGCCCGAGACATTGGTCACCACGATGCCGCCTTCAACCGAGGTCGTGACCGATCCACTGTCGTCCGGCGGCTTTCCCCCACTGACTCCGACGCAGGCGCTGGTCAGCCCGATCCCCAGGAGCCAGCCGGTCGCGCGCACGCTGGCAACGTGGTCGCTTCGCATATCGTCCCCCATCTGGCCCGCCTTGTAGCCTCAAATGTGACCAACCCGCCACGCCGCCAGCTATGCCCGCCTCTGGTGGCGCGTCGTGGAAACAGAGTGAACAAGGGCCCTTAGAGATAACCCTGAGGCCGGAGGCGATACATCGCCTCCATGAGGGCGTTGAACGCCTCCTCCTCGTTGTCGATCTTCTCGGGATCGTCGACCTGGGCCAGCACTTCCTCGACGGTGTACTGCCGAAGGGTGGCCAGCGCGACTTCGTCGGCGATGATCTCTGTCGCGCTCGTTGCATCCAGCCTGAACATGGGCACGCTCGTGGTGCGGGACACTATCCGGTCCGCACGCGCGCGGCGGAACAACCGGAGCTCCGTAGTTGGAAGCGTCAAGGATAGCTGTGGTCGAGTGGTCGCACCTCGCCGCACGGCCGGCAGATGCTCGACGCCAGTCCGGTATTTCGGCGCGTCCTACCGGCTACTGCCGCGAAGACGTCAGCGCTCTCCTCTTCGTCGCACGCGAGGCACTCATTGAGGCTGCCGTCCGGGAGGTTCCAGGGGTCGTCCAGGGCGGCGAGGCACACCGCGCCACAGGCTTCGCGCGTATGTACGGTGTTGTAATACCAGATCCAGGCGCAGGGCTCGGTGAATCCCAGCGCAAGCAGGCAGGCGACGTGGTCTTCAGGCGGCCCCGCGAAAAAGCTCAGACCGCAGGCGCGTACGGGTTCGGTGAGCTCTGGGTTCTCGGCGTACACCGCGAGGTCTGCCAGCGGGGAGCATAGGCCGCAGCTGCCGAAGTGGGTGGGGCTGGCACCCGCCTCGCGCGCGGCGTCGGGGCTCGGGTAGTCGGCCAGCCGGTAACCGTCGGGGTCGGTCTCGACGGCGCACACCGCGTCGGAGCTGGCGGGCGTAGCGGGAGGAGGGTTGAGGTAGGGATCCGATGCTGGCGTAGCGGGGGAATTGAGCAAGATGCGGCTTCGCCAGTCGGCAAACTCTCGGGCGCCATAGGCAGGCGGCGACCAGCCTTCGCTGCCGCAATTCTCGCAGGTCGGACGACATGTCTTGCTGTCTAAACCCGTGTATTCATTCGGAATACCGAAGAGATCGTCGCCCTCGCACCGGGTCGCCTCGGCCTCGCAACCCAGCAACAGCAGCCACGCTGCGACACGGGCCCCTCCCTTCATGGCGCCTCCACCTGGAGCGGGCTCGACTGGCCGCTGAGCCACCGGTCTGCCCCCTCAATATCGTTCAAGTAAAACATGAAGAATGCTGTGGCAACTCCACCTGAAATCATGCGAGATTGCGCCGGATCGGGGTAGCTGAACGGCGCGCCGCCCTCCTCACGGGTCGCGTCGCCGCAGCCGGGCATGAGGCCCTCGGTGAGGCCGACCAGATCGCTCGGTGACCAGTGACCGCCGTCTTCGAGCTCCACACGCCACGCGGGTCCCGGCGCCGCCGCCAGGTTCTGGTCGATCAGCAGGTTTCCGGCGACGCCGATGCTGTGGTCCTCGGCCATAGCGTAGAACAGGAGCGGCGCGTCGAGCCGCGTCACGTCGACGTCTCCCACAAGCGGATTTCCCGGAGGTGCGGCCACAAACACCGCCGCGGCCGGCTCAGGCCGGTCCTGAAGCAGTCGGCCGACGGTCACCGCGCCGAAGCTGTGCCCGAGGAGCCCGATACGCAGCGGGTCGACCTCGACCGGGAGCGCCTGAGCGAGCGCCGCGTCGAGCACGCGGCCCAGATCGTCCACCCGCGCCAGGAGGGCATCGTCATCGATCTCCAGCTCCGTGCCTTCAAGGCTGTCAAATAGCGTAGCGCCGTAGTGATCGGGCGCGGCAACGACGAAGCCCCAGCTCACGAGTTGTTCGGCCACCTGGGCCATTGACTGTCGCGAACAAGCAAGACAGTGCGACATCAGCACCAACGGCGATTTTCCAGGCAGCACTTTGGCTTCGTGACGGGCAGTGGTCTCACGGCGCGCGCAGCCCTCGGGGCTGGCGTCGAGGAGCGCGCCGACGGTGGTCGCGGGTTCGGGTGCGGCGTAGAGCGTGGTGATCGGCGCGGTTTCGGGGGGATCGTGGGTAGGGAACCACACGCTCACGGCGAGGGGACGGTCGGCGTCTTCCAGCGTGATCGTGGTGTAGCCGACCGCGTGGGGGCCCGGGAGCTGGTAGTCGGTCGGCGCCGGTCTCACCGCTCCGGGATCGGCACACGCGAGGAGGAGCCACATCGGGAAGGGCTAACGGGAGGTCGAGCGGCTCGCCCGCTTTGGCTCGTCTGGCGTGCTAAAGTAGCGCGTGGAAAAAAGGGCCATGATGCCGCCGTCCCGTTCCCGTCTTCGCGCCTGGATCCTGCTCAGCTCTTTCCTGGTGCTCTGCGCCGGTCGTGAGGCGAAGCTGGTGCCCCCGGCCGCCACCGCCCAGGAGCAGGCGCTGGCCGATGCCTGCGACAGTAAAGACGCCGCCGCCTGCCTCAACCTCGCGAAGAAGTATCACCGTGGATTTGGGCTTCAGAGCACCGACAAGGACGAAGCCCACGCGGTCGCGCTCTATGAGGAGCTGTGCGCCGCCGCGCACGCCAAAAAACCGCCTCCCGTCGAGGTGAGCGAAGCCGCGTGC
>CANKTH010000182.1 GCA_947486185.1 Deltaproteobacteria bacterium
CTTCATCGAGGAGTGATACATGCGCCAGCGCCAGCGACATATCACCAGCCAGGAGCGCATGACGCACGCTGATGGCGGCCTGGCCGGAGGTGTCCATCACCAGGGAAGGGTCTCGCCGTTCGCGTGCCAGAACACCTGGCCCGAGGTCTCCATCGTCGTCGCGTCGATGCGCGCGACCAGCCCTTCTGCGGCGATACGCGGTGATACATCCCCGCGGCCACCCGTCAGGTCGGTTTGCACAAAGCCAGGGTGAAGTACCGTAATGGTGATACCTCGGGGTACCAGGTCTCGCGCCAGGTTCACGAACGCCATGTTCACCGCTGCCTTCGAGATCCGGTAGCCGTACGACCCGCCAGACGTGTTGTCCCCAACCGAGCCGCGCCGGGAGGAGACCACCGCGAGTCGGCTGCCCTCGTGCAAGAGCGGCAAGATCGCCGTCGCGATTCGAAGCGGCCCGAGGGCGTTGACCTCCAGCTGCTCTTGAATCCGGGCGAAGGCATCCGTGCGATCCGGCCCCAACAGGTCCGGCAGATGCTCTCGGGTGAGCACCCCCGCGTTCACCACCGCGATGTCGATGGGCACGGGAATTCGACCGGGCAGAGCAAGACAGCTCGCGTCGTCCTTCAGATCCAGGCCATCGAGCACCACCGCGCCGGGAATGTCAGCCGGGGATCGGGTGGTGGCAAAAACCCGGTCTCCAAGCGCCACGTAGGCATCCACCAACGCGCGGCCGATCCCCCGGTTGGCTCCGATGATCAGGACGTTTCGCATGGACGGGGTGTAACCTCAGCTCGCCCGCACCCCGATCGCCTCCCCTCCGTGGCGAGCCGCCAGAGGAGCGGTACGGCCTCCCTGCCCGCATCAACGAGGTCAACAACGTGCTCGGCGCGTTCCCCCGGAAGCTAACCGCCAAAGGCTGTTGTTTGTCCAGCGCCCGGGCTGGCCCGCCGCCACTCCCCCAGATCATCAAAATACCGGTTCACCGCGCCAATCGCCTCGTCCACGGTCTGGGCGTGCAGGATGGTGACCCGCAGGTCGCTCGCGTAGGGCAGCCCGTGCGTGAAGTAGTTGGAGATCTTCTTCATGCGGCCGAGCGCGCTGCGGTCCGACCGAAACCACGCGCGGCAGCTCTCATAGTACTCGATGAGCACCCGGCGCTTCTCCTCAGCGTCCACCGCCGGCATCGGCTCGCCGAGCATCTGCGCCCGTACTTGCTTGAACACCCACGGGTTCTTGATCGCGCCGCGCCCGATCATCACGCCATCGCAGCCTGTGTCGCGGAACATGGCCATCGCGGATTCGTAGTCCAAAATGTCGCCGTTCCCGATCACCGGGATGGACAAACGCTGCTTGGTGGCTGCAATCTTGTCTACGGCGCGCGTTCCGCTGTACAAATCCGCGCGCGTTCGCCAATGGATGGTGATGGCCTCCGCACCCTCTTCCTGACACATCCAGGCGATATCTGGGCAGTTCCGCTGCTCGGCGTCGAAGCCCGAGCGCATCTTCACCGTGAGCGGGATCGTGATCGCGGCGCGCACCGCCTTCACGATCTCCTGCGCCAGCTCGGGATCCTTGAGCAGGGCGGAGCCGCCGGAGTGTGCGCACACCTTCTTGGACGGGCAACCGAAGTTGAGATCACAGATGTCGGCGCCCAGATCCTCCACGATCTTCGCGGCCTCGGCCATCGCCATGGGGTTTCGCCCGTAGATCTGGATGGCGACGGGGTGCTCGTCCGGATCGATGCGGGCCATCTGCTCCATCTGGGCGGCTCCGCGCCGCAAACCCTCGGACGCAATGAACTCCGTGACCGTCAGCCCCGCGCCGCCGATCTTGCGGATCAAGCGGCGAAACGTCAGGTCGGTCACCCCCTCCATGGGCGCGAGCACAAGGTTCGGCTCGATCCGGATGTGTCGGACCGTGTAGGCGGTGGGAAAGGGGGACGGGGCGTCCATGGGCGCGTTGTCACCGGAATTCAAGGGGATGTCAACCAGGGGAGGCCAACCCGGGCGGATCCGTGCTCAGATCTCGAACAACCGGGCGGCTCGGCGCCATCCCCTCGCCGTCCACTCGGGCCGTGGAACGCCGCAGATCTCCTGGCGGGCCCGGGGGTACAAGTTTGCGGCGGTGGGCACTGGGGTCACCCGCGCCCCCGAACACCCACCAGGAGCGGATCGCTCACAGTGGCAACGGCGGCTTGCCACGCAAGCTGACGACGGAGAGCTTCCACCAGAGACGCCCGGGGCTCCCAGGCGGCGTGCCGTCGGACCGATCGCTCCGCGAGGTGCAGAGCCCGACCGATCTCCGCGGGGCGCCAGGCCGTCCGGACCAGCGCCACCGCGGCCGTCCGAGCAGCCACCACGAGGGGTTCATCGCCGCGAAGATCCGCTCTCCCGATTGTGGCGGCCGCAACGATCGCAAGGGTGCTCGGCACAGGCTCGCCGGAGACTCCGAGGTCGGGCAGGCCCAGCAGCTGGAGCAGCTCCGCTCGGGTCGTGCGCGGCAAGAGGCGCCGGACCCGAAGCCCGAGCCAGGGGGCGACGATCCGCATCCCGAGCACATCGTGCAGGCTGGAAGCCTCCGTTGCCCCTGGATCGACCACCCCGTGATGCGCCGCGTTCCGCTGTACGTAACGAAAAGTGCTGACCAAGTGCGCTTGGTCGCTCACCTCCGTGATTTCGGCCGCGACGAAGCCGACGGCGCTGGGCAGGGTGTAGGCCAGCGCGGTCTCCGCCGCGTGCGCCAACTCACCCGCCATGGCGCGATCCCCGACGGTGAGAATATGGCCGTGGGTATCCGCGCACCCGAAGCCGAGCAAGCCTCGCCGCTCTCCAATGCGTAGGATCGTCCGAGAGAATGCACGTCTCGCCGCGACATCTGGACAGAGCACCGGGCTCCCCAAGCGGCGAAGGACGATTTGAAATCCGACCGGAGGAGCGCCGGGTCGCACGGACGTGGCGAGTGTCATGGTCATGCGACTACCTAACCAGGTGTACAGTCTAAGCAATGCAAAGAATCTATTTTCCGAGAGAGATTACCGGCCCAATTCCGTCGCGTTCTCTCCCCTCGCCGCCAGGGTCTTGACCTCTGGCCGGCCGCCGGCCCGAGGCGGTCACCCTCGCCGCCAGGGTCTTGACCTCTGGCCGGCCGCCGGCCTGAGGCGGTCACCCTCGCCGCCGCCGGGCTAAGCGGCGCTTATGCTCGCGTTCCTCGCCCTGTTCCAAGCCCTCGCCGCCCCGTCCCTAGGCTCCCTCGCCCTGGTCTCGGTCCCCGACACCACGAAGGCCGGCACCGGCGACGTCGTGCTAACGAACTTGAGCCAGGAGCCGTTCGCGATCACGGGGTTCGACCTCGTCGGACCGGCCAAGTGGACCTCCGAGCCGGTGACCACCACGCTCACGCCTGGCCAGAAGCTCACTCTCCCGTTGACCTGGAGTGCGCCCGAAAAGCTACCGGTCCAGGTGCTGGTTCGCACCGAAGCAGGCACGTTCGTCGCTCGTCTCCATCTCAAAGCTGACACGACGACGGATAGGCTCGCGCTCTGGCTCAGCGGGCCCGGCCGGCGCGGGATCACCGCGCTCGGCGCACGCGACTTCGTGCTCGATCACCCTGGCGGACACGGCCTGAGCACGCCCGACCCAACCGGCTTCCGTCGCCGCGTTGGCCACGCGCACAATCTCGCGGGCCTTCGTCCAGTCGAGCTCTCCGCTCGCGAGCGCTTGGCGGAGCACCGGAAGGTCCGGCAGGGCCCGGCCGATCCGCAGGAGATCGCGGGCGGTTCGCGGCGGCAGTTCGAGGACCACCGTTGCATACTTGTGAATCGACGCGTACCCGAGCGTGCGGTACCCGCCCTGTGCCATCTCGGTGAGCAGGACGGCGAGCTGATGCTCCGCGCCGCGCTGGGTCCGGCGGGCGACGACGAGGCGTTGATCGAGGGAGCGAGCGGCGGCGAGGGCGTCGCCGGGTTGGGGAGTGATGAGCGTCATACAAAGTACCTATCTTGCTGAATTTGTCTACGTTTTCGTCCTCCAGGATGGGCGTTTGCGTGATTTTCCAGGATCTTTTCCGCCGACCTGCGAGAACGCGCCCGCGGATGCCGTGCTCGGGCCCGGAGAGGGGCGTGGCGTCGGCGTTTGAGCTGGGGCGAAAACGCGGGAGGCGTTGGGGCCTGGAGAGCGGGCGAACTATTTTCGACATTGCCCCGGGAACTCCCCGACGTGCCACGCTCGCGTGAGCCCCGTTCGACGGCTCACCGTCCAAAGCCCTCCGTCGTGGTCCGCCACCGCCAGCATCGCCCCGTCCGCCGAGAGCCCCAACTCTGCCGCGGAGGTCCCACCCCGATGTCGCTGCCGCGAAGTCTCTCCCCAGGGCTGGCTTCCGAACCCGCCCCGCTTTGTGGCGTGCGGCGTCTCGCGCCTCCGGTGCGCCCGCCGAACCCGAACGGCGCCCACCCTCCCCTCGCCCACCCCGCTAAGCTCCGCCCATGCTCCTCCTCCTCCTCGCCTGCACCGCCCCTTCCCCGCTCGACGACACCGCGCCCACCGACTCCGCGCCGTACGTCCCGCCAGCGGGCGAAGTGATCAGCTTGACGACGGCCGACGGCGTGACCCTCGAAGCCGACTGGTACGACAACGCCCCCGGCAGCCCGGCCGTGCTGCTCCTGCACATGATCCCGCCCAGCTATGACCGATCTTCCTGGCCGAACGGCTTCATCGAGGGGCTCGTGGAGGATGGGTACGCGGTGCTCGCGCTCGATCGACGGGGCGCCGGGGGCTCAGGGGGCAACGCCGAGGACGCCTACAACGGAGACCTCGGCGTGAACGACGCCTACGCCGCCGTAGACCACATGGTCGCCGCCGACCACGACAGGCTCGTGATCATCGGGGCTTCGAACGGAACGACCACGCTGCTCGACTACACCAAGAACCCCGACGGCCGCCCGGTGCCCGAGGCCCTGGTCCTGATGAGCGGGGGGACGTACACCGAGACCAACTCGCTGCTTGGAGCGGGCGCTTCGGACCACATGCAGTTCCTCTACCCCTCGTCCGAAGCCGATTGGAACGAGGCGTTGTTCGGCACCAACGACGGTTGGGTGTTCATCGAGTACGAGGGCAACGCGCACGGCACCGACATGTTTCGGCAAGTGGACACCGTGGAGGCGGACATCCGGGGGTTTCTGGCGGAAACCTGACGGATTCCCGCGTTCTTGAGCCCGCGTGGATAGAAAGTTCACTGCCAGCGCACTCAGCCTGAACGCTCGTGATCGTGTGATAGTGCCCGCCCCAGAGGTCCCCGATGCTGCTCGCCCTGCTCCTGGCCACCACCAACGCCTTCGCTGTCACCTGGCCCTCCGCATCGGACTGGGTCGCTGTGCAGTCGGACGGCGGGGTCCTGACCGATGTCTGCAATGACGTGAGCGGGAGCGACTGGTGGAACATCATCGGCACGACCGCCCTGCCCGCGGCCTACACCTACGACGACGGCACCAACCTGTGGTTTCGGCTGCGCCTGGCGGACAAGCCCTACTCCAGCTCCGGCGGCAACCCCTCGTCCTGGCGCAGCTTCGGCTGGGGCGTGCAGATCGAGAGCGATTTTGACGGCACGAACGTCAAGTATGACTACCTGCTCATGGTGGACGGCAAGAACGACAACGTGAGCCTCTGGTCGAACGCCGTGGGCAGCACGCCGTTCTACACCGATGAGCCCGACACCGTCCTCAACGAGTACGATGCTCCGCTGGCGGCCTCCGCGGCCACCTCCGCCATCGCCGCCGGGTACGCCGCAGCAAGCTCCGACATCTGCGGCGGCACCACCGGGTCCGTGGACTACTTTGTGGACTGGTATGTGCCGTGGGCCGATCTGACTGCGGCGACCGGCATCACCAGCTCCGAGGGCCTCGCGTTCGCGTTCGGCACCTCCGCCTCCACCAAAGACTTCAGCAAGGACGTCGCTGGGTGCAACGGCCTCACGACCTGTACGTGGGGCACGGTGTACTCCGACAACGACTCCGATGGCGATGGCCTGACCAACTCGGACGAGCTCAACATCTACGGGACCGACCCGCTCGTCGCGGACACCGATGGCGACGCGCTCTCCGACGGCGACGAGGTCCTCGTCTACAACACCGACCCGCTGCTCACCGACACGGACGGCGACGACCTCTCCGACGGAGACGAAGTGCTCGTCTACGACACCGATCCGCTCGTGGCCGACACCGATGGCGACGATCTCTCCGACGGCGACGAGGTCCTCGTCTACGAGACCGACCCGCTCGACGCGGACACCGACGACGACGGCCTGCAAGACGGCGACGAGGTGCTCGTCTACACCACCGACCCTCTCCTCGACGACACCGACAGTGACGGCCTGTCCGACGGCGACGAGGTGCTCATCTACGACACCGACCCCCTGCTCGCGGACACCGATGGCGACGATCTCTCCGATGGCGACGAGGTGCTCGTCTACACGACCGACCCCTTGGTCGCGGACACGGACGGCGACGACCTCTCCGATGGCGACGAGGTGCTCGTCTACGACACCAACCCGCTCGTGGCCGACACCGATGGCGACGATCTGTCCGATGGCGACGAGGTGCTCGTCTACACCACCGACCCCCTGCTCGATGACACCGACACGGACGGCCTCGAAGACGGCGACGAGGTGCTGGTCTACGGCACCAACCCCCTGCTCGTGGACACCGACGGCGGCACCGTAGGCGATGGGATCGAGGTGCTCGTCACCGGGACGGACCCGCTCGATCCCACGGACGACGTGCCCCCTTCGACAACGGACACCGATGGCGATGGCCTGACGGACGTGGAGGAGACCGGCGTCTACGGCACCGACCCGAACGACCCTGACACCGACGACGACGACCTCTCCGATGGCGAAGAGGTCCTCGTGGAGGGCACCGATCCTCTCGACGCGGACACGGACGACGACGGCCTCTCGGACGGCGACGAGGTGCTGGTGTACGGCACCGATCCGCTGATCGCGGACACCGACGGCGACGGGCTTGATGACGGGGACGAGGTGCTCGTCTACAGCACGAACCCGCTTGTCACCGACACGGATGGCGACGGCCTCGACGACGGCGAAGAGGTCCTCGTGTATGGCAGCAGCCCGATCCTCGACGACACGGATGGCGACGGGCTCGACGATGGCGACGAGGTGCTCATCTACGGCACCAGCCCGGTGCTCGACGACACAGACAGCGACGGCCTCGACGACGGCGATGAGGTGCTCGTCTACAGCACGAATCCGGTCGCGGCAGACACCGACGGCGATGCGCTGTCCGACGGCGATGAGGTGCTCGTCTACGGCACCCTGCCGCTCGTGGACGACACCGATGCCGACGGGCTCGACGATGGCGACGAGGTGCTCGTCTACAACACCGATCCGCTCGACGCGGACACCGACGCCGACGACCTTGAAGACGGCGACGAGGTGCTCACCTACCTGTCCGATCCGCTGGTGGACGACACAGACGGCGATGGACTCGACGACGGCGACGAGGTGCTCGTCTACGCCACCAGCCCGATCCTCGCGGACACCGACGGCGGCACGGTCGCGGACGGCATTGAGGTCCTGGTCTCCGGCACCGACCCCCTCGATCCGACCGACGACGTCCCGGACACGACCACCGACACCGATGGCGACGGGCTGACCGACGCTGCCGAGACGAGCGTCTACGGGACCGACCCGAACGACCCCGACACCGACGACGACGATCTCTCCGACGGCGACGAGGTCCTCGTCTACAGCACCGACCCGCTCGTCGCGGACACCGACGGCGACGACCTCTCGGACGGCGACGAGGTGCTCGTCTACACCACCGACCCGCTGATCGCCGACACCGATGGGGACGGCCTGGACGACGGCGACGAGGTCCTCGTCTACACGACCGACCCCCTGCTCACCGATACGGACGGCGACGGTCTGGA
>CANKTH010000183.1 GCA_947486185.1 Deltaproteobacteria bacterium
GCGGCTCCCTCGGAGCGCCCAAGGGTGTGGCCTGGGACGATACATCAGGCTGCAGGCGGCTTTCTGCTACTCGATCTCACGGAGGCGCACGAGAGTCCAGAGCGGTGGCAGCTGCTCCAGTCGATGCTGCGTACAGGCGTCGCCGCAGCTCCCGGACCCGGACGCCCCCTACCGCCAGCACCCGCAGACGCTCGGGTGATCCTGCTCGCCCGCCCCGGTGCGCTCGAATTTGTCGAGGAAGACCCAGCACTCCAAACGCTCGTACCCGTGCGCCTCGAGCTCGGCGACACGGTTCCCCGCACCCCGAGCAGCACCCTCAAGCTCGACGGCTGGTTCGCCGCCCGCGCGCTCTCCTTCGGGTGGGGCCGACTCGACCGCGAGGCCCGCGCCCTGACGATCGACCTCGCTGTGCGCCTCACGGGCCGGCACGACCAGCTGCCCCTGGCGACCGGGCCTCTAGAAGAGGTCCTGGCCTTCGCCGCGGGAGACGCCGCGAAGGCCTCGGAGGGGGTGGTGACCGCCGGGCGCGTGCGGGCGGCCTGGCACGCACGCCTCCAGCGCCTGAGCCCGGTGGAGCGGCAGGTCCGGGCGATGACCACCTCCGGCGAGGTCAAGGTCGAGACGAGCGGCTCACGCGTCGGCGTGGTGAATGGCCTCGCAGTGTTGGAACACGGCGGCGTCGCCTTTGGTCATCCGGTTCGGATCACTGCCGTGGTGTCGATCGGACGCGACGGGATCATCGACGTAGAGCGAGAGTCAGAGCTCGGCGGCGCGATCCACACCAAGGGTGTCGCCATCCTACGCGGCTACTTCTCGAAGATCTTCGGCCAACGCCGACCCCTCAGCCTCCGCGCCCAGCTGGTCGTCGAGCAGTCCTACGGAGGTATCGAAGGCGACAGCGCCGCTGCCGCGGAGCTCTTCGCCGTGCTTTCGGAGCTCGCGGGTGTGCCCCTGGCCCAGCACCGCGCGGTGACCGGGAGCGTGAACCAACTTGGCGAGATCCAGGCGATCGGGGGAGTGACAGCCAAGATCGAAGGCTTCTTCGACGTGTGCGCCGAACGCGGCCTGACCGGCGACCAGGGCGTGATCTTTCCAAGGGTCAACCTACGTCATCTCGTACTGCGCGAGGACGTTGTCGCGGCCATAGGCGCGGGCCGCTTCCACCTTTGGCCGATCGAGCGGGTGGAGGAAGGCGTCGGCGTGCTCACGGGGCTGGAGGCGGGAGAACGTGACCTCGAAGGACACTTTCCAGCGGCGAGCGTGTTCGGGCGCGTGGAGCGACGCCTCGTGGAGCTCGCAGAACACCTGCGGGCCTCGGAGATGTACCCGGTTGAAGGCAACGAAGGGTGAGCCACGCCTCGACCTGAGGGCGCTCCACACCCCTGCTCGTACGGCGCCAAGAGCAAGTCCGCAAATAAGCCGGGGGCACCGCGGGCATCCTCACGAACCGAACGAACGGCGAGAGGAGGGAGAATACCGAGGTAAACGACCGCCGAGCAACGGAGCGGTCAATACACAGCGGGGACCGAATGCCGCATGCTATCGCCAGACGATTCATCAGGTTCAACCTACGGAAGACCGTACGCCACCCACCGCCAATCAGACCACCGCGGTGAGCTCGCTGTTTGCCCGCTCGAAGTTCCGCAGCAGGTTCGGCATGAAATACTGACCGCCACGGGACAGGAAGCGCCGCCCCAGCAGCGTGTCCAAGAAAAACACCGCGTCGCGAGCGCCCATCTCGCGGTTCCATTCCCGACCGAGCGCCTCACTCTGAAAGCGGTGCATCTCCCATGTCAATCCGGCCGAACAGAGCACATCACCGTCGACGATCACCGCGGCGGCGCGCGCGAGCTCTGAGTCCTGGACGATACGCGTCAGCTCCAGCGGAAACTCGGCGGGGGGCGCGGCGCCGTCAATCAGCGCGCTCAGGGTGGGCCGCGCGGATGCGACGTCGGTCGCGAAGATCAGGGCCTCCAAGTCGATCTGATCCTGTTCGGACGCGCCTGCCTCGCGGGCGACGCTCCGCACCACATGAACCGCCCGTGATTCCAGATGGAAGGGGCGCCGGTTGGATCCCCCGTCATGACAGAGATCGTGGCCCAGGGCGGCGACAAGGGTGAGCGCGCCGTACCTCGGAGAGAGATCGGCGCCTACGTCGAGCAGGATCGCGACGTTGCAGGCGACCTCGAAGGCATGGAAGGGGTTGTGGTACTCGGGCGCGCTATGGCGCTGCAACATGAGCGCCTGCGACCGCGTGACATCCGTCAGCAGACGGGCCTGCTCGAACGGTCTGTTGTAAGCTACCTGTGCGACCATTTCTGCAGCGCGGAACAGGGGGTCCTCAGGGCGGAGCCCGGTGCGCTCCACCAGAGCGCGCGCCGTCGCGACGATGTCGATGGCCCCGCGCCGCCGCACCGCCTGATAGTGGGCGGCCAGCTGCGCGGCGTAGAGGTGAGGATCCTCCCAACGAAACGGCATCCTCGGCACACTGCCGGGCTGAGGGTCCGCTCCGTTGCTGTCGTCCATCTGTGCGCCGCCTCCTGGACCGTGCCCGGCCCGGGCTGAGCCGCGGGACGGCGGATGGCCAGTCAAAAGGCGCCACCCTCAAAGGAACGTAGCGCCCTCCGGGACCGATGCCAAGCTAGCGGACGATCCTTGATCGTTCAGGCCGCACCTTCGGCCACCTGTTCTAGCGGTCGCTGGTCGGGCGGGAGCGCCGCCGCGATGAGCGCGTGCACCTCGGCGACGTGGGCCTCGAGGTTCTCGAGGGTCCACTCCCGCGTGTCGATCGGCTCGAGCACCTTGACGTCCAGCTGCGACCGCGTGAATCGAATCTCGTTCTTCACCCAGCCGCGATGCGCGCCGGCGATCACCACCGGCACCACGGGGAGACGCGTAGCCAGGGCGAGGTGGGCAAAACCCTTCTTGAAGGGTTGAAGACGCCCGTCCTTGGCCCGCGTTCCTTCTGGCCAGAGCCACACACCCAGCCGCTCCCGGCGCATGAGCTGCGCCATTCCCGCGAGCGCCTCAACCGCGCGGCCGTGGTGGCTGCGATCGATACGTAGGTGGCCCGCCAGAAGGTAGATCAAGCCGAAGAAGGGATACCAAACCACCTGCTTCTTGGCGATGCCGCAGGTTCCATAAGGGGCGATCCAGATCCCGAGGAAGATATCGAGGATCGAGGTGTGGTTGGAGATGAAAATGGCCGGAAAGTGCTTCCCCGCCAAGCCAGGCGCTTCGGAGGGTACCTCGGCGCGCGCCAACCACAAACACAACCGCCCGATCTGTTTGCCCACCAGGTTGCCGATCAAGATGCGCAGTCGCCGAAACGGCAAAAGCAGCAGGAGGATAGGCGCTGAAAGCATCAACATCAACAGGATGAACAGGAGTCCCGCGAGCAGGCGGGTGTAGGTGATGACGGTCTCCAAGGAGCCTCCCACTCCATTAGAGCGCTGGCGTGTCACGACTATGTCACGCCGCCAATGCCCGTTGCTTGAGCGCGCCGAGGCCTCCGAAGTGTCCCCGGCGCCCGGTCAGCGGGCGACGAGGTGCGCGACTACCACGTCGTCGACCCCCTCCGTTCGGTTCTCTCCCGTCGCGGCCACCATGACCACCTGTCCGTCCACCCACACCGCAACATCCCTGGGAGAGAACCCAGATGGAAGCGAGATCTCCACGTCTTCCCAGCCCGAGGCGCCCTCCCAGGTCAAACGGAGCTCTCCGCCGAGGGTCATGTAGGCCACGTACCAGGCCCCGTTGGTTTCATCCTCCGCAAGGTACGCTTTTGACGCCCCCATTCCCGGCGCGATGATCGTCTCTGACCCTGCCTCGTCGACGACAACCACCTCATCGGCCCCTGCATCCACCAGGAGCAGGAGGCGTTGGCTCGCCTCCGGCATGCGCAGATCGGACGCCGACCGGCTATACGTCGCCGCCGGGATCAAGCTGACAACTCCACTGTTGTCCTCAAGGGTCCACGTGGAAGTGACATTGCTGTCGCTCGTATAGATCCAGAAGCTGCCGTCGCTCACACCGCCCGCGCACACCCGCGCGCCCGCGTCCAAGGTCTCATATGTGTCGATTGTTGAGGAAGACAGCGCATAGCTGACGTAGGTGAGATCGCCGGTTGTGCTCGCGCACCCTACCAGCCATGCGTAGGTCCCATCCGAACCAATGACCACGGAGTCGTAACCGGGACCCGGATCTCCCTGGACCTGCGCCGGAGTCGCGCGAAGGGAGCCGCTCGCGGACACGGCCGCGAACGAGAAGCTCGGTGTCGAAGCGCTCGCAACGCCGACGATGTCGTAGATCACAGCGCTTCCAGACACACTGTGATGCGCCCCGGTCGGGGTGAGGGTCGCCGAGTCGCTGCTGCCGGCGGTGAGATTGAAGATGTTGCCCGAGCTGGGAATCGGCAAGGATGGCGAGGATGAAGCGGCCGTAGCGCGAGGCCAGGTAAGGCTCACGACCCCGTCGTAGTAGGTCGCTGCCTCCGAGCCCAGACTTCCGACCGAAACGGTCAGCGCGACGTAGGCGCTCGAATCGACCAGCATGGGGCGCGCCGGGGCGACCCAGCTGAGGCCCATGATCTCCCGTAGAGACCACGCTGAAGCACTCGAATCGTCTCCGTCGCAGTCGGAGTCCAGCCCGTCACCAACGACCTCCACCGCTAGCGGATAGACGCGATCATCCAGGTCCTCACAGTCATTTCCGGCGGGCGCCGCGTCGTAGCCGTCACCGTCCTGGTCGTAGTCGTTGGGGTCGGTGGAGCAATCCTGGTTGACGCCGTCGTACCAGACCTCGACCGAGCGCTGGTTCACGTCCGCCCGCGTATCGTCACAATCCGCGTCACAGGAAGAGTTTTCGTCCACGCCATCAACGCACGGGAAGCCGTCGCCGTCCTGATCGGCGTCGTCGGCCCCGTCGCAGTTCTGATCGACGCCGTCGTACCAGACCTCGATCGCGCCGGGGTTCACGAGCGCCGGATCCACGTCGAATGGGGTGTCGGACGCTTGATCAACACAGTCGTCGCCAACCACGCCAGTCTCGTCGGCGTAGTTGTCGGAGTTGTAGCCATCGCCGTCCTGATCAAAATCGGGCGCGCCGTCACAGTCGCGGTCCACCCCGTCGTAGAAGGGGTCGCTCTGGCCGGGCTTGATCCGGGCATCCTGGTCGTTGCAATCATTTCCGCCAGCATCTACGCCATCAAACCCGTCGCCATCCTGGTCGAAGTCATTGGCCCCGTCGCAGTTCTGGTCGATTCCGTCATACCAGATCTCGGGCTTCGCCGGCGAAATGCTGGGATCGTCGGGCGCACAGTCGTTCCGGTTGATCGCACCATCCCCGTCATCGTCGACGTCAGGCTTGAGGGCGGCGATGTCGGCGTCTGAGACCCAAGCGCAACCTCCGGTCAGGAGCACGAAAAACCAGGTCGGTCGTTGCATCTTCAAGTCCGTGGCCGGGGGGAGAGGAGCGCTCGGCGGCACGGGCGCCGTCACGCGCCGGGCCCACCGACAAGCCGCAGATCGCGGCTCTGCACAGGATAGCCCGCCTCCCCGCGCACGCACAAGGACAGGTGGGATTCCTCCGTCGGCTGCCGCACGCCGCGAAGCACGCTACTTTGACCCGATGTCTCTACCGATGCTGCTGGCCGGGCGCCACGTCTACGCCTCTCGCCCCGCCCCTGTCTACGCCCCGTGGGACGGGCGGCTGCTCCACGAGGTCTCCGAAGCGAGCGTGGACGAGATGGACGCCGCCGCCGCCGCGGCCGCCGCGAGCGTCGCGGACACACGGGCTCTGGCCCCGTGGCGTCGCGCGGAGATCCTGCGGCGGATCGCGACGAGCCTGCGCGCCGAGACTGAGGTGATCGCGGGGTTGATCCGTGATGAAGCCGGCAAACCCATTACACTCGCGCGCGCCGAGGTCAGTCGAGCCGCGGAGACGCTCGAGCTCTGCGCCGAGGAGGCCCGGAGGGCAAACGGGGAGATGGTGCCGGTGGACGCCGTCGCCTCCGGCGCAGGGAGGATCGCCTTCACCCGTCGGGTGGGCCGGGGCCCGGTTCTGGCGATCACGCCGTTCAACTTCCCGCTCAACCTGGTGTGCCACAAGCTCGGGCCCGCGCTCGCGGCGGGCTGCCCGATCGTCGTCAAACCGGCAGAACAGACGCCGGCCGCCGCGCTGCGCCTGGGGGAGCTCGTGCTTGAGGCCGGTTGGCCCGAACGCGCCCTGTCCGTACTCCCCGTCCCGCGTCGCGCCGCGCCGCAGCTCGTAGCCGATCGCAGGTTCAAAGTGGTCTCCTTCACGGGCAGCGATCGCGTAGGCTGGGCAATTCGTGCCGCGGCGCCGCACGCCCAGGTGGTGCTTGAGCTGGGCGGCAACGCGGCGGTGATCCTCGAGCCCGACGCCAATCTCGACATGGCCGTGCCGCGGATCATCGCGGGCGCCTACGCATATGCCGGCCAGGTCTGTATCTCCGTCCAGCACGTGCTTGTCGCGTCGTCGCGCGCTGAGGAGCTGCGGGAGCGCCTCAGTGTCGCCGCAGCGAAGGTCCCGACGGGCGACCCGGCGCGGGAAGATGTGCTTTGCGGCCCCATGATCGACAAGGCGAACGTGGAGAGGCTTCGTTCGTGGATCGCCGAGGCCCGAGCCGGGGGAGCTTCGATGCTCGTCGAGAACGAGGGCAGCGAGACGGTGGTGGGCGCCACCCTCCTCGCAGGGGTGCCCGCTGACGCCCGCGTGCGCACGGAGGAGGTGTTCGGCCCCGTCGCGCATATCGATAGCTACGACGACCTGGACACCACGTTCCACCAGCTCAACCGTGGTCGTTTCGGGCTTCAGGTCGGCATGTACACGCGCGACGTACGAAGCCTGCTCCGCGCCCAGGAACGGCTGGAGGTAGGCGCGATCATCCACGACGATGTGCCCACGTTCCGCGCGGATCCTATGCCCTACGGCGGAGTGAAGGACTCCGGGTTCGGCCGTGAGGGGCCCCGATACGCCGTCGAGGAGATGACCGAGCCCCGGCTGCTCGTCCTGCGAAACGACTGAGGCGCGCCGCGCGGGGCGGCTCTCGGAGGGCCGTCTGGCTGCGGAGGAGCCAAGGGACTTCCCCGGTTACTCTCATCCTCGTCCAGGAGTGCCCTTGACAAGGACCCCATTCCCGCCGATGCTCTGGCGCTGGAGGCCCGACCTGATGCTGCTCCTGATCTCGGGACTGATGCTCTCGACGCCCGCGGCGGCGCAAACGGGCACCACGTCAATGGGCAACAAGGGCGATTTTTACGTGATCCAGGAGGGGGACACCCTCTGGGACATCTCGTCCCGATTCCTTGGTGATCCCTACGAGTGGCCGGAGCTCTGGTCCTTCAACGAGTACATCACCAACCCCCACTGGATCTACCCGGGTAACCGGATCTATTTCAACCTCGGGGACGCGCTGAACCCTCCCTCGGTGGGCACTGAGCCCCGCATCGAGGTCGCCGAGAGCTTGCCGCCGGCGCCAAAGGTCGAGCCCCCGCTCTGCGACTTCCCGCCCAAATACGCATACACCCACAAGAACATGCGCCTCCGCGCCGCGGGCACGATCGGGGACGACGATATGCTCAACATCCGAGGCTCGGTGCTCGCCTCCGACATCCACGGCATGACCCTGGCGAAGTTCCCCGATCAAGCTGTGTTCTTGAAGATGTCGAACACCGACGACATCGAGTGTGGCACCCAGCTCGGGGTGTTCCGCAAGCCCTCGAAAGACAAGCTCAAAGGCGCATCCGGCACGATCGGGCAGGTCTATATCGAGGTGGGCCTCGTCGAGGTGGTGCGTGTCGACGACGACGTGCTGACCACCAAGATCATCACGAGCTACTACGAGATCGAACGCGGAGACCTGGTGGGCGACCCGATCGTCGCGGAGTAC
>CANKTH010000184.1 GCA_947486185.1 Deltaproteobacteria bacterium
CGGCGAGCCTGAGGCGCGCCGCCTGAGCTGAGAATTCAAGCACACCAACCCGCGGCCCCTCTCGAGAACGCAGGTTGGTGGCGCGTGTAAAAGTGGAGGCGGCGGGAGTCGAACCCGCGTCCGAAGCACCTTCTTCTCCCCGAGATACGTAGCCTTCCGGTAAAACCCACCGGCGGGTGTCGTCCCCTTTGGTGACCGTCAGAGCTCCCTGTTGGTCTTCGCGCCTCCGTCGGTTGCTCGTCCCCGGAGTTGCTGCATGCCTGAATTACACCCGGCCGAGCTCGGCCCTTCTCTTCCGGATGCCTGGGGCTCTATATGGCCCCAGGACCTCGAACACTAAGCCGCTAGGCGGACTTCCTGTTCGAAGTGACTGGTGTTGTTGGCACCTGTGGTTAGTTCGTTCAAGGCTGAACCACGCCTGCTACGCCCTTCAAGTATCCACTGCCCCGTCGAATCCGTAACGCCCCCTTGTCAACGTCGGGCTTTCACCCAACACCGGGTTCCTAAGCGCCGGATCGTCCCGCGTCAACCTGACGGCCCATCCGCCCGCCGGGCCCGGCCCCCTCCCCCGTCCGCACACTACGTGGCTTCCCCCAAAAACCTCCCCTACCCCACATAATCCGCGTTATGCTCTTGACGCCATGCACTTTCTCCTCCTGATCCTCTCCGCCCTCGCCGGCAAATGGGACGGTGTACCCTCCGACATCGCCGCGTCCGGCAGCGTGTCCGCGTCCCCCGAACAGGTCTACGAGCACCTGCTCTCGCTGGACAACCTCCACGCCCTCTTCTCCGAAGCCTGCGTGAGCGAGTGGGAAAACGGCAATAAATCGTCAGGTTTCGGCGCCACCGCCGCGGTGCGCTACGATTTCGGGCCGATGCACCGCCGCCTCGCCCTCACCATCTCCAAGGGCGAGCCCGGCCGTTACCTCGACCTCGACCACCCCGGCAAAAAGGGCTTTGTCACCCGGTTCATGCTGGCCCCCTCCGCCACCGGGACCGCCGTCGAGATGACCACCCGCCTCAACCCGCCTCCGTGGCCGGTCAAGAGCGTGTTCTACAACCGCGTCATGCCCGAGTGGAAGGCCTGCTACGAGGCCGCGCTCACCCAGCTCGACGCCGCGCTCTGAGCCATCCACCGCACCGGACTGCGCCCCCTCGCGCCGCGCTATCCGGATAAGGCCCGGCCAGGAGCCCTCATGCGTGTACGTATCCTCGGCGGTGGCCCCGCCGGCCTCTACCTCGGCATCTTGCTCCGTCGGCAGGATCCCTCGATCGACGTACACATTCACGAACGCCAACGCCCGGGGGACACCTTCGGCTGGGGCGTCGTCTTCTCCGACCGCACCCTCGAAAACTTCGCGGCCGCAGACCCCGAATCCCATCGCGCCATCTGTGACGCCTTCGTGGACTGGCAGGACATCGACATCTACTACGGCGGCACCCGGATCCGCTCCACCGGGCACGGCTTCTGCGGTTTCGCTCGGATCAAGCTGCTCCAGATCCTCGCCGACCGCGCCCGCGACCTGGGCGTCCAGCTCCACTTCGAGTCCGAGATCAGCTCCGTCGCGGGGCTCGATGACGACCTGATCGTCGCCGCTGACGGCGTCAACAGCAAGATCCGCGCCGAGCTCGCGCCCTATTTCCAACCCGCGGTAGACTGGCGTCAGTGCCGGTTCATCTGGCTGGGCGCGCATCTCAAACTTCCTGCCTTCACCTTCATCTTTCGCGACACGCCCCACGGCCTCTTTCAGGTCCACGCCTACCCCTACGACGACAACTTCTCCACCTTCATCGTCGAGTGCCGCGACCAGACGTGGAAAAACGCCGGCTTCGACCAGCTTGACGAAGCCGAGACCCTCGCCGCTGTCGGCGAACTGTTCCGGCCAGAGCTCCAGGGCGCCCAACTGGTGGCCAACGGCAACCCCTGGCGGCGCTTTCCTACCATCAAGAATCGGCATTGGTCGCACAACAACGTCGTGCTGCTCGGTGATGCCGCCCACACCGCCCACTTCTCCATCGGCTCGGGCACCAAGCTCGCGATGGAGGACGCAATCGCGCTCGCTGCCGCGATCCAGAATCAGCGGCAAAGCTCGATCCCGGAGGTCCTCGCCGCGTATGAGGCCGTCCGCCGTCCGGAGGTCGAGCGTATCCAGAAATCCGCGCAGACCAGCCTCGAGTGGTTCGAAGACAGCGCCCGTTACCTGAACTTTCCTCCGGTCCAGTTCGCCGTCTCCCTCATGACGCGGAGTAAACGAATCACCTGGGACGAGCTGGGCCTCCGTGACCCTACGCTCCAGGCCCAGGCCCGCGCCTGGTTCGCCGAACTTCACGGCGCCCCGCCCACGACGGAGCCGCTCTTCACCCCGTTCACCGTCCGCGGCGTGACCCTGGCCAACCGCGTCGTGGTGTCGCCGATGTGCCAATACTCGGCGAAGGACGGCCTGATAAACGACTGGCATATGGTCCACCTGGGTAGCCGCGCCGTCGGCGGCGCCGGGCTGGTGTTCACCGAGGGCACCGCGGTGTCGCCCGAAGGCAGGATCACCCTGGGTTGTGCAGGGATCTGGCAGCCCGAACACGTCGAGGCGTGGCGCCGGGTCGTCTCCTTCGTCCACGAGCACAGCACCTCCAAGATGGGCATCCAGATTGCCCATTCCGGCCGGCGCGGCTCCTGCCATCTGCCCTGGGTCAACAGCGGCGCGCCCCTCTCCGGCCCGGACGCCTGGCCCGTGCTCGGGCCCTCCTGCCTGCCCTACGACCCCGCGAGCCCCGTGCCCGTCCCAATGGATGACGCCGATTTCGACAAGGTGGAGGCAGATTTCGTGGCCGCAGCGCAGGCCGCGACCGACGTCGGCTTCGACGTGCTGGAGCTCCATTTCGCGCACGGTTACCTGCTTTCTACCTTCATCTCAGCGCTCACCAACCGACGTGACGATCGTTGGGGGGGTGACCTCACCGGGCGCCTGCGCTTCCCGCTCCGGGTCGTACGCGCCGTACGGAAGGCGTGGAAGGGCCCCCTGTTTGCCCGGATTTCGGCCACCGAGTGGGTGCCGGGCGGGCTCGACGACGCTGAACGCTTGGGGCTCGGCCGGGCGCTCCACGAGGCCGGGGTCGACGTGATCGACTGCTCCGCCGGCGGGGTGGTGCCAGAACAACGCCCGATCTACGGTCGGATGTTCCAGGTCCCCTTCTCAGACCTCATCCGGAACGAGGCCCGTGTGCCCACGATGGCGGTCGGCAACGTCCAGGACGCCGATCAGGCCAACACCCTCGTGGTCTCCGGCCGCGCCGACCTCGTTGCCCTCGCGCGCGCTCACCTGGCCGACCCCTACCTCACCCTGCACGCCTCCGAGACCTACGGCGCAGCAGACTTCGCTTTTCCAAAGCAATATCTTGCAGCTCGCCGTACGCAGAAAAAGGGCTGAGCGGGGAGTGGCGGCGCGGACGAGGGTGCCTACCTTCCCCGGCGCGGGTCCCGGCGCCCACTCGCCGGACGGAGTCAAAATGGCAGGCGTAGCGTATGTTTCCGAAAAGACCTTCGAAACCGAGGTCACCCAGTTCAAAGGGCCCGTGCTGGTCGATTTCACCGCCACCTGGTGTGGCCCCTGCAAGGCCATCGCGCCTTTGCTCGACAAGCTCTCGGCGGCCCACGGGTCAAAGATCAAGGTCGTCAAGCTCGACATCGACGACAACCCGAACATCGCCCAGCGCTTCAACGTCATGTCCATCCCCACCCTCATCATCTTCAACGGCAAAGACGTGAAGGCGCGGCAGGTAGGTGCGGTGAACGAAGCGAAGCTCAATTCCTTCGTATCCGGCGTGGTCGGGCCCCTCTGAGCGTTTTGGGGCAGGGTCTGCTCGGCGGTCAGCACGCGGGTCGCCCGGAGCCCGCGTCAAACTTCGGTCAACCGCCCGCAACTCGGTCAATCATCGGTCAATGCTGCTTCTCCGCGTTGGCCGCACCTGGGGTGGCCGGGTACCTCGCCGACCGACGGGTACCGCTCCATGGCGTGTCCCACTCGAGGAGGTCCGATGGCGCGCTGGTTGGTCAATATGCGGGGGCATCAGATCGGGGCCGACAGCCTCGCCGACCTCCGGAAGATGGCGCGCGCCGGTGAGCTGAGCCCGGGGGACATCGTGCAGCCTCCCGGCGCTTCCGACTGGCTCTACGCGCTCGAGGTGCCCGAGCTCAAGGCGGCTTTCCCCGCTGATATGTTCGAGATCCAGGGCGAGGACAAGGGCTTTGCTCTCCACCCGGTCGCGCGTGGGGTGCTGGCGCTCGTGTTGTTCGTGGTGTCGATCGGCACGTGGTCCTACGCCTACGACCAGTACCGCGCCATCCCTGAGGCCGGGGAGGTCGATCTACTTGGTAAAAAGGGCCTTTCTTTCAGCGAGGTCCTCGTGACCGCCGCCGGTACCCTCACCGCCACGGCCTCCGAGTCCGGCGAGGTCGCCAGTCCGCTCAACAAGGACGCCAAGTGTGAGCTCCTCGCCAAACGGAGCGACTGGTACCGCCTCCGCTGCGACGGCAAGGAGGGCTACGCCAAGGTCAATGCAGTGGTTCCTGCCTACTTCTTCGCCGACGAGAAGGTCAAGGCCGATCACGACCCGCTCTACAACCCCGATCAATACGTCCGGGTCGCCAACAGCGCGTGGATGTTGGTCCCCGGCAAAGACAAGAAGAACGTCACGGTCTTCACCTTCATGGTGCAGAACGACTCCAAGTTCGTGATGGCCGATCTCCGGCTCCAGGCCACCATCAAGGATAGCGCGGGCAAGCTCCTCGAACAGGTGGAGATCGGCGTCGAAGGCACCATCCCGCCGCGGGAGGCCGCCATGGTCGGCACCCTCGCCCCGCCGAAAACCGACCGCAACGCCAAGCCCCGCATCATGTCCACCACCTTGTACGAAGAGGAGGTCAAAACCGACCCTTCGCTCGCCGACCGCTGGACGGACGGCGTCGAGGTGGTGCTGGAGCGTGAAGGCGCCGAAGCCTCGATCACCATCGTCGAAGTCCGGGCGATCCCCAAGGAACAAACGGCCAAGTAGCGGGCCTGGGCGCCCCGGCTCTGCCGTCGGGCCGCTCTGGGCTCGGCCATGCGGCCTCGGTGCGCCGGCCTGCCCGCCTCGCGGCGTGCCGGCCGTCGGCCCCGGCCTCGGTGCCCTCGGCCGCCCGCCGCGTCCCTGGCGCTCCCCTACAGCCGGCCCCCCGAAGGTCGCCCTCGCCGTGCTCTTCCGCGGCGCCGCTGCCCGGCGCCGCTCAGACGACGGCGGCCGACGCGATCGCGGCCCGCACCTCGGCTTCGGTCAGGACACGGTTCGACGCCTTCGCCCGCTCGCGAATCGCCGCCACCACCGCCGGATCCGCCTCGATGCCCCTCTGCTTCAGCCAGAAGAGGATGTTGCTGTCCCCCGCCATGTGTCCGATCTCGATCTCCTGGCGTCGGCCGAACCACGAGGCCGGGACACCCGAATACACCCGGTCGGCCAGCCAATCGGCGCCCTTGTTGATCGCCTTGATCACCGCGGCGGCGTGCACCCCGGTGCCGGTGCGGAAGGCATCCTGGCCAAATACCGGATAATTTACTGGGATTCCCATGCCGGTCGCCCTCCCCACGAGGTCGACCAGCTCGCCGAGCCGCGACAGGTCCCCGTCGTGCTGGCCTGCCAGCTTCAGGTTCACCATCAGGAGGTCGAGCTGGGTATTGCCTACCCGCTCGCCCACCCCGAGCACACAGCCGTGCACCCGGTCGACCCCCGCGTGCTTCGCTGCCAGCGCGTTGGACAGGCCCAGGCCGCGGTCCGAGTGGCCATGCCAGTCGATCCGCGTTGCGGTGCCCAGCCCCCGAATCAGCTCCCGGGTGAACCGAATGAGGCTGACCACGCCGACTTCGTCCGAGTGCCCCACCGTGTCGCACAAGCAGAGGCCGTCCGCGCCCTCCTCAATCGCCGCGACGAACAGACGACGAAGGGTCGCCGGGTGCGAACGGGTGGTGTCCTCCGTCACGAAGGTGCAGGGTAGACCCGCGCTCTTCGCGAGCCGCACCGCCGCGCGGGTCCGGGTCTCGAGCAGCGCCTCGTCCCACCCCTCGGTGTACAGCCGAATCGGCGAAGCGCCCAGGAATGCCATGACCTCAATCTCGACGCCGGTCTTCTCGCTGATCCGTAAGATCGGCTCGATGTCGGCCGCGATCGTCCTCGCCGCGCAGCAGGGCACGATCGGGAGCCGCTCATCGCGGATCAGCTCGGCCAGCATCGTGACGTCCGCCACCGCCCGCGGGCCAGCTCCAGGCAGCCCGATGTCGGTGTGGTGCACGCCGGTCGCCGCGAGCAGGCGTACAATCTGCCGCTTCTGCTCGGCCGTCGGATCCACCACCGAGGGCCCCTGGATCCCGTCCCGAAGCGTCTCATCCATCAACCGGACGCGACGCTCGGGCGCGCGGCCATGTAGGTTCCAGTCGTAGACGACCTCGTGCTCTTCAGGTACACCCTTGTCCATCCCCACTTCCCCCTGGGCCGAGGTGCTTAACCCGCTCGGTCCGCCCGAGCCCGCGCGCGGCACGATCCACCTCTCAGGGATTCTTCACCAACGCTCTTGACGCGTCTATAGCAGCATGACACTCTGTTCGTACATCCCCCCTTCTCAGGTCTGCCCATGATCCCCGACGCCCTCCGTACTCCTCCTGGTGGAAAGCCCTGGCTCCTCTACGGCCTCCTCGGCGCTTCGGCGCTGTTCAACCTCGCCCTGTTCGTCGCGTGGGGCTCCGGCCCCACAGAGACCGTGGTCGCTCCGACGGTCCAGGCGATCGGCGAAGACACGACGGTCTCCAATCCGGCGGTCCCGCCCGACCAGGTCCCGCCGCTGCCGCGCGCGCAGGGTGTCGGGCAGACGCCGGGCACCGAGGTTTTCTCGGGGGTGGTCACACGGAGCCTCTCCGCCACCTTCCAGGAGGCGGTGGTCGAGAGCCCCGCCGCGCTATCCGCTGTTTATACGCGCCTTTTTGCGTGGGACGTCGATATGCGGCGCGACCTGCACAAGGGTGACGTCGTGGACGTGTTGTACGAACAGCCGGACAACGCCGAGCCGCTCGTCATCGCTGCCCGCCTCCATCTCAACCCGGGCAGCGGGAAAGAAACCACCTTCGCCGCCTATCGTTTCCAGGCGCCGGGGGACGCCTACCCGTCCTACTGGGACAAGACCGGCCAGGAAGTGCCCCGCCGTCTCATCGACGGCCCGGTCGTGGACTATGAGCAGATCACCAGCTTGCTCAAGGATCGTCCCACGCACAAGGGCATGGACTTCAAGACCAACATCGGCACGCCGATCCTCACCCCGCGCGCCGGCGTGGTGACCCGCACCAACTGGAACCACGCCGCCAACGGCAACTGTGTCGAGGTACGCTTCACCGACGGCGTCCTGGCCAAGTTCCTGCACCTCAACGAGAACACCGTCAAGGAAGGCCAGCGCCTGACGGCGGGCGCTGAGGTCGGGAAGTCGGGCAACACCGGCCACTCTACCGGGCCGCACCTGCACTATCAGATTGAGCGGGGCTCGACGGTGCTCGATCCCATCGCGTACCACGGCACGTTGCGGCGCCAGCTCCAACCCGAGGCGATGGAGTCCTTTGTCGCCAGGGTGGCTGAGTTCGAGGCTCAGCTTGAGGGCCGCGTCGCCACGCGCTGAGGCGCGCGGCCTCCATCAGCAGGAAGATCCTGGCTTAGCCCTCAACGAACCGAGCGGTTGTTGCCGCTCGGGTTGGTGCTGTCCCCCGAGAGACGACCGAGGAGCCAGCTCAA
>CANKTH010000185.1 GCA_947486185.1 Deltaproteobacteria bacterium
AACCCATCGCTCACCTCCCTCTCGGGGAGCGTCACCCGGAGTCCGGGGCGACTCAAGATGGGGTCCGCTGCGTGCTTACACGGTCGGCGTGGTGGAGCGGCTAGGGAGGGGTCGGGGTCGGGGTCGCCGTGGGCGTGGCCGGGGCGGCGGCGGTCGCCGAAGCTTTGGCCTCGAGGTCCTTGACCCGCGCCTCAAGCGCCACGACGGTCTCGTTCGCCTTCTGCGCAGTAGCTTGCTCCAACCTCGCGTCACCGATCTCCAGGGCGGCTATGCCGACCATCACCGTGTTGACCTGACGGTAGTTGAAGAAATTGAAGGCCAACGACAACAGCGCCAGGACGAACGTGACGGCGATGAACGTGGGTTGATTCTCGGGGCTGATGACTTTGGGATTGAGATTCATGCGGGGCACCTCGCGGGGGAGCATAGGGGAAGTCCGTAGTGCCGGTCAACCGGCCTCGAAGAGATGAGGAGTCGCGGAGCCGAATCCGGGCGCAACTCCCCAAAGAAGCGAATGCGGCGTTGTGCGCTATGCGAGGCGCGCGAGGCCGTCGCCCGGGTCCAACGGCGGCGTGATAGCGGGCGTCATGGTTCCTGAGCGTCGACTCCGCGAAGAGATGATCCGTTTTGGCCGACTTTGTTACGAGCGGCACCTGCTCGTCGCGATGGACGGGAACCTCTCGGCGCTCCTCTCGGATGGAACGGTGCTTTGCACAAAAGCAGGGTGCCACAAGGGCTTTCTGGTTGATGACGATCTGCTTGTCGTGGACCGACAGGGGCGGAAGCTCCGTGGTCAAGGCGCGCCGACGTCCGAGCTGCTCATGCACCTCGCCTGTTACGACGAGCGCGCCGACATACGCGCGGTGGTGCATGCCCACCCGCCGATGTCGATCGCGTTCACCATTGCGGGGGTGAGCATGGCCCGCTGCGTCTTGCCCGAAGTGGTGCTCACGCTCGGAGCCGTACCCACTGTCGAGTATGCAACGACCGGTACGCTCACGCTCGCTGACAAGATCAGGCCATATGTCCGCGATCATGACGCGATCCTCATGGATCGGCACGGAGCGGTGTGTCTCGGGACCAGCCTGCTCGATGCCTTCTGTAAACTGGAGACGATGGAGCACACCGCGTTCATCACCAAGAGCGCGCGGGACCTCGGTAGCGTCAAGGAGCTGCCGCCCGAGGAGGCGGTCAAGCTACGGTCGATGGGGCTCAAACGTTACGGCGGGCCCCCGGTGGCGGTTGCGCGAGCCGATGAGCCGGGTGCGGGGCTGCCCGAAGCCTGTTTGAGCTGTTCGGGGTGTTCACATCCGAGTCCGAGCGGGGTCGCGCCGCGCGCTGAGCTGAAGATGGCGCGGGTGGTGAGTCAGCCCTTACGGAGCCCTGAGATGGAGGATCGACTCGTCGCGGCCGTGCTGCGCTCTCTGGGACCATCGTGATGGATCCGGGCGCGTGCCTCCTGGCCGCGGTTTTTGCTGCCCGCTCCGGAGCGCCGCCGCTGGACCCGCGGATGGTGACGCCGCCGCCACAGCTCGACGGACTGCCGCGGAGCTACGTTGAAAAGGGGATTTTTGGGCAGTCTTTCCGACATCATGTGGAGACCGAGAACTTCACGCTCCAGTGGACCGACAGCGGCATCGACCCGGACCGCGCCGTTGAGATCGGGGAAGCCCTGGAGCGTGCGTGGCAGGAGCTGGTGGTCGAGGGCGGCTGGACCCCGCCGGTCTCGTCGGATGAATATCTGCTGTGGGTGATCCTCGATCCTTCGCTCGCCGGATCGGGCTACACCACTGAGTACGTCGCTGGGCCCTACCCCGATGGCTACCCGATCACCTACCTTCATCCCACGATCTACGAGGATGAATTCCCTGGTTATGCCCTCTCCGTCGCGGCGCACGAGTTCGGCCACATGTTGCAGTACGCGACCGCCGAATATGACAGCTCCGGCGAGCAGACCTGGTATTGGGAAGCGACCGCGGAATGGCTGGCCGAAGTCTCCCTTCCGGAGGTCGACACCTACGCCCTCTCGTCCTACTGGTACGCGCGCGGTCCCGAGTTGGCCTTCGACAGCATCGCGAACGGCCATGCGTACGGGATGTTCCTGCTCAACGCCTACCTGGACGAGCATGTGTTTGGAATCGACGGCATCCGGCGGGTGTGGGAGGCCGCAGGACCCAACTGGCACGAGGCGATCGCCGACGAGGCCGAGTTACCTTTTTCGACGGTGATGCACGATTTTGTCGGTGCCTACGCTGCGGGAGCGCTCGCGGAGTCCGCGATTTACGACAGCCCTCTGACGCCGGAGCGCTTCGAGACGGTACCCGAGTCGGAGTCCCTCCGCCTCCCCGCGCTGTATGGGGTTCAGTTCATCGAGGTGGCTGACTACGATCCTGCTTTGGGGGTGTGGGTGGAAGGGCCCGTGGATCTCATCGCCGTACAGGGCGGGGACTGGGACGTCGAGCTCGAGGCGGGCCCTGTGCTTTTTGCGGCGATGGCGACGGACTCGGGGCAGGAATTCCAGTTCGGCGTGCTGCCGGAGGTCCACGAAGACACCGGCGCGGAAAAGCCGCAACCCACCTCGTGTGCCTGCGCGGGCGCGCCGGGTACAGGTTCGCCCTACGCCCTTGGATTGATGCTCCTCGCGCTGCGGCGGCGCAGAAGCGCGGCTATGGTGACGTCGTCGAGGTGACAGCTGCTGTGGTGGTTTCTGCTTGCGTGCCAAAAGCCTGATCCGCTGCTGATCATCCCTGATACTGGTGCGGGGCGCCTCGCGCTGCTGCGCGAGGATCTACGGTGGTACGACGAGATTTCCCTCGACGCCGCGATCCATTCGGGATGTGACGAAGCCGATGGGGACGCGGTGTGTATGGTCTTCGAGGTGGAACACCGGGTTGAAGCTGGGGAAGACCTGCTCCTTGCCTCATTGGCCTCGCGGCTGCCGTCGGGGGAGGGCGCCCCGGGCGCGATCGTCGAGCTGCTGGTGACCGATCGGGACGAGGCCACGGTGTCTCGCGCGGTTCGTGAGCTGGATTTTTCGGCGTTTCCCGAGCTCTATGACGGCGTCTGCGTCACAGAGGACGCTGACCTCGACATCCGCTGCTCGCTCAACATGATCCACACCGCGCGGTGGATGCCAGGGGCCGACCTCCTGGTGGCCTCAGACACCAGTAACTCTCGCATCCTCTGGATTCGCCCTGACTGGGGGACCCGAGTGGGTGTCGTCGAAAGCGTGCTTGAAGTAGGGCATCCGGACTGGCAGAAATACAGGTATCCCAATGGGATCCACCTCTGGGAGGAGGACGGCCGCGTGCTGATGCTGAGCACCTTCAAGAGCGCCAACGCCGCGGATGTCGCGCGTGCCAATACCGGACGCGTGGTGCTGTGGGACGTGAGCGATCCCTACGCGCCGGTCGGGCTGTGGGCATTTCCTGAGCGCGGCTACCTCGCCGCGGTGCACAACGCGATCGTCGCGGAGGTCGGCGGAGTTCGGCACCTCCTGTACGCCCACAGTCTTGGCCAGGCAAGCGACTGGATGGCAGAGACAGGCGGGAGTGTGGGGGTCGCGCTCTACAACGGTCTCGACGTCGCCCCCACCTACCTTGGCGATGGTATCCTCCCTTCCAGCGAGGACGCCTTTGGCTTTTTGCGGGAGGTCGAGCCGATGCCCGACGGCGAGCGGCTCCTGGTCCTCGACTCGGGCTGTCAGGCGGGGGGCGATTGTGGCACGCCCCCCGGCGCGGCCTATGTGCGTCTTCCAAGCTTGAGTCCCAGCGGTCTCGGCGGCGCGTTCAGTCCAGAGCACGAGGACCAGCATTGGTTTACCGTGGAGTTGGAGGATCTACGCACACACAAGGCGCTGCACGCGCCGTATGAGGCGGACGCTATTCCCCGAGCCGCGTTGGGAAAAGGCTTGTCAGGCGGCTGATGTTCCACCTCGACGCCGCCGGGGCCGAGCGCCTTCGCCTCCGCCCGACGCCGACCCTGGTTCGCCAGCACGGCAGCCTCTGGGTCAAACACGAGGACCAGTGCCACGGCCAATACGGCGGTATCTTCATGAGGAAGCTCGAGTGGCTCCTCCCAGCCGCCCGGGATCGCGGAGGGGAGCTGCTCACCATGGGCCCGGTCAGCAGCCCGTGGGTCCTCGCCACCGCGCTCGCCGGACGGCAGCTGGGGCTTCGGCTCCATGCGGTGTTGTGGCCTGCGCCGGACACCCCGCACGTTCGCGCCCATGCCCGGGTACTCCACGCCCGGGTCGAGCAGATCTGGCGCGCGCCATCCCAGCGCCTCGCGCCCCTCGTGCTCGCGCAAGCGGCGATCTCGTCACGGCTCCTGGCGTGGTTTCCACCGTGGGTGCTCCCCGCCGGAGGTAGCTCGAACCTGGGTGATCTGGGGGCGGTGGAAGTGGGGCTCGAGCTGGGGCGCCAGGTGCAGGCTGGCATCGTGCCAGAGCCTTCGGCGGTGTATGTGGCGTTGGGCACGGGCGGCACCGCGGCTGGAGTGCACGCCGGCTTGCGGCTCGCCGGGCTCCGCTCCGAGCTGGTGGCGGTCGAGGTCATGGGTCGGGGTGCTACGGCGACTGCGCGGCTTCGCCTTCGGATGATGAGCCTTCAAGGAGCGTTGCGCCGCCTCGGTGCGCCGTCGTTCGCCCTGGACGGCGTCCGCGTCGTGGCGGCGGCGCCGCGGGGCTTCGGGACTGTGGATGAGACGCTGCGCTCGGGTCTCCGGGTCGCCGAGTCCATCGACGTAGGCGTCGACCCGCTGGTGATGGCGCGGGTCTTCGGGGTGGCCGGCGCCGAGCCCGGTAGAGAGCGGCTGGTAGTGCACTCCGGCTCAACCGCCCCTCTGGGCTCGCTGCTCGCCGACGCGCTCGACGAGGTGCCGCCTTCGCTGTCGCCGCTCCTGCTGGCCGCTGAGGCGTCGTCAGGATCCCGCGGCACCGCGTGATCCGGATAGACGATGGCTGTGCCTGCACTACCGCCGCTCCTCGTCCGCCTCCTGCTCCCGTCGTTGATTTGTGTGCTTTATTCGGTGATCCTGGGGACGTCTGATCGTTTTTTCGCGGCGGATGGGCCCCATATGTTGTCTCAGGCCCTGCGCCTCGGTGCGATGGTCCGCGGCGGTGAGCTCTGGGGTGCGGTTGCGGAGGGATTCCGGCTGTCCGCCCCGCACCCGCCTTTCGGCTACATTCCGCTCGTCGCGGGTGCGGTGCTGGGCCTGCCGCTCCGGGCGGTGGTGCTGCTGGGCGACCTCGTATGGCTGGCCGTGCTGTTCGACGGTGTACGTCGCTTGGTGAGCCCAGCGCCCTGGTGGTCGGCGCAGCTCGGGTGGCTGGTAGGCGCATCGGCGAGCTTGACCTGGTGGTCCGCCGATCATCACGGTTTTGACCTGCCGGCGGCGGCGGTGGTGGTGGCCGCGCTGGGGTGGCTGCACCAGAGCGCGGGTCTGAGTGACCTGCGCGCCGCTGCGGGCTTTGGATTCTGGTTGGCGGCTGGTTTTTTGACGAAGTACAGCGTGCCGTTGGTGCTGTTCCTGCCGGTCATGGTGGTGTGCCTGCCGGCGCTGAGGCGAAACCCGCGCGGCCTCGGCGTCGCGGTGGTCACGTGGGCCGTGCTGGCAGGGCCCTGGCTGGTGGCCAACCACGACGCGGTGGCCGCCTATGTCTCGTCCGCGCTCTCGCCGCCGTCCGCGCCAGGTAACTTCCCCGAACAACGTACCATGATTGAGCGATTTGCCGGTGAAGGCCAGCTGCACTTCGTCACCGTCCTCAAGGACACTCTGGGCTGGCCAGTGCTCGCGGTGCTGGCTGGCGGGGCGCTGCTGGCGCGGCGCCCGGTGCCGCTTTGGGGATTGGTGTCGGGGCTGATTTTTCTCGGGGCGATGAACTCGCGGGAGGGTCGTTATGCCGAGCCGCTCGTCTTCCTGCTCGCGGCGGCGGGTGCGCCGGTGCGGGCGGGCGGCTGGCAACAGGCGGTGATGGTACTGGCGTTGGTGATCCCGGGACTGCGGGCCACGGCGGACGCATATCGAGCTTCTGCTGCGGATCTTCCTTCCCGACGCTCGCTCGAGCACGACCCGACCCGCCTCTGGACCCTTGGGCCGTGGCCGCGGCCGGTGACCGCCTTCTCCCCGATCTCCGAGCACCCGGAACGGTGGAAGGTGGCGGAGGTGCTCGCGGCGGGCGCCGCGGCGCGGGTGGCCGACACCCCCCTCGGCATCCTGCTCGACACCTCGCCGGAGTCGCCCCCGTCTGCCGTCTACCAACTTGTGGGGGAGGACCGAGGACTTCGCCTCGATCTCCTGACCATCCACGCTCTTGTTGGGCCGCAGGGTCTCGCGTCACAGTCCTACCGAGGTCCCCTCACCGGGTCACCGCCCGCGGACACCTTCAGCCCCCTCAGGCGCGAGCCGTCGGCGTTGGACGTCGTGTATGTGGTGACCTGGCCGGGAGGCGCAGGGGGCCGCCGCTGGTTGGCGGAGACGCCGCATGCTATCCTTCAAACTTGGGAACTACCGGAGGGTCATCAGGGTGCGCTCATACGGGTGGCCCCGAGGCAGGCGCTCGGAGGCGGACTCGCGCCGCCGCCCTAAGCGGTCAACCCAACTGCGCGAGGCGCTTTTCATAGGCGGGGTTGTGCAGATGCGCGGCGGGCCGAAGGCCGCGCCGGGTAGCGCGGGTTCACGCCGGCGAGATTGCCTCGACTCCTCGTCCTCGCGGTCGGTTGCACCGGCGATGTCGGGCGCTCGGCGGTGCGCCCGGGGGATCCCCCCTGCGCGCCCGGTCCGGGGCCCGGCGTGCCGCTCGGTCCACCCCGCCGACAACCGCACGAGGGCGACGGGGCCGGCGATCGTCAGGCGCGGTTGTCGGCGGAAACGGGCGGCTCGGCGGCTGCGTCTACAAAGTGGCGGAGTTCGGCACCGCCCACAACGCTCCTGGGCTCGGCGGACCTCCGCTCGGAGGCCGTCCAGCGATACCGCGCGGGCGAGGGCGCGCCGCGGGTGCCGACGATGCTCGAGGTGGTGCCAGTCGCGGCGGCGCCGCCGCCGGTCGCTGTGGCGGCGTCGCCGGTCGGCGCGTCCCTCTCCCTTCCGGGCGGCGCCGAGCTTCGCTTCGACGCCCTGCCTTCGGCGCGCTGGGTCGCCGAGCTCGTCGCGGAGTTGGGTCGATGCTGAACTTCCCGGTCTCGACGAAGATCTACGTGTGCGCCGAGCCGGTGAACATCCACAAGAGCTTTGACGCCTTGGCCGGCTGGGTGGAGGCCAACGGGCTGGACGTGTACAGCGGCGATCTGTTCGTGTTCCTGTCGCGCCGGATGACGCACATCAAGGCGCTGACGTGGTCGCGCGGCGGATTCATGATCCTCCACAAGCGCCTCGAGCAGGGCCGTTTCCGCTTTCCCGCCCGCGTGCCGGGAGCGCGCACCGTGGCGATCGACGCGACCGACCTCACGATGATGCTCGACGGGATCGACATTCAAAAGGTTCAACGATCCAATGCCTGGAAACCGGTGCCGAAGGGACTACGAGGACGTCGCCTTCCGCGTGCTCACGGGCGGAACACACCCGGACCATTCCTCGATCGCGGAGTTTCGCAAGGTTCATCTCTCTGAACTTGCCGCCTTGTTCCTGGATGTGTTGCGGCTCTGCGA
>CANKTH010000186.1 GCA_947486185.1 Deltaproteobacteria bacterium
CCCGTTATCAAGGTAAAGGGGAAGATATTCGTGTTCCTGGGCCGGCCGGGCGGCGAAGCGCTCACCATGTCGGTCAAGCTCCCTACGTCGGCCGCCGCGGCGCTCACGTTGCCCGAGGCGCGCCCCACCGGCTACGGCCTGGGTAAGGCGGGCTGGGTGAGCTTCACCTTTCCCGCGGACCGACTTCCGACCCGCGACACCGCTCGGGCCTGGATCCTCGAGAGCTGGCGGGCGGTAGCGCCCCGAAGACTCGGGAAAAGTCTTGAGTGAAGTAGCTGATCCAGCCGCGGAGTCGCTGCTCGCGGGGGTATTACCGTTCTCGGCCGCCGGGGTGACCCTGTGTGCCACCCAGGTGCGAATCGATCCGAGCGGACTCCGTGCGCGATTGCGGGCCGATCACGCCGCATGTAGCTCGGAGATGGACGTTCTGCTCGTCGCCGCGCCGCACCTGGAGGAGCCGGGGAGGGTGCGGGCATTCCTACGCGGCTGGAGGGATGCGCTCCCCGAATTGATCTCTCGACAAGATGGCTTTCCGGCGGTCGAGGAGCTGGTGTGCCCACTGGTGCTGGATGACGACCGCCTCGCGCGCCCGGCCGAGTTCCGCGACGCGCTGCTCGACGAGACCGGCCCGATGGCGACGTGGCGAGCGTGGCTCTGGGGTGAGGCGTCCGCCGCAGATGAGGCTGCGAACGCCCGCTATGAGGAGTGGCGTGCGGAGCGATGGCCCCCCGCAGACGAGATGGAGTTCGAAGCGGGCGCCGCGGTTCACCGGGCGCGCGGGGCGTTCACAGCGCTCCAGACCACGCTGGAGCTTCGACTCCCCGAAAGCCTGGTCATCTTCCTGGCCTTCTTTCGGGACATGCCGGAGGACGCGGCCCCAGCATGGCGCCTCCTGGGACTACAACCTTGCGGGCTCCTCTCCGGGGAGCTGGTCCGTAGCCCAGAGGAGCCCCCCGAGTTCTTCCGGGTGCTCGACGGTGGCGCGTTGCGGCTGGGTCTGGTGTGGGACCACCCACAACACACGCCGAGCGGCGTCGGCGCGATCCGGCAGGGGCCCGACGGCGGTCGCTGGTGGGCGGGGCGCACGCTGCTCGAGGCGGTCCATTCCTTGCTCCCGCAGGTGCCCGTCGAAGAGGCGTTTTCACCCGTCGAAGCGGCGATGCAGCGCCGGATGCTCACCGAGTGGCTCGACACGCTGGCGCTGGCCGACCACCACGCGCGGAGCCACGACGAGGCCCGCTGCCTGGAGCTGGCCCCCCAGCGGTGGTGTCGCGCGAGCGGTCGGGCGGGCTTCGGCGTGCTGGCCCCCGGCGACACGACGGCGCCGACAGACGCCGACGTGGTCGAGCTCGCCCGCAGGCAGCTACAACAAGGCGAACCCGCGCTGGCGCTGATGTGGGGGCGGGATCAGCTGGTCACTGGAACGGCTACGCCTGAGGTGAAGGAGCTCTTGGTCGCGGCTTACCGAGCTCTAGGCCGACACGCCCTGGCGGACCGGATCTGACGCGGCGGGTCACTCCACCACGTCACAGGAGAGCTCCGGGATGGTGGCGAGGATTTCCGATCGATAGCCCAGGAGCTGATCCATCGGCTCGGACACCGTAGGCCTGGTGCACGACTCCGGCATCGTCTCGAGCGGGTCGACCGTCAGATCGTAGGCCTTACACACGGAGGTCTGACAATCGAGCACGAGCTTGCTCGGCCACTCGGAGAAGGCGAGGGCGGAGAGCTGGTTCCCCGAGCCTTCCGTGCTCCGCATGTAGAGAGAGAATCGCAGGTCGTACCTGCAGTTATCCAGGAACGAACCGCCGTGGGTGGCGATCATGGGTTCAACACCCAGCATGTCGAAGAGCGTTGGGTAGAGATCCCAGCTCTCCGAAGCGCACCCGTCGATCACCTCGTTATTGAGGGACGGGTGAAAAAAGATGAGGGGAATACGGATCAACTCCTCACTCAGAGCCCAACCGTGCCCATAGTCGATGCCCCGGTCGAAGATGGTCTCCCCGTGATCGGCGGTGAACACCACCAGGGTCGACTCAGAGAGCCCCCGCTGCGCGAGGCCGTCCAACAGCAGCGAAAGTGCCCGATCAAGACCAAGGATCTCTTCATCGTATACGGCGCTGAGCTGCTCCTGGAGCGCCTCGGAGCGCCCGTCCTCCGCGACCAGGAGCGGGATGACTACGGCCTCCTGCGCGTCGTGATCATCGGAGTAGCTGAAGGGGAGTTGCCCAATCGGCACAAAGGTGCCGCGATCCGCCACCATCGGCGCCCACTTCCGGTGGGTGTCCGACGGCCGAAGGTGGAGTACGAACGGCACGCCCTGCCGTCTTGAATCGAGCCAGTCCAGCCCCGCCTCCACAATCGCGACGCCGTTCCCCGGATCATCGTAGACGTTCCTCGCAAACCCCCAACCCTGGTGCAGGTTGGTCCGCTCCAGCGAGCCGTTCCCGTTGAAAAACGCCGTGATGAAGCCGGACTCTGCCAGGTGCTCGGAGACCAGCGGCGCTTCAGTCGCCGAGTAGTCCTCCTCGGAGCTACCGACGGTCAGTATCCCGTTCTCATGACTGTCCAGCCCGGTGAACAGGGTCGCGACCGAGGGATTGGTCCAGGAGGTCGACGAATGATGATCCGAAGACGCGACCCAGCCCGTGCGGCCGGAGCTGTTCGGCATGGTGTCTCGGGCGCTTTGGTAGAAGCTGAGCCGGTCGAGCCGGAGCGTGTCCACCTCGATGACCACCACGTTGTCGACCCCGAGGTCAGAGAGCTGGGCGAGCGGCGAAGCTTCGGCGCCTTCCGACCAGGGGACGTCGACCGTTGCGGTCACCTGCCCGTCCGAGCCGGAGGGCCTCGACTCCTTCGGCGACTGCGACGCGCAGGCGATCAGGCAGAGCGCGCTAAGGCGGAAAGGGCGTCGCATGCCCCAGCGTGAGGCAAAAGATCGTAGCGCAGCAGTCCGGTGCGCGCGAACTGACAGTTTCATGACAAAGTGCCATGGACGCGCACGAAGGCCCACAACCCCCTCCCGCCACAAACCGCCCCGAAGGCGCGGCCTCCCGCGGCGCCCCCCCAAGGGGCTCCGCGCTCCTGGCACGACGCACACCGACGTCGTACAGAGTCGCGCTGCCAAAGGCAGGTGGCGCGCGGGAGAGGGCGGGTGGACGAGGGGCTGAGAGTTCGGGATGAAGGGGAGTCGAGAGAGCCGGCGCCGCGCCGGCACTGGCTCCGTTGGGTCCTGCGTGATCTCCTGGTACCCATCGCGCTCGTGGTCGCCGGACTCTGGGGCCTCGGTCAGCTGCGTGCGCCGGATCTACCAGATCAAGCACCTGACTTCAGGCTCGTGTCCCTCGCGGGCCCCGAGGTCCGCCTCTCATCGCTCCGGGGGCGGCCGGTGGTGCTCAATTTCTGGGCCACGTGGTGCGGGCCTTGCGAGCTCGAGATGCCGCTGTTGACCCGCTACGCGGAGGCACACCTCGATGTGACCGTGCTCTTCGTCGCCGTGGATGGAGACCCGCAAGCGCTCACCGCCTACGCCGAGGCGCGCGCAATGGCCCTCGACTCCGTGCTCCGGATCGACGACGCCACCCGCACGGCCTACAGCGTCTCCACCCTACCCACCACGGTGGTCATCGACTCCGCAGGGGCCGTAGCGACCAGCCACGCCGGCATCCTGATGCCGGGTCAGCTCGGATGGATGGTCGGAGACTGATCGGGCACGGCCCGGCACACGCTTGTGGTACACTTGTGGCCCCACGGAGCCCCGATGTCCCGCCTGTTGATCCTCTGCCTCATCGCCGCAGCGCCTGGACTGGCCCACGCGACCAGCTACACCGTGGATCGTTACGGGAGCGGAGATTTCCGCACCATCCAGTCGGCGATCGACGCCGCCGCCGACGGGGACGTCATCACCGTTTTCCCGGCCACCTACATCGAGAGCCTCAACTTCGGCGGTAAGGCGATCACCGTCGCCTCCCGCGACGGGGCGGGCACAACCTACATTGATGCCAACAGCGCGTCGACCAACGTCGTCACCTTCGACTCGGGTGAGGGTGCCTCGACGATCCTCAGCGGATTCACCATCCAGAACCGCAGCTATCGCGGCATCAGCATCACGGCGTCCAGCCCGACGCTACAGGATCTTGTGCTGAGCGGGCTCGGCTCCTACACGGTCAACGGCAGCGCGGTGGTGGTGACCGGTGGGAGCCCCGTGCTGGAGCGGCTCGAAATCTCGGGGAACACCGCAAACGCGGGTGCGCTCTATGTCGATGGCGGCACTCCGATCGTACGCGACTCCACCTTCAGCGGAAACTTCGCCTATTATGCAGGAGCAATCTACGTCAACTCGGGATCGGTGGATCTCGAGTCCAGCACGGTGTCCGACAACGTTCAGTACTACGTGGGCTCGGTGACCCTGAACACCGGGGTCTTCGCGAGCTTCTCGGACACGGACTTCACCGACAACGTGAGCTATTACGGGAACGGCGCAGCGTTGTCGATGGGCGCCGGCTCCACCGCCGTGATGGACGGCGGCGTGGTAAGCGGGAACCAGGCCTACTATTGGAGCTCCGGGTATTGGGGCGCGGTGTTCTTGACCGACGGCGCCGCTTTCGACGCAACCGGCACCGAGTTCAGTAACAACCTCGGCTATTATGGCGCCGCAGTCGGCGGCTACGACAACACCGACATCCGCCTCACCGACTGTGACATCCACGACAACGTGGCTTACTACGGTACGGTCAACACCTACATCGACGGCACGCTCATCGTCGACAACACCGATTTTTCCGCCAACAACAGCTACTACGCAGGCGGCGCGATCTACGGCTACTACAATTTCGAGGTACAGGTCTCCAACAGTCGCTTCGACCAGAACACCTCGACGAGCGGCTACGGCGGCGCCATCTATGGCTACTACTACGGCACCATCTCCGCCGATTCTACCACCTTTGACGCGAATGTCGCCACCTACTCGGGCGGCGCGATCTACACCCAGGCGCTGTACAACAGCGTGAGCATCACCGACGGAGTGTTGTCGGACAACCGAAGCACCTATGGTTACGGAGGCGGCGTCTACGCCTACAACGAGACCGACGTGGATCTCGAAGGGACCACATTCTCGTCGAACCGGGCCTACTATAGTGGCGGCGGGGCCTACGTGTACTACCTGAGCGACTTGACGGTAGACAGCGGGAGCTTCACCGGAAACGTCAGCACCTACGGGTCCGGGGGCGGCTTCTACTTCTACGCCTACTACACCACCTACAACAGCCTCAGCGTCGCCGACTCGCAGTTCGCCGACAACACCGCACTCTACGGCGGCGGCGGATTCACCGCGGCTGCCGCGGACTCCGTCTCCGTGTCCAGCTCACAGTTCCGCAACAACGACGGCGGCCCGTACTACGGGGGCGCCATCTACTTCTCCACCAACGGGGAGAAGTCGCTCGACAACAACTTCTTCTGCGGCAACTCCGCGTACTACGGCGGCGCCGTATACGACTACTACGCCCTGACGGGCAACGACAGTTGGACCGCAAACGTCTTCCTGGAGAACACCGCCACCTACTACGGCGGGGCGCTCTACCTCCTGACCTACAACTACGCGGACCTGCTCAACAACGGCTTCTTGGGCAACGACGCCGCCACCGGCGGCGCCTTGTACACCTACTACTCCTACCTGCAGTTCACCAACAACCTCGTCGCCTACACCGCCGCCGGCACCGGCATCTACGGCGTGGACGCCAGCACCGCGACGTACAGCGCCTTCACCTACAATGACTGGTTCGGCAACTCGAGCACCGACGCCAGCGGCACGATCACAACGTCCGCCATCTCGGCCACAGGCAATATCTTTGTTGATCCTCAACTCACGGCCTATAGCCTCGACGGCGACTGCGACAACGACGACTTCGTGCCGCTGCCCGGGAGCCCGCTGATCAACAGCGGAGACCCGACCATCTCCGACACGGACGGCTCGCGCAGCGACATCGGGCCTTACGGAGGTCCCACCTCGACCGTCACGGACTCCGACGGCGACGGCTACTACTCGACGGTCGACTGCGACGATGACAACAGCGCGGTTTACCCCGGCGCGACTGAGATCCCGTACGACGGCATCGACTCGGACTGCGACGGGGTCGACATCACCGACGTAGATGGCGACGGCTTCGACGCCGAGGATGTTGGGGGCCCAGACTGCGACGACAATGACACAAGCGTGAACCCGGACGCGCCTGAGCTCTGGTACGACGGCGTGGATCAAGATTGCGACGGCAACGACGCCGACCAGGACGGGGACGGAGAGGACGCCACGAGCGAAGGTGGTGACGACTGTGACGACACCGATGCCGAGATCCGCCCTGACGCGGCGGAGATCTGGTACGACGGCGTCGATCAGAATTGCGATGGCGCTAACGACAACGACGCCGACAGCGACGGTTTCGACGCGGCGGTCGCGGGCGGGGGCGACTGCGATGACAGCGACGCTGCTATCTATCCCGGCGCCCCGGACGATCCTTATGACGGCCGGATCACCGACTGCAACAACGCGAGCGAAGGTGACGCGGACGCCGACGGCTATACCGCGGAGGTTGTCGGCGGCGACGACTGCGACGACGGAAACGCCCGGATCAACCCCGGTGCCACGGAGACCTGGTATGATGGGGTGGACAGTGACTGCGATGGCGCCAACGACAACGACCAGGACGGCGACGGCTACGACGCGCTGATCGCCGGAGGGGACGACTGTGACGACCTCGACGGTGCGGTCAACCCTGGTATGTTGGAATTGTGGTACGACGGCGTGGATCAGGACTGTGATGGCAACGACGAGGACCAGGACGGCGAGGGGTTCGGGGCGAGCATCGACTGTGATGACACCGACGGCAGCGTCAACCCCGGCGCCTCCGAGCTCTGGTACGACGGCATCGATCAAGATTGCGACGGTCGCGACGACGACCGAGACGGGGACGGCTACCTCCAGGCTGACGACTGTGATGACGACGATGCACTCGCCCACCCCGGCGCCACCGACAGCTGGTATGACGGGATCGACAGCAACTGTGACGGCAGCAACGACTTCGATCAGGACGGCGATGGCTATGTGTTGGGCGACGACTGCGACGACACCGACGCGTCGGTCAACCCGGTGGCGCTGGAAGCCTGGTACGACGGCATCGACCAGAACTGCGACGGCAACGACGACGACCAGGACCTGGACGGTTTCGGCCTTGCGGGGGGGGGGGGGGGGGGGGACGCCGCGATCTCCCCGGCGGCGGCTGAGATCTGGTACGACGGCG
>CANKTH010000187.1 GCA_947486185.1 Deltaproteobacteria bacterium
ACATGTCACGGGGAGTTGGAGTTGCGTGCCGGCGCCGTACACGCCACCATGGATGATCTGACGCTCCGCGGGGACGTTGTTGTCCACGCTCGCGTCCCCGCAGGCGACCTCCAGACGGGCGCCTATGACATCTCCGGCTCCACCCTTCAATTGCGCCATGTTCGCGTCGTCTCGGGCAGCTCCAAGCGCCATGGCAAGGACGACTCCGCGGGTTGGTGGGCAGACATGAAGCTCGTCCGGGCCAAAGCCGCGGTCGGCGCCCCCATCTTTCTCCAGGGCCAGCTCGCCTTGAAGGTCAGGGACTCGGTGCCATTCGTCACCATTTTCTCTGAGAAGCGGAAGCTTCCCAGTTGGGTGCGGGGCTTGCTCGACGTACGCCCCGTGTCCGGGAGCGCGGGGGTGCAAGTCGGGGACAAGGTGTTGAAGGTGACAAAATTCCAGCTCTTCGCCGGCAAGTTCGAGATCCTGTTGGAGATGGAGCGGCGGCGCAAGCTCGTCGGAAAACTCTACGCCCGGTTTGGAAAACTGGGGCTGGGGACGCGCCTCGGCGAAGGAAAACACCCGCTTCACCTCCTGAACGCCCGCAATTGGTACAATGCAGAGCCGGTAGGCCACCATGACTGACCCCGCAGGCGTGCGCCCCACGCTGGTGACCTACCTCGCCATGTTGGTACTGGTGCTCGTTCCCCTCGCCTTGGTGTTGCAGCCCTTCGCGGTGAGTGTTGCCACTGGCGCCATCCTCGCCGTGCTCTGTTACCCCCTTTACGGGCGGCTCCGTCTCCGGTTCAAGCCCTGGATTTCGGCCCTCTCCTTGACGTTGGGGGTCGTGGTGCTGATCCTCACCCCCGTCAGCCTCTTGATGGTCGGGGCGTTTCGTCAGGCGTCCAGCGCGCTCGGTCAAGTCGCGGCGGAGGGCACGCCGTCGTTGGCGGAGCTGGTCCAGAAGCTTCGAGGGTGGGCGCCCGCGATCGACGTTCTCGGCTCACCGAGTGAGCTTCACGAGATGCTTGCGGACGCCCTGTCGTCGGTCTCCAGCTCCGCGAGCGGCTGGCTCCTGCACCAGGCGCAGTCCATTCCGCAGACGATTCTGCAGCTCGTCATCGTCGTATTATCGACCTATTTTCTGCTGATCGACGGTCGCCGCCTGATCAACTGGATCGCTGAGAAGCTCCCGCTCTCCCGCCACATCCGGCAACAGCTGATCGCCTCCTTTCGATCCGCCACCAGCGCCGTCGTGCTCGCGTCGATGGCAGCTTCTTCGGCGCAGGCGTTGCTGATCCTGGTCGGCTTCTGGCTCGTGGGCGTTCCGGCCGCGGTGCTCGCCGCGGGAGCGACCTTCGTGCTGGCGTGGGTGCCACCGTTTGGCACGCTGCCCGTCTGGGGCGGGGCCGCGATCTATCTGGTCTCCCAGGGCAGCCCCGGCCGCGCCGTGATCGTCGTCATTCTCGGACTCGTCGTGGGGATCGTAGACAATGTCGTGCGGCCCCTCGTCCTGCGCGGTCGGGAGGCGATGCACCCGATGGTGAGCCTGCTCGCGATCCTGGGCGGGTTGGGGTGCCTCGGCGTGCCAGGGGCGTTCATGGGGCCGCTCCTCGCTTCGATCGCCATCGCGATGTTGGAGATCTGGCCCGCCGTCGCCGCACATTGCGGGATCGCCGTGAGCGGCGCGGGGGAGACGGTGCCGGAGGTGGATCTGGATCCCAGCGCCACCGCGCAGACGCTTATCGACGATCCTCCAGCAGCGGTGCCACCACGAAGGCAAGGCTGAAGATGCTGGTGAACAACCCCATGTAGGCGCCGCGCTTGGCCAGTCCGACAGCGCGCGCGTTCGAGATCATTCCTTCCCCGGGCCGCGCCCGTCAGCCTCGTCGCACGAAGGCTGGGTGGTCCACACGCCGCTGGCCCCGCCGGCCAGGAGCGGGGCGACCGCGAGAGCGATGGCGTCCGTCCCTGCCTCGCTGGGGTGGAAGGCGTCCGTCCAGGACCAGCAGCTGCGCTCTGTCAACGCGTGACCCGCCCACGGGACGCCGAGCGCGGTGAAGACCGGCTCGGGTCCAAAGCGCCCGGTCGTCGCAGAGCTGACCTCCTGTGGGGTGAGGAGCAGCCAGACCGGCCGCCCTGCGGTGGTCGCGAACCCGCGGATGGCCTCTGTCGCCTCGGTGAGCAGCGGGCCTTCCAGCTGGGTCGGGGCGTGATCCCACACGTACGGGGCCACCACGAGGCGCATCGCCCGATAGATCGCGAGGTTTGGGGGCGACGCCGTCTGCGCGTGCGGCGGCGGGTCCACCCGGCCGGGCATCGGCCGCCGGCGCGGGTTGTGCGGCTGGATCACGAGCACGCCCTCGACCTCCGGGTGCTCCCGCAACGCCAGGTTCGCGTACTTCACGATCTCCAACGCGTGCGTGCCGGGCCGCCCCGAGCTCCAAACTTGTACGGGGGTACCCAACGCCTCGCTCAGGTGCACCGCCAGCCGATCTGCGAGGGTCTTCCCCTGTGACACCCCATACCCCCAAGCCCAGGAATCCCCAGCGAGCAGAAAACTCCGGGTGGCACCCGGCACCGGGGCGACGACGCGAAAACCGTTCGAACCCTCTTGGAGCTCCCACCGGTAGGGGCCGTCCTGCCGCGAGGCCATCGGATCCGTCGTCAACGGCGCCTGGCGCTCCCAAGGGAAAAGCAATTGCGAGACCCCAGGGGAGCTTCGCAGCCAGAGCTCGGCGATGCCCAACACAACGATGGGCAACGCCAGGGCGAAGGACCGACGAACCCAGGGGTTCAACGGCGAGAAGCCCGTCTCCGGGCCAGCGCCACGAGCGGCACGAGCACGCCCCAAGCGGCGCCGGGGTCCTCGGTCGCACAACTGCAGCCTTTGTCCGCGCCGGTCTCGCCGGTGTCCTCAGCGTCGGTGGGGGAGGTGTCGTCGGCGTCCGTATCCGTGTCGGTGTCCCCGGCCGTATCCTCCCCCTCGCCGTCACAGTCCGAATCCACGCCGTCGTCGGGGGTTTCCGTCGCCCCGGGGTGAACATCCGCATCGTAATCATTGCAGTCGCTCGAATCCGCGACGTGATCGACCACGTAGGGGCACAGGACGTCGGAGTAGAGCACATCCCCGTAGGTGTCACGGTCGTAGTCTCGGTACCGTACCGTGGGTCCACCAATGCTGGCATCGTAGGGGGCACAATCCGTGTTGTCCGTGACGTAGCCGTCTGGGAGAGAACAGGCTTGGGTCGTATTGTTGGCGTCGCCGAACGTGTCGAGGTCAAAATCGTGGTAGAACGTTTGGGCGTCCGCGGACGTGGGATCGTCGACCAAGCCGTCGCAGTTATTATCGACGAAGTCGCACATCTCGGTGGCACCGGGGTAGGCGTCGGGGTTGGTGTCATCGCAGTCGGTGTCACCGGAGACGTAGCCTTCGGGGCGATCGCATTGGGTGAGGGGGAAAGCCGCGTCGCCATACCCATCGCCGTCGGCGTCAACGTGCCAGGTGGTCGGATCGGCGGCCGTGGCGTCATCGGCGAGCCCGTCGCAATTGTTGTCGATCTCGTCGCAAAGCTCATCGGCGCCGGGGTTTACGGTCGCGAGGGTGTCATCACAGTCGGTGGTGTCAGAGACATAGCCCGCGGGCACCTCGCAGGAGGTGACCGTCACGGTACCGTCGCCGAAGCTGTCGCCGTCTGAGTCCGCGTACCAGAGGGTGTTGGCGTTGATCGTGGCGTTGGTGTCGTCACAATCGGTGGCATCATCGACATAGCCGGGGTCCGAGGGGCAAACGCTGGAGGGGCTCGCCGGATCGCCAAAACCGTCGCCATCGGCGTCTGCGTACCGGGTGGATGGGGCGCCGATGGAGGCGTCCGCGTCGTCGCAATCGAAGGCGACATCCACCAGATCGGCGTCCGCGTCGGTGGCGTAGCCCAGGTAGAGGAGCGCCTGCCCGCCGTGATCGTTGGCTTCGGGGGCGCCGATGACGACGTCGTCGTAGCCATCGCCGTTTACGTCGCCCGCACCGGCGACGGATGCCCCGAAGTCAGCGTCGCCCGTGAGTGTCGTCACCGGGGTCGTTTCGAGGCCGGTCGCGGAGCCGGCGTAGAGGTAGGCCTCGCCGTCGCCACCGACGATCACGTCGTCGTAGCCGTCGTTGTTGAGGTCGCCGGCGGACCGCGCGGACAAGGAGGAACCGCTGACGGAGCCGGTGGCCATCGCGTCTACCCCCGAGGGGCTCCCCGCGTGCACGTACACGACGTCGTCCCCGGGCGCTCCGACGATGACGTCCCCGTAGCCGTCCCCGTTGAGGTCGCCCGCCGAGAGCGCAGCCCCGAACGCATCCCGGCCTTCGGTGTTCACCAGCGCGGTCGGACCCGTCAGGCCCGAGCTGCTGCCGAAGTAGACGACCGCGGTCCCCGGCACGTCCCCGGCCACGAGCCCGCCCGCTCCGAACGCGGCGTCCGCGTAGCCATCCGCGTTGATGTCGGCAGCGCCCGCGACCGCAACCGTCGCCTGGCTGTCCGCCCCGATGTCGTACGTGCCATCCAGCGTGAGGGCCGTCGCCCCGCCGAGGTAGACGAGCCCCTGGGGGACGGCCCCGTACCCATTTCCGCCGGCGCCGATCAGCACGTCGTCGTAGCCATCGCCGTTGATGTCGCCACCGCCGGCGACGGCATAGGCGAAGGGGAAGGCGCCGTCGAGGTCATCCCACGCCGGCTCCGAGAGACCGGTTGCGCTGCCGACGAAAAGGTAGGCATGACCCAAATCGTCGGATCCGGTGTAGGCACCAACGACCACGTCTGCAAACCCATCCCCGTTCACGTCCCCGGCACCCGCGACGGCGGCGCCGAAATAGGTCTCCTCGCCGACGCCCGTCAAGGTAGACGTTGCGCTCGTCGCCAGCCCGGACGCGGAGCCAGCGTAGAGATAGGCCTTTCCTGTGTTGGCAGACCAGCCGGGTGAACCCACCAACACATCCTCGAATCCGTCCCCGTTCACGTCCCCGGCCCCCGAAACCGACCAACCCAAGGATTCGGACTCGCCCGTGATCGTATAGGGCGTCTGCGTTCCCAGTATGTCGTCGTAGACATACGCGCGACCGGCCTCGCCCGCAAATGCGACCGCGCCGACGACCAGATCAGCGTCGCCATCGGCGTCGAAATCGCCCCCGGCAACGAGGGCGTCGCCGAATGCATCGGCGTCGTCGCCGTGGAGTAGGATGTTCAGAAAGACGCCTGCACCGTAGCCGCGGTACACGAACACCCCGCCTTGGTCGTCGCTGATCGCGAGGTCCATATAGCCGTCGTTGTTGAAGTCCGCCGCGCCGACCGCCTGCCCGAACCCGTCGTCGTCGGTCCCGCCAGTTTCCAGCGTGAACGCCGCCGAGCTCGGGCCGCTGGCCGAGCCGGGGTACAGGCTGACGCAATCCGCGTTCCCGATGCAGTCCGCCGCGCGGACGAGGATGTCATCAATCCCGTCCCCGTCCAGGTCCCCCGCCCCCCAAACCCCGTCCCCAAACGAATCCACCGACGCATCGGTGAGTGTCACCATCGGCGTGGACCCGAGGCCGGTCGCCCCACCGGCGAAAACCTGCACCTCGGCACCGGTGCCGCGCCCGGGGAAGCCCACCACCACGTCATCATAGCCATCCGCGTTGACGTCGCCCGCGCCATCCAAGGTGTCGAGAAACCCGTCGGTGTAGTCGCCCGTCACGACGATCTCCCCCGTCGTATTCACCCCCGATGCGGAGCCATAGAACACGTACGCCAGACCAGCGTAGGCGCCGACGAGCACGTCATCATAGCCATCGGCGTTGAGGTCCCCCGCTCCCGCAACCCCAATTCCGAAGCTGTAGCCGGACGATTCCCCCTCGATGGTCAGCGGCGATCCGAGGCCTGCGGCTGAGCCCAGGTACACCATCGCCTGACCCGCATCTCCCATGCTCGGGGCGCCGATCACGACGTCTCCAAACCCGTCCCCGTTCACGTCCCCGGCGCTATCCAGCGCATACCCAAATCCTCCTGCGGAGGTCAGCGTCTGGTCGGCGGTCTCCCCCACCCCGGTGGCAGACCCGAAATAAACATAGACCGCGCCATCGCGATCATCGGCGTACCGAGCGACCAGCAGGTCATCAAACCCGTCGCCGTTGACGTCCCCCGCGTTGGCGAGCTCCTCCGCGAGCGGGGCCGTGCCGGCGTCACCCGAAACGCTCCAGGCCGCGGTGGTGTAGACCGGATCGATGGTCACGGGGAACGTGGCGCCGGCGGTGTTCACTTGGATCTCCAGCGTGTCCGCGCTCGCGGTCAACGTCGCGACGAGGGCGTCCCCATCGGCGTCCCAGGCGCGCACGCTCCCAACGCGCCATTCCCGACCCCGCCCGTCTGTCAGGAAGGTGCCTGCGGAATCCTTGCGGATCTCCGCGCCACCGACCTGCACAGTCACGACGACCTCGTCGCCTTCTGCCTCCCCGACGGTCCAGCCCTGCTCGACCCCCTCACCAAGGCCAACCCACCACTCGGTCAGGCCAACGTGCCGGTATTCGAGGCGCCGGATGCAGTCGCCGGCGGGGTTCAGCGCTTCGGTGCAGGCGCCAAAGCGAGGGGCGACGGACGCGAGCGTGCGCACGCTGTCGGAGCTGCCCCACCCGGTGGTGCGCAGGGTGATCCCGCCCAGGGACGCACCGCTTGCGGAAAACTCCACCCGCTGATCCGCTGCCGGGAGATCGGCGAAAAATCGATCTTCGCGAGCGTGAATCGCGCTCTGGTCGGCGGCGATTCGAGCTTGAACGGTCGCGGACCAGGAGGGCGCGGCGGGCCCCTCGCGGACGCAGCCGAGGAGGAGCACGAACCAAGGGAGCTGCGGGAGTCGGGGCATTCGACCGTTTAGCCGGTCAGGGCAAGATCGTCGGGATCCATCCAAAGGGAGGCCCTCCCGATCGTTGGGATCCATCGAAAGGGAGGCCCTCCCGATCGTTGGGATCCATCGAAAG
>CANKTH010000188.1 GCA_947486185.1 Deltaproteobacteria bacterium
CCTGGATGCGCGAGGAATGCGACAGTTGTCACGGCGTGAACGGGCGCGATGCGCTGCGCGCAGGTCACCCCTGGCGGGAGAGCTGCGAGCAGTGTCATACCGCTGCGCTGCCGCTCCAGGTCTCGCCATGATCTCGCGCCGCGCGTTCTTTTCTTTCGGCCTCGCCGAGCCCGATCCCGCTCCGCCACCGAGCGCGCGGCTGGTCCTGACCCAGCCTGACACCCGAGACTGGGTGCACGCGGCCAGGGGACGTTCGGAAGAAAAGCTGGCGACGGTCCAGACCTTCTCATGCCTCAACCGGGGAGCCGACTTTTGCGCCACCTGCGTCGAGCGCTGCCCGACGCCCGGCGCCATCCGGGTGGATGGGCGGCGAGTCGTGATCGATCCGGTCCGATGTACCGGATGCGGCGACTGTGCGCTGGCCTGCCCCGCGCCGGGCGGCGCGATCCTGCTGGTGCCCCGATGAACGACGCGGAGCAGAAGCCGCCGCTGCCGGAGCTCCACGCGGCGAAGATAGACGCGGCGACCCTGGCCGCGCTGCTGGAGGACTTGGAGGCGTTCACGCAGATCGAAGAGGTGTTGGTGAAGGGGGGCGCTCGCACCTTCGCCCCGCTCGGTGATGCCGGACTGCGCGCGGCTGCCGAGCTGCTCGTGCGCGGGGAGATCCGGGGCTTTCAGGTGCGTTACCGGCACGAGGGTGCCGAGTGGCGCGATACGCTCCTACGAGACGGCGAGGGCTTCCGGCTCGTACGTATGGCGACACCGCCGGAGGTTGCGTCGGCGCCGCCCGCGCGTTAGCCCGCCCGCGAGCCCAGGGGTCCGATGTTCCTCCTCCTCCTCGCCTGCGCGGAGAGCGCGAAGCCGACGCCCCAGCCCGAAGCCGATGCCGTCGAGCCGCTCGCCCCGCCGCAAGCCGGGGAGGGTTTTCAGATCGACATGTTCACGACCGCCCCCGCCTACTCGGAGGTCTGGGCATGCGAAGTGTACAAGCTCCCCACGTCTGAGGTTGCCAATGTAAACCGGGTGGAGTACCAACAGAACCCTGGTACCCACCACCTCACGCTGTCCACCACGACGAGCTTTGGCACGGATCTGGTACCGGGAACCTACGAATGCGACAGCCTGTACCAGGCCAGCCTGATGAAGAACCAGATCATGTTTTTTGGCGCTCAGGGGGACGCCGAGGGCGTGATGCAGCTCCCAGAGGGCGTCGCCGCCCAGCTCCCGGGTGACCTCACGGTCGTGCACGAGATCCACTACGTCAACACCAGCGCCGAGGATGTGGAGCTTTATTCCAGGATCAACGGCTGGACCATCCCGTCCGAGGAGGTCGTGGACGGCATCTGGGGAGGCAGCGTGCGGGATGAACACATCAACGTTCCCCCCAGCAGCACCCACACTGAGTGGTCCCGCTGCGTGATGAATGAGGATGTCGAGGTGCTCTTCCTCGCCTCACACACCCACGCGCTCGGGGTCGCGTTCACCATCGCCCCGTTCGACGGGATCGAGACCGGGCCGGTGTTCTACGAGAACGATGACTGGCACAATCCGATGATAACCCAGTATGAGGCTCCACTGGTTGTGCCGGCGGGGCAGGGCTTCGAGTGGGCCTGCACCTGGACCAACCCGGCTGATCAGCTCGTCGAGTACGGTCTGACTGCAGCCGACGAGATGTGCAACATGACGGTGGTTTTTACCCCCTTCTCGGTGACGGCGGCCTGCGAGGTGGTGGAGACCAGCGACGGCGTGCTCTGGCAGCCCTGAGGGGAGTGGACGCCACCAGGGCGTTCCCTGGGTTGAAACCTGACGATGCGCGAGCGGGAGCGCGGAGAGGTGCCGGAGAGAGAGGCCGTGGGTGCACGATCAGGGCATGAGGCTGTTCTGTGTGACGACGTACCAGGTGGCTCCGCCGGCAGTGACGGTGAGGAGGAGCGCGAAAAGATAAGGCCAGGCCAGCGCCACCCAGAGCTTGAGGTCGAGCGAGGGCAGTGCGCGCAGATCTTCTGCGCTGTCCAGGATCACCTGAGTCACCCCGCTGCTCACGAAGAGACGCCAACGATGGTCGGTCAAGCTCGCTCCTCAGGTCGGCGCGCGTGGGCCCGCCGGTCTTGGGGTGCGGAGCTGACGGACCGGCGGGCGGGCTGCCTGGGAAAAGGCGGAGCGCGGGTGTCCCGCCGGGGCTACCTTGCCGCGTGACCGAGAGCTTTCGCCCCTACTGTCTCCGATGCCGGCGCGCCGGCGGCGTGTGCTTGTGCGCCGACCTTGTCGAGGTTCCAAGTGCGATCCGAGTGGTCCTCGTACAGCATCCCCGGGAGGCGCGGGTGCCTATCGGCACCGCCCGCCTCGCCCACCTCATGCTCCCAAACTCGGTGCTGTTGGTAGGGCTCGAGCCGGAGCGCTCACCCGAGTTCGCTCGCATCGCCGAAGATCCGGGTACGTGGCTCCTGTTTCCGGGTCCCGGCAGTGTCGATGTGAAGGAGCTGCCCGCTCAGCCCCGTCACCTCGTCGTGGTGGACGGAACGTGGGATAACGCCAGGAAACTCCTCGAACGTTCGCCCAGCCTGCGCCGCCTCCCGCGGGTCACGTTCACTCCAGCAGCGCCGAGCAACTACCGGATCCGCCGTGAGCCCGCGCCCGCGTGCCTGTCGACGCTGGAAGCGGTCGCGACCACCTTGGAGCTCCTTGAGGCCGCTCCTGGCCGTTTTGAGCCTCTCCGGCGTGTTTTCAACCTCATGGTCGATCGTCAGCTCGCGTTCAGCCAGGACAAACGGCGCCCCTCACGGCATACGCCGCGGGACGGCCGCCGCGCGGCGCTATCTCGACTACGCACCCTTTACCCTCATCTTCTTCTGGTCTCGGCGACGACCACGCTGGCGCCCGACGGGGCGCCGATCCTCCTGCAGCTCTGCGCGCGCCGGCAGGCAGGGGGCCCCGAGTTTCGGTACCGTGTCCGCCCGCCGCCCGGTCTCCCGGAATCCGCGTTCCAGAACTTCGGCTTTGACATCGAGAAGCGGGAGGTCGATGGGGATCTCGCGGCGTGCCGCGAAGCGTGGTCCCGTTGGGCGCCCGCCGACGCCGCGTGGACCACCTGGGGCCCGGCCTGCGCCGCCCGCCTGCGCGCCTTGGGATTCACGGTGACTGAACACGTCGACTTACGCGGCTTGCTTGCGGTGATCCGGCCGGGGCCCGTCGGGGGCCTCGAAGCACGCGCCACGGGGCTCGGTGCGCGTCTCCCCGAAGGCGAGGGGAGGGGACCGAGGAAGATCGAGGCGATGTCGGTGATCCTGCGCCGGCTCTTCGACGGTGGATGAAGTTGATTAAGCCTCCCACGATGCGCCCTCCGGACCGTGGTTGGACCTACGTGATCGAGCCTGACGCCAACGCGGTGCCGGTCGGTCGTCGGGTGATAGCGGGCGATGGGCAGGTGCTGTCCGTGCGCCACCACGGTCATCCGGGGCGCCTCCAGCTCCACAACCCTCATCGCTTCCCCAGGGCGACCGCGCTGCGGGTGCTGTGCGCCGCCGGAGAGGCGGGAATGCCCGACGGTACCACGCTGACGTTGGTGCCCGAGGGCGCGCTGGCGGTTCCCGCTGGCCACGGGCGGTGCCTCGTCAACGGGAGCGCCGCGGGTGGCGAAGGTGGTACCCGTTACCAGCTCGTCGAGGCGTTGCGGGCCCTCCCGTTGGCTCCGGGCTCAGCCCCGGCAGTCGGCGAACTCCCGGAGTTTCCCGTACGCCGTGTGCTCTTTTTCGAATCGTTGATGAACGCCGATCTTCCGCACAATGACGCCGAGTTGGCGCAGGGTGTGCTCCACATCGCCTCGGCGCTGCGCCAGGTCGGTAGCGAGCCGGTGTTTGCGCGCGTGAAGATGGCGATCATCGGCACACAACGCGGGGTCACGGGCCTGGAGTCGCTGAGCGACGCGTTCGTGTCGGGGCCCGTGGAGCTTGTCTGTATCACGCTCCTGGAAGGCTACTGGGAGGGTGTCAAGAACCTGATCGCCAATCTACGACAGTTGGGCTGCCGAGCCCATGTCGCGGTTGGCGGGGTCATGCCGACGCTCACGCCCGATGTGGTCGCCGCCCATCTGCCCGACGTCAGTTTTGTCTGTCGAGGCGCAGGTGAGGTCTTCGTGCCTGCCCTCGCCAGGATCCTGGGCGAAAAGGCCTCGATAGACCTACCGTTCAGCGTGGCCCAGCGGCAGGCGCTGATGGGGCTGGACGGCCTCTGGGCGGTGGATCCGGCGGGTCAGTGGCTCGTGGCCGGCAATCCGGCGGCGGTCGTCGAGGTGCCGGATCTCGATAGGGTGGAGCTCGATCTTGGCCTCCTCCGCCCCGTGCACTTCAGCGCCGGTCTGGAGCTCGCTACGTCGCGCGGCTGCGTACACCGTTGTACCTTCTGCTCGATCCTGGGGCGGGAGCGTTATCAGGCGCGCTCATCCGGCGGCCTGATCGAGCTTCTCGGCCGGTACGACCAACGTATCCGTGAGCTCTTCGGTGAGCATCCGCCGCGTAACTCCAGGCGGGTCCATCTGTCGGATGATGACTTTGCCTGCGATCGGGCGCGGGCGGCGAGCTTCTTCAGGGCGCTCCTCCATACGCCCTTTCGCTTGGCCTCAGCCCAGGTATCGGTGGCGGACCTGTGTCTGCCCGGGAGGTCGCCGCCCGAGCTGGACCGGGAGCTGCTCGACAGCATTCGGCCTGAGTGTTTTGATGACAGCTCCCGACCGCTGCGTGACCGTGACTTTGTCGCGGACCACCGTAGCCGCGGCTGGTCGAGCTATCTCCAGATCGGGGTCGAGGCCTTCTGCGACGCCGAACTGACACGGTTGGGGAAGGGTTATCACCGGGCCGAGCTCCGGCTCGTGGTCGCCCGACTCGCCGAGCGCGAGATTCACCACGACGCCTACTTCATCCTGAGCAACCGGGACACACGCTTCACGGATCTGGTCGATGGCCTCGACGAGGTCGTCCGCCTGAAGACCTTGTTTCCCCGCTGGTTTCATATTCGCTTTCCCGTCGTTCCTCGCCTGGTCAGCTATGCGACCAGCGCGTCGTGGCGCCGCCTTGTGCGGGCGGGAGATCACGGAGCCTTCGTGACCCGTGACCATCTGGCCGTCGCGGGGCATCCCGAATTCGACTACCCGCTCATCGACCATGATCAACCTCGGGATCCGCTCGTTCGTACCTTCGTGGACGAGCAGCTGTTCACCGACGAGCAGCGTTATGCCGGCACCTTCAGCCGGCTGCAGCGCCGGCTGGTGGAGGCCTGGGCCGACGGTCGAGATCCTGAGGTGGAGTATGCGTCCCGTCTGGTGGATGATCGTCATCGACGGCGTCTTTTTGAGCTTCTTGATCTCGCGCGCCGCGCCGACCGGAGCCCCGCGTCGCGGGGGCCGGGTGAGCCGCTGGCGGCGGCCGCTGGGATCCAGGCCGACGCCCTGAAACGCCGCTGCGACGAGGTGCTCGGCCCCACCGAGACCTGGCTCCCGGCCTACCAACGCTACGCGATGGGCGGGGTGACGCGCCTCGTGGTGATCCCAACGTGGCAGTGTGAGTTGCGTTGTAACTACTGCTATATTCCGAAGCAGGACGGCCGCGTGATGGACAGCGCCACCCTGCGGCGGGCGGTGGATTTGTTATGCTCCAGCGAGAGAAAGGAGCTGACTCTACAGTTTTTCGGCGGAGAGGCCCTGCTGGAGTGGGGCCTCGTGCGCGACGGCATCGCCTGGGCGCACGCGAGGGCCGGCGTGCTCGGGCGAAGGCTCGACTTTGTGCTCTCGTCCAACGGATACTCACTCGACGGGGAGAAACTGGATTTCTTGCGTGGTTACCCGGTCAAGCTGGAGCTCTCGCTCGACGGCGCCCCGGACACCCAGCGTCGTTTCCGCCCCGCGGCGCGCCCGGGTCAGGACTCCTACGCGCTGGGTATCGCACCGAGAGCGAGGGAGATCCTGGAGTCTGGCCTTGCGTATGACGTGATCATGGTGGTTCATCCGGAACACGTGGACCGTGTCGCCGACAACTACCTCCACATCGTGGATCTTGGCTTCTTGCGGGTACAAATCAACTTTGCGCTCGGGAAGATGTGGAGTCCGGCGCACCGGCAGGTGCTCGCGGCTCAGCTCTTCCGTCTGGCGGGCGAGCTGCGTCGGCGACCGGAGGTGGTACTGGTCAACGCCGAGAACCCGCCGATGCCCGTGCGCCTCAACGGCGAGATCACGGTGGATTGGGACGGCAGCGTGTATGGCGGCAACGCCTTCCTCCACGAGACCGAACATAAAGCACGGTTTCGGCGCGGTCATCTCGATGACTTGTTACACTTCGACCGCTATTGGATGGACGCGCCCTCCAATACCGAGCTCATGGCGTGGAGCTACCCCGCCGCTATGACGGCGAACAACCTCAAGGTGGGCGCGGTCATGAGCGACTTTCTCCGCTGGTGGCGCTCCGATCGTGGGGTCGGCCAAACCGATGGGTCCGGGGCCGGCGCGGTACGATGAGACTGCCAAGCCTGGCGCAGCGCCACGCGCGCCTCGAGCAGTTGCTTCGGGCTGACAGCGCCCAGACCGGCGAGAACGGGAGCACCGACCGGCTGATGATGATGCTGACACGGAGCTGTGAGCTCCGTTGCAGCTACTGTTTCGAGGCGCTGACCGAGGAGGGTTTCGGCGAGCCTGCCACGCCGTCCGACCCGAGCTCGCGTGGGCCGCCCCGCGGTGATCTCGACCGAGAGACCGCCAGGTTGGCCGTCGATCTCCTGATGACCAGCCCCAAGCCCCGTCTGAGCCTGCAGCTCTTCGGCGGGGAGCCGACCCGACGTTGGGACCGCGTCCGAGAGCTCATCGAGTATGTCAGCAACCATCCCGCCCGAGCGGGGCGGGAGCTCCAGATCCAGCTCACCACCAACGGACTGGGGCTCGACACCGA
>CANKTH010000189.1 GCA_947486185.1 Deltaproteobacteria bacterium
AGGAACGTTCTGCATCGACGTCTCGCCGGCCCTCGGGATGAGCACGCTCGCCCACCAGGGACAGACCAGATCGTGGCGCGAGTAGATGCTGGTGATGGGGATCGTCGCGGGGAACTGATCGCTTCGGACGCGGCGGACGAACGCCGAGTCGGGCAGCAGGTCGTACGGGCTCCGGGAGAGCAAGCCGGCGCCCATGAGCCCGACGGCAATCGCGGCGGTGGGCGTGCCGTGGTGGGGCGTGCCGAGCGTCACGATGGACTTCACGCGCTCGGCCCCCCCGTGGCGTTGAACGTACTCGCGGGCGATCAACCCGCCCTTGGAGTGCCCGACGATGTGGAACTTCTGCAGGCCCGACCGATTGCAGATGCGCTCGACCTTCTCGGCGATCGACGCGGCAAGATCGCCGGGCCGGGCCGTGTTGAGCGTGCCGAAGAGCCCGCCGAGATCAAAGCTGAACACCCCAAAGCCGTCGTACCGCAGGCGGTCCTCCATGATCTCCCAGACGTTGCGCGTCTGGAAGAAGCCGTGGAGCAGCAGCACGGTCTCCTGGTGCTCGGCAAAGTCGTCGCGGCGGACCACCCGGTTGCCGCGGGCATACACCCGTCGCAAACTGCCAAGTTGATCGCGAAGCGCGCGGTAGAGCCTGCGGGGCGAGGTGGGGGTGTTGACCACGGGGCGGGCGTATCAAGGATCCGCGGGGGGAAGCGATAGCACAATTACGCACCCCTCAGTTTTGTTACATGCGTGGGCGGCCTGGGTCCTCCCCTTCGGGGTGCCAGGCTGGCGGTGAAACGGCCGAGCAATCCCGCTGGGCTCCTGGGGGTCCGCCCGCAACGTCAGCGGCACGCCCCCAGGCGAGCCGTGCTCCCCGGCGAGCCGCCCCCATGCTAAGGTGCCCACCCTCCCGGAGTCGTCGTGCGCCTCGCCCTCCTCCCCTTCGCCCTCCTCCTCGCCTGCGACGGCAAGTCCGTCGAAGACACCGACTCCCCGCCCCCTCTCGCGACCGACGACACCGCGGGCTGCAACCTGAACGCCCCGGTGATCACCACCCTCGTCATCTCCAACGGCGGGCTCGAGACCTTCGACAATGGGACCTTTCCGACCATCGGCATCGAGATGGACGTGAGCGATGACGACGGCGATCTTGACATCCTCGGCATGTACGTGTGGTTCGACGAGAGCGTGGATGGCACGGTCGATACCTCGGGCGAGCCGCCTTTCTCCGCACCGTACTACCTGTTCGAGGATGCCGTGGAGTGCGCCAAGTTCACCGCGGGCCTGACGCTGAAGCCCGCCGTCACCGGCACCACGCTCGCGTACAGCACCCGCTACGAGTTCGCCGTGCAGGCCGAAGATCACCACGCCGTGCGCTCGGCATCGTACATCCTGGACGGCGTGACCCCGAACTCCGACGGCTCGGACGGCTCCGCACCGTGAGCACCGAGCGCGACGCCTACCGCGACGCAGGCGTGGACATCGAGGCGGGCGACGAGGTCGTGGACCGCATCGGGCGCCATGTGCGCTCCACCTACCGACCGGGGGTGATCGGGGACATCGGTGGCTTCGGTGGGCTCTTTTCGCTCATGGGCCGGTATCGGGATCCGGTGCTGGTGAGCGGGACGGACGGCGTGGGCACCAAGCTGCTCCTCGCCCAACAGTTGGACAAGCACGACGGCATCGGCCAGGACCTCGTCGCCATGTGTGTCAACGACGTGGTGGTGTGTGGAGCCGAGCCCCTGTTCTTCCTCGACTACTTCGCCACGGGCAAGCTCAAGCCCGCCGAGGCGGAGATCGTGGTGGCGGGCATCGCGGCAGGGTGCCGCCTGGCGGGGTGCGCGCTCATCGGCGGCGAGACCGCGGAGATGCCGGGGATGTATGCCCCAGGTCACTACGACCTCGCGGGGTTCTGCGTTGGCGCGGTCGAGCGCGAGCGGATCATCGACCCGAGCCGGATCGCGCCGGGCGATGTGTTGGTGGGTTTGCCGTCGAGCGGGCCGCACGCGAATGGGTATTCGCTGATTCGGAAGCTGGTCGATGGGCTCGACCTGAACCAGGAGCACGGATGCGGCCGCCCGTTGGGCGCGGTGCTCTTGGAGCCGACCCGGATCTACGTGAAGGAGCTGTTGGCCTTGCACGCCGCGGATCGGATGCTCGGGGCCGCGCACATCACCGGCGGGGGGTTCACGGGCAACGTGCCGCGGATGTTCCCGCCGGGGATCGGGGCCGTGATGCGCAAGGGGTCGTGGCCGATGGCGCCGGTGTGGGACCTGCTTCGGGCCCGCGGGAGTTTGAGCGACGCCGAGCTGTGGCGGACGTTCAACGCCGGGCTCGGGATGGTGCTGACCGTCCGCCAGGCCGGGGCTGAGGCGGTGGCGAGCGAGCTTGGTGGCTTCATCGTCGGGGAGACGGTGGCGGACGCCGCAGGCGAGTGTCGGGTTGAGTGAGCCTCCGGTTTTCCCCTTCTCCCTCCGGCCGGCTCCGGTCTTCCCCTTCTCCCTCCGGCCGGCTCCGGTCTTCCCCTTCTCCCTCCGGGAGAAGGTGCCGCCGTACTCGGCGGCGGATGAGGGCTCCCAGGCGATATTCAACGCCCCGGTGAAGACCCCGTGAACCCGAAACGCGTCGGCGTCCTCGTCAGCGGGCGCGGATCGAACCTGCAGGCGTTGTTGGACGCCTGTGTTGGGGAGTTCCCGGCGAGGGTCGTGCGTGTGATCTCCAACATCCCGGGGGTGTACGCGTTGGAGCGGGCGGCGGCGGCGGGGGTGCCGACCACCGTGATCTCCCACCGGGGGAAGGAACGTGCCGCGTACGATGCCGAGCTTCGCGCAGTGCTGGAGGCGGACGGGGTGGACATCGTGTGTCTCGCGGGGTTCATGCGGGTGGTTGGGGCGGGTTTCTTGGGGGGGTGGCCGGTTTTGAACGTGCATCCGGCGTTGCTGCCGGCGTTTCCAGGGATGCATGGCGTGCGCCAGGCCATCGAGTACGGGGTGGTGCAAGCCGGGGCGACGGTGCACCTCGTGGACGCGGGCGTAGACACAGGACCGATTCTGGCACAGGGGAGCGTCGCGGTGAAGGCGGACGATACGGAGGAGAGCCTGGCGGCCAGGATCCTGCCGCTGGAGCACAAGTTGCTGGTGCAGGCGTTGCGGCAGGTGGCGGAGGGGAGAGTGGTGGTGCGGGGGGGGAGGGCGGTGGTGGAGCTGGGGGTGGGGGAGAGGCGGTGGTGGGGGTGAGGGTGCCGCCGTGCGCGCGTGAGCGGATGGATGGCGGGAACTACTCGGCTCCGACCGACAGCATCTTGTTCGTCGCCGGGGCGGCGAGCCCCGCGGGCGACGCGCTCACCGCCGCCGATTGCTGGGTGTCAGGCGTGCTCTGCCGCGCCCTCGGCCCCCCCCGGGGTGGAGTAGGCGGGGACGCCGCTGGGCTCCGACGCGCGGTGAACCCGCTCATCGGGTCAACGTCGGTATCTCTCTGGCGCCGAGCCAGGCGTCGATCATCGGATCCTCGATGAGCTTGCCGACGACGTGGTACCGCGACACCATGGCCTTGAACGTGCGGAGGTGAGTGGGCGGGCCGGCGCCGATGTGCAGCGGCGTCATGCGGCCCGACCGGGGCCCAGCGGATCCGCGGGAGCCGCCCAACCATGTAACAATTAGGAGGGGCTCAGTTGTGTTCGGTCTCGGTCGCCTCTTGGAGACGGCGGGCATTTTCGCGCTCGCTCCGGCGCTCCACCTGCTCCGCCGTCTGGAGCACGTCCGCATAGCGGAGCTCCAGGTCGTCCCGTTCCGGCACCGTAGGGAACGTGTCGAGGACGAATCGGAGGGCCTCGGCCCCACTCCATGTCGGCAACGCGCACGTCGCGACCTCGAGATGCGCGAAGCTGACCGACGCGTTGAAGCCGAATCTGAGCTCGGCGTTGGGCGTTCTCCAGCCGCTGGTGAAAGGCGAGGGTCTTGGCTGCGCGTCATCCCGCTTCCACCCGCCCGACCCCGTGGTAGACTGCGCCGCCTCCAGGTGACCTCCATGCATCGCCACGCCCTCCTCACGCTCGTCGGCATCCTGTCGCTCACCTCCTGCGCGCCGGAGGCTGACACTGCGCTGCTCTCCGCCTCCCCCGCGGAGAGTTCGGTAGCCGCCCCGGACGACTGGATGGCGCAGGTCCAGGCCCGCGTCACGGATGCCTCGCACGCGTTCATCCCGTCCGGCGGGGGTTTTCACGCCGAGGTGCCTGAGCTTGGCCTGCTGGCAACCTTCAACGCCGACGGCGCCCACTTGCAGACGGCGAACGACACGTTCTCCATCCGCGCCACCGGGCTCGGGCGCAAGGGCGATGTCATCGAGATCTCGGCGGGGCTCCCCGCGCTCGGCGACTGCATCCAGGGCATGACAGAGCCGTCGGGCGACTGTGTACGTCAGCTTGAGTTCCCGAGCGAGGGCCTGACCGAGTGGTGGGTCAGCCGCCCCGAGGGCTTCGAGCAGGGCTGGACCGTGGCCGCAGCCCCAGATGGGGAGGGCCCGTTGGCCCTTGAGCTCGGCGTGGACGGCGCCGACGTGATCGTGGCGGGCGACGAGCTGTGGCTGCACGGCACGACGGGCGACATGCTCACGGTGAACGCACTCGTGGCCTTCGATGCCGACGGCGTCGAGCTTTCCGCGAAGTTTGAGCATGTCCGCGGCGGCTACCGCATCGTCGTGAACGACGAAGGCGCCCGCTACCCCATCGAGATCGACCCGATGTACACCACGGCGACATGGACGATCGACGGCGCTTCGGGCGTGAGCCCGCTCGGTGCCTCTGTCAGCGGCGCCGGGGATGTGAACGGGGATGGCTACGACGATGTGCTGGTCGGCGCTCCGTCCTACGACACCTCGACCGGTCGGGTCTACCTCTACCAGGGTTCGGCCGACGGCGTCTCGACGACCGCCGCGACGACCATCGACGGCGCTGGCACCAGCTACTTCTTCGGCCGGAGCCTCGCCGCAGCGGGCGACGTGGACCAGGACGGCTTCGACGATGTCATCATCGGCGCCGATGGCTACAGCTCCAACACCGGCCGGGCCTACGTCTACCACGGGTCTGGCTTCGGCCTTGTGCCCACCGCCCGGGCCACGCTGTCTGGGGCCGCCTCGAACAACTACTTTGGGCTGTCTGTCGATTCGGCCGGAGATGTCAACAAGGACGGCTTCGACGATGTCATCGTCGGGGCCTATGGTTACACCACGTCCACCGGGCGCGCGTATGTCTACCTTGGTTCGATTGGGGGTGTCAGCTCGACGGCGACGGCGACCCTCACCGGCTCCACGACCAACGTCCAGTTCGGCTACTCGGTCGCAGGCTTGGGGGACGTGAACGACGATGGCTTCGACGACGTCGCGATCGGCTCACCCGCGTACTCCTCCAGCAAGGGCCAGGTGTTCATCCACCACGGCGCAGCGACGGGTGTCGCCAGCGTCGCCAGCCAGACGCTGGTAGGCGAGGCCTCCAACGACTTCTTCGGGTTGAGTGTCTCGGCCCCTGGCGACGTCGATCAGGATGGCTACGATGACGTGCTGATCGGGGCCTACGGCTACAGCACCAACGGCCGCGCCTACGTCTACCACGGGTCCAGCACCGGCGTGGAGCCCACGGTTACCACCCAACTGAACGGCTCGACAACGCAGTACGCGAAGAAGGTGTCCGGTGTCGGCGATCTGAACGGCGACAGCTACCCCGACGTCGCGGTCGGCTCCGAAGGTACGTCCACGACCACCAGCTACACCTATGTCTACATGGGCTCGGCATCGGGCATCAGCTCGACCGTGACAACGACACTCACGTCGGAGTCCACCGGCAACTACCTTGGCAATGCGCTCGCCGGGGCGGGTGACGTCAACAACGACGGCTACGACGACCTGATCGTCGGCGCCTACGGCTACAGCTCCAGCCTGGGCCGGGCCTACCTCTACCACGGCTCCTCGTCGGGGATCTCGACCGCTACCACCACGTTCTCCGGCAGCTCCGACGACAACCTCGGCATCTCCGTCTCGTCCGCGGGCGACGTCAACGCCGATGGCTTCGGCGACGTGATCGTCGGCGCCTCCGGCTACGGCGGAAATACGGGGCTGGCCTTCGTTTACCACGGCACCGTCGACGGCCTCGCCGAGTTTTCCACCACCACGCTCACCGGCGAGACCTCCTCCGACTACTTCGGTTACGCGGTCTCCGGCGCGGGCGACGTGAACGACGACGGCTACGACGATGTATTGGTTGGTTCGTACGCCTACTCTTCGACCGACACCGGCCGTGCCTACGTGTTCCATGGCTCGGGGACCGGCGTCTCGACTACCGCCACGACCACGTTGACCGGGGCGGGCACCAACTATTATTTTGGCAAGGCGCTGTCGAACGCGGGCGATGTGAACAATGACGGGTACGACGACATCATCGTGACCGCCTATGCCTACAATACAAGCCAGGGTCGTGCGTATGTGTACCACGGCGGCTCCTCTGGGGTCTCCACGACCGCCACGACCACGCTCACTGGCGAGGCTTCCAGCTTCTACTTCGGACGTTCCGCGTCCGCGGCGGGCGACGTGAACGGCGATGGTTACGCCGACGTCGTCATCGGCGCGAACGGCTACAGCGGCAACACCGGCAAGACCTATGTCTACCAGGGCGGCTCGAGCGGCATCTCCTCTACGGCGACCACCACCATCACCGGCCCAAGCAGCTCGAGCTACTTCGGCTACTCCGTGTCGGGCGCCGGAGACGTCGATAACGACGGGTACGACGACGTGATCGTGGGCGCCTACGGGTATACGACCAACACAGGGCGCGCGTATGTCTACCACGGGTCCGCGACCGGTGTTTCGACGACGGTCAAGA
>CANKTH010000190.1 GCA_947486185.1 Deltaproteobacteria bacterium
CCGAGCAGGGCGCGCTACGGCCGCTGCGGAGTCTGGGCCCGAGCCACGATCCCGCCCTGTTCAGTCAGATCCCCACCTTCGGCGTGCTGACCCTGGTGACCGCCATCTCGATACTGCTCAACGCCACCGCGGTGGAGCACGCCTTGGACGCAGATCTCGACATGGACGAGGAGCTGCGGGTGGCGGGGGAGAGCAATCTTCTCGCGGGCATTGCAGGCGGCGCTATTGGATTTGTTGGGGTCAGCGTCTCGACGCTCGCGCACCGGGCGGGCGCGCGTACCCGCGCCGCGGGGGTGGCAGCGTTGGTTGTCATCGGTGGTGCCCTCGCGCTGGGCTCTGCGGTGGCGGGCTTTTTACCGACGCAGGTGGCGGGCGGCCTGCTGCTGTCCCTCGGCCTCGCCTTCCTCGTAGAGTGGCTCTACGACGGTTGGTACCGGCTCCCTGTGGTGGATTGGGTGTTGGTGATCCTGATCTTGACGGCGATCGCCATCTGGGGCTTCTTCGCGGGTATGGGGCTTGGGCTGGTGGTCGCCACGGGCATCTTCGTGGTCAACTATGCTGGGATCAACGTGGTTCGCTCAGTGAGCAGCGGCAGGACCGCGCGAAGCAACGTCGAGCGGGCGCCGCGGCAGCAGGCGATCCTCAAGCGGGAAGGGGAGCAGATCCAGGTCATCCATCTCCAGGGTTACCTCTTTTTCGGCGTCGCCCGTACCCTCCAGGATACCCTCGCCGAGATCTCCCGGAACCGGGAACCACCGCGTGATGTCGTGCTCGACTTTCGCGACGTGTTCGGCATGGATAGCTCCGCGATCCTGGCGTTGCAGAAGGTGGTCGGTCGGCTGAACAGCGGGGGTGCCGTCGTCGTGTTCAGCGCGTTGCGGGTCCGGTTCGCGCGTGCGCTGGCGCTGGGTGGATTTTCGGTCAATGACCGGGTGAGGACCCGGGCGTTCCCCGATCTGGATCGCGCGTTGGAGTGGTGCGAAAAGCGTACGCTTGAGGGACATAATCAGGAGAGCGCGGCGCGAATTCGGTTGACGCTGGATCAGTGCATCGTGCCACTGGGCCTCCAACTCAAGCTCCATGAGCGGTGGCATCGCGTGGACCTGGAACCCGGAGAGTATCTCTGCCGGGAAGGTGACCCGCCCAACGCTCTCTATTTCCTGGTCGCCGGCCGGCTCCTCTCGTGGCGCCAGAGCCCGTCGGGCCCAAGGCGGGTCGCCGTGCTGCAGGGGAGCCCAAGCGAGACCGAGATCGGGGCGATCGCGGGGGAGCTGGGCTGGTGCCAGGGCACCGTGCGCAGCACCAACCTCACCGCCGAGACGCACGCGGTGGTCTACACGCTGAGCACCCAGGATCTGGATCGGATTCGGACAGAAGATCCTCAGATGTTGCTGGACCTTCAGCGTGTGGTCATGCGGGTGCTCGCGATTCGGTTGACCGACGCCAACCAGGAGATCGAGGGCCTCCTCGGGTAGGGTCGCCCGCGATCGCACACCCCGCTTGGGAGCTGAACGCGCCTCCTCCGGGGCCCCGGCCGGGTCGCAGCATCTGGAGACATCCGCCCGCTTGACGCTGGGGCCGAACCGTGCGACAAGGTTGGCAGGCAACCTTGCCATCGCTTTTCTCACTCACCCCTTTTCCGGACCGCCGCCCTGAAGCGGCGTCATACGGCTCGCCGTTGACGTCCTCGGGCCTTCCGGTTCCCACGTGGAAACGACTTGCGCCTCGACAGCTCAGAATCGTCCGAGCTCAAGTTCCCCGTGTTCTTCCGGAGCCCGATTCAGCCGCTGCGGTCCGATGGAGTCCGCTTTGGCGACCGAGATCCTGGTCAATACTACCGGAAAGGAAACCCGCATCGCGCTCTTGGAGAACAGCATTCTCCAGGAGCTGCATGTTGACCGCGGGAGCGACCGCGGCACCGTAGGCAACGTCTATCTCGGAAAAGTGGTCCGCGTACTCCCGGGTATGCAGGCGGCTTTTGTCGAGATCGGCCTCGAACGGGCGGCGTTCTTGTACGTCGGCGACATTTTTTCGCCGGCGTTGGAGCACAAACACGACGACGACGATGACGCGGTCGAGGAAGACCCCGACCTCACCGTCATCGAGGAGCAGCCCGCGCGCGAGGTGGCTCGCCCTGGGCAGCCCTTGATTCAGGACCTCCTCACCGAAGGTCAGGAGATCGTGGTGCAGGTGGCGAAGGACCCGATCGGCACCAAAGGCGCGCGGGTCACCACCCACATCACGCTGCCAGGCCGCTATCTCGTCTTCATGCCTACGGTCGATCATGTAGGTATCTCGCGCCGTATCGACCGGGACAAGGAACGTCGCCGGCTCCGCGAGTTCGTCGACAAGAACCGGCCCAAGGGCGCCGGGTTCATCGTCCGCACCATCTGTGCTACCCAGACCAACCAGACCTTGAAGCAGGACATGAACTACCTGCTCGCCGTGTGGGACAAGATCCAGGAGGCCCAGAAGAACCGGAAGGCCCCGGCGCCGCTCCACCTCGACCACGGCCTGGTGCTCCGTACCGTCCGCGACGCCTTCCATGACGACGTCGACCGCATGGTGGTCGATACTGCGCGGGTCTACGAAGAGGTGTCGAGCTTCATGGATGAGTTCAGCCCCTCGCTGAAGGACAAGCTCCACCTCTACAAAGGCGCGGAGCCTATCTTCGACGCATTTGACGTGGAGACCCAGATCGCCCGCTCCACCTCGCGGCGCGTGTGGCTGAAGAGCGGCGGGTACCTCGTGATTGACCAGACCGAAGCGCTGGTCTCCGTCGACGTGAACTCGGGCAAGTACGTGGGGAACACCTCGCTCGAAGACACGACCTTGAAGATCAACATGGAGGCGGTCAAGGAGATCGTCTACCAGCTTCGGCTTCGGAACATCGGCGGCATCATCATCATCGACTTCATCGACATGGACCGCGAGCAGAACCGCGACAAGGTCTACCGTGCGATGGAGGAGGAGTGCAAAAAGGACCGGGCACGTACCAATGTGCTCAAGATCAGCGAGCTCGGCCTCGTGCAGATGACCCGGAAACGGGTGCAGGAGGATCTGGTCCGCTATCTCTCCGAGAGCTGTATGTACTGCGAGGGTCGGGGCAACCTGAAGTCCCGGCAGACCTTGGCTTTCGAGATCTTCCGCGAGTGCCAGAGGGAGGCGCACAAGTCGCCCGGGAAAGAGACCCTCTACGTGAACACGCACCCCGCGGTGGCAGACGTACTGTACGGCGAGGAGTTTGACACGTTGGAGCTCTGGGAGCAGAAGTTGGGGCGCCGAATCGTTGTGCGGGCGCTTCAACACCTGCACCCCGAACGTTATGAGGTCTACGCGCGCTGACGACGGTGATCGAGAGGATCGAGGGAGAAATCATCGGCTTCACCTTCCGCTCCGAGGATTGGGCGGTGGCGAGGTTGCGCCTCGCCGATGGCGGTGAGGCGGCGGTGGTGGGGGTTTTGTCCCAGGTCCAGCCGGGCCAACGCATCTCCGGGACCGGCTCGTGGGAGCAGAACAACCGCTTCGGCCGTCAGTTCAAGCTGGATTCTTGCCTCGTGGAGTCGCCGGCTACCCGTGATGGCTTGGTGCGGTATCTCGCGTCGGCCTTCACGGGCATCGGCAACGAGCTCGCGCAGCGTATCGTCGACCGTTTTGGCCTTGACGCGCTGCGTATCGTCCAGGAGGAGCCCGGGAAACTTGTCGGCATTCCGGGTATTTCGCGGCGCAAGATCGAGAAGATCGCGCTCGAGCACGAGGCCACCGCGGCCTCCGCGGCCCTCCAGGTGACCCTGCGCGGGCATGGCCTCAGCCCGGGCCTGGTCGCTCGGGTGATGCAGCAATTTGGGGCGGACGCGGCCGCGATCATCATCCGGTCGCCCTACCGGCTCACCGAGGTGAAGGGGATCGGCTTCCGCACGGCCGACGCGATCGCGCGGAGCCAGGGGGCCCGGCCGGACGACCCGCCGCGGGTCCACGCGGCGACGCTCTACCTGCTCCGGGAGGCGGAAGGGGAGGGGAGCTGTTTCCTGCCTGAGACGGTACTTCGGGAGAGGCTTTTGCGCCTGGAGGTGACGGAGGCCGCCGCCACGATCGGCCTCGACCTCCTCAACGCCGGCGGCCAGCTGGTCCGCCACAATACGGACACCCCTGGCGAAGTGGCCTGTTTCCTGGCGGACATCGAGCGTCGCGAGCGTCGGGTCGCGCAGGCCCTGCTCGCCCGCCGGCATCATGAGCTACGCCCCGGCCTGGCCGAGGAGATCCAGAACGCCGAGCGCCGTGTCGGGCTCACCCTGGACGGCGGCCAGCGCGCGGCGGTGGAGCTGGCGCTGACCGAGCGCCTCGTCGTGATTACCGGCGGGCCAGGAACGGGGAAAACTACGATTCTTCGTGTATTGTTGAGCATCGGCACTGCCCGTCAGGAGGCCTGGGCCTGCGCGGCGCCGACCGGCCGCGCCGCGTTCCGGCTGTCCTCCGGGACCGGGCATCCGGCGAGCACGCTGCATCGCCTGTTGGAATTCAGCCCGAAGAATGGTGAGTTTTTGCGGTGCGCCAGTCGCCCGCTGGACGCGGCGGTGGTGGTCGTCGATGAGACCTCGATGGTAGACCTTGTGCTGCTCGATCACCTGCTGGTCGCGTTGGCCGAGGGGGCACGGCTGATCCTGGTGGGCGACGCGGACCAGCTACCGAGCGTCGGACCGGGGCAGGTGCTCCGGGACATCATCGGCGCGGGAGCCGTCGCGGTTGCCCGGTTGAACGAGGTGTATCGGCAAGCCGACGACAGCGGGATCGTAGCAGCGGCCCATGAGGTGAACCGCGGCCGCGCGCCAATGTCATCGGAGCGGCGAGGGGAGAGCAGGGTTCGACAGGACTTTTTCCTCGTCACGAAGGAGCACGCTGAGGACGCCGCGGCTGCGCTCCTGGAGATCGTCGGACGCCGGCTACCTCGGCTGGGCTTCGATCCGCGCCGGGACGTACAGGTGTTGACCCCCGTCCACGCGGGCCCGCTGGGGACCGTGGCGCTGTCCAAGAGCATTCAGGCGCTCCTGAACCCCGAGGGGGAGCAACTGGAGCGACGTGGGCGTGTCTACCGCGTGTCCGACCGCGTGATCCAGACCCGGAACGACTACGATCTGGAGGTCTTCAACGGGGACGTCGGTCTGGTGACCGCGGTCGCCGCGGGCAGCATGGTCGTGGATTTTGGGGGACGAAGCGTCACGATGATCGGCGAGGCCCTCGATGCGCTGGAGCTCGCTTGGGCGATCTCCATCCACAAGTCCCAGGGCAGTGAGTACCCGGCGGTGGTCGTGGCCCTGCACCACAGCCACTACGTCATGCTACGGCGAACCCTGCTTTATACCGCCATCACTCGGGCGCGTCGTTTCTGCTGCGTCGTAGGCAGCGCGCGGGCGCTCGAGGTCGCGGTCTTACGAGAAGGAGGCGATGAACGCCACACCATGCTCAAGCAGCGGCTCGCCACGGGCTGAGCTGCTGGCCGCGCCTCAGCGCCACTCCCACTCCGGCGCGATCGTAGGGAACTCAACCTTGGAGTCGCCGAGCAGACCCCGAAGCCGGCTGAGGGTTGCGTGGCTGATCCGCTCGTGCGCGATTGCGTCGTCCAGCGGCGCCGGACAGTAGCTCGACTCCGAGACGATGGTGCAGGCGTTGGAGAAGGAATAGTGCGATCCGCCCAACAGCACACCGAGGTCGGAGTCGGTCGCGAGATCGCCACGGATAAGCTCCACCTCGGTCAAGGTGACCGAGGTGTCGGCTTCACCCGCCATCAACAGCACCGGAACGTCCATCAAGCCGAGTCCGCCGGCGAGCAGCTCGTAGGCGGCCGGCGCCATCGGCACGCTTGCCCAGATGCGAGGATCGTGGCCATCCACCACGGCGTCTACGCCGTATTCCGCCTCGACCTCGGCCAGATGCTCGCATAACCATCCGCCAACCTCACACACCTCTTTGGCGCGGGCGAGGTCGAGCGCCGCACCGGCGACGGCGAGCGCGGTGTAGCCGCCAAAAGAATGACCGATCACCGCGTAGCCCGCGCCAGGATCGGCGCAGCCGTAGAGCGGATCGGCGGGATCCGCGCTGCGCCTCAGGAGCCAGTCGAAGGTGTCCGCCACGTCCCGAGGGCGACGCACGATCAACTCTGCCTTTCTGGACTCATCGTTGTCGAAGATCGTGTTGCCGACGTGGTCCGGGGCGACGACCACGAAGTTGTGGCTCGCGAGCCGCTCCGCCAGGAAGTAGGACTGCCAGCGCATTCCGGTGTTGCCGTGGCTGAACACGACGACGGGACGCGGGACGTTGCATGTCGCGGGGCCGGCGTCCGACGCCGTGGGGGATGACCAGAAATCGTCGTACCTGGCGACAAAGCCGCTTGGGGCCTCGGAGGGATACCAGGCCTGTCCGACCAGGGTGAGGCCGTCTTGGGACTCAAACTCTCCGCTGTCGGTGACGACGGCGGCCGGGCCCACCGTTGCGGGGTCGGCCCACGGCGCCGCGGCGGGAGGGGGCGCGTCAGGATCAGCGCCGCATGCGAAGAGGAAGAGGAGCATGGGCCAAAAGTAGCGTGAGTTCGCGCAGCCCGAGCGGGCCGTCGGGAAATTTCTGGAAGCGCTTTGCCGTTCTACTGTTCTAGTTGTATAGAACAGTTCAAGGAGGCACGATGCGGTGGACCCTCAGGCCGGAGACCGGCGTGCCGATCTACAGGCAGGTAGCCGATAGTTTACGTGAGGCGATCTCCGCCGGCGTGCTCGGAGCCGACGCCGAGGTGCCGTCGGCGCGGGTGCTCGCGGGGGAGATCGGGGTCAACTAC
>CANKTH010000191.1 GCA_947486185.1 Deltaproteobacteria bacterium
GGGGGCGGCTACGGCGGAGGTAACCGCTCGGGTGGCGGCGGCTACGGTGGCGGTGGCGGTGGCGGCGGTGGCGGAGGGGGGTACGGCGGACGTCGCCGGCCCGAGTCCGACGTCAACGAAGAGCGGAACCGCAAGCAGGCGGAGTGGGAACGGCGCAAGGGCAACCCCCGGGGCCGGGATCGCGACTCTGAGGACGGTGGCGGCACCGGCGGGGAAGACGAGTAGGCTTGGACTTCGGCGGAAGTCACGACCCGACGCACGATGAAAGCCCAGGCCGGACCGCGTCGGGCCTCCCGGTCCGGTACTCCGGTCCGGGGGCCGTGGGGGCGGGCCCCGGGCAGTAGCCGGCGAGGCCCCACCCCAACCCGAACAGCGCGCTGCCGAGGAGCAGTCGGGCGTCGATGTCCTTGCGGGTCGGCCACTGGAACGACGGGGCCCAGACGGGGCGGGTCTGACGGCGCGCCGCCCACGCTGCGAAGGCGAACACCCCGATGGCGCCGACCATCACGAACGCGAGGGAGGGGTCCCAATCGCCGGTGAGGTCCAGGAACCCGATGACCTTGTCCGGCCGGGTCATGCCGGAGAGCACGAGGCCGGCGCCGAACAGGAGCCCGGACACGAGGCCGACCAGCCGGGGGGCGAGCGTCATACGCGCACCTGGCGGGCGATCCACACCGTGAGCATGCCGGCCGCGATAAATGTGCAGGTTGCAGCCAGCGAGCGCACCGATCCGCGCCCGATGCCGCACACGCCGTGACCGCTCGTGCAGCCGTTGGCCAGTCGCGTGCCGACACCGACCAGAACCCCAGCCACCAGGAGCACGGGCAGCGGAGCGCTTGGCGCAGGGAACGCCCCAGGGAGCCAGGCGTTGCCCGCGAGGCCGGCGAGCAGGAGCCCTGCCAGGAACGTCGCCCGCCAGCCGCGGTCGGGGTCGCGCGGCGCGTCGAGCAGGCCGCTCGCGATGCCGCAGATGCCGGCGATGCGGCCGATTCCGAGCAGCAGGACGCTCGCTCCGGCCCCGACCAAGAGCCCACCGAGCAGCGCCGGAACAGGGGTGAAGTCGGCCACGGGAACCTCGCCCGGTGACGTAGCTTTGCGCTACACTGCCGGCATGGTCCCCCTCTCGCTTGTGCTCCTCGCGTGTGCCCCACCCGCCGCCGAAGCGCCGGCCACCATGGACGAACTCTCGGTCACCCTGCTGCGGGAGTTCGAGGGAGAAGCGCCGGAAGAGACCGCCCAGGGCCTCGCCGACTGGCTGTTGGACCACGCGGACGAACAGGATGGCTTTACGCTGGCGGATGTGACCGCCGAGGACGTCGCGGACATGCCCTACGACGGTGGGGAGGACGGGGATCCCGACCTGACCCTCCAGCGCGGGATCGCGGTCACCCATCGTGTCGTCGGCACGATCGCCGAGCACGCCGCCATCGTGCCCGAAGCAGACCAGAGCTTCGCCGATCCCACCTACGAGATCTGGGATCGGTCTTTGGCGGAGGGAGACGAGCAGGGCTTTCTCGGCGGTGCCGACATGCGCACTGACAACGCCATTGAGAAGTCCGGCGCGTTCGGGGTCACCATCGGGTACGACCTGGGCAAGGACTACCGATGGCTCACGCTGGACATCGGCGGGGCGCCGACCGACACGTTGATGTTTCGCTCCTACGAGCTCGCACCGGGCTGGTCGGACGACCACAAGAACGGCCTGGTGTACGGCTGGACCATCGAGCTGTGGGTGCCGGACCCCGATGGTGAGCTGATCTGGTACAACGCCAGCTGGTGCCTCCTTGTCACCGCCGTGGATGGGGTGTTCGACGAGGACTTCATCATCCAGTCGATCATCGATGGCACGCTCGACTACATGGACGGCACCGGCGCCCATGCGACAGGCGCTGACGGGTCTTGAGGCCGCTGGTCGTCGCGATCGCAGGCGGCTCCGGATCGGGCAAGACGACGATCGCGTCTGCCTTTGCGGCGCGTACAGGCGCGCTCCTGCTCTCCCACGACTGGTACTACCGCGACGTCGCGGAGCCTGGCACCGCCAACTTCGACCACCCCGACGCGCTGGAGACCACCCTGCTGGTCGCCCAACTCACAGCGTTGAAGGCCGGGGAGTCGGTGGACGGCCCCGACTATGACTTCGCGACCCACCGGCGGGTCACCGGGCGGCGGCTCCGGCCGCGTCCCACGATCCTGGTCGAGGGCATCCTGGTCCTGTCCGAGCCCGCGGTGTGCGAAGCGTGTGACCTGACCGTCTTCGTGTCGTGCCCGGACGACGTTCGGCTGGCCCGCCGAATGGTCCGGGACTGTGAGGAGCGGGGCCGCTCGGTCCGCGGGGTGGTGGATCAGTACCTCGTGACCGTGCGGCGCATGCACGAGCGCTTCGTGGCCCCTTGCGAGGGGCGCGCCCAGCTGGTGCTGGACGGCATGGGATCGCTCGATGAGCAGGTGGACAGGCTGATCGCGGCGGCAGAGTTGAAGTCGCGGTCGCGTTGACGGGGGGCCCGAGGATGCCCACGGCCGTCCCGCGGCCCGGCCTTTGCCTGCGGCCTCGGGGACCAAGGCCGCCAACAAGCCGCGACTACTCCGCGATCTCCACCATCGTCAGCCCGTCCACGAGCGAGGCGGTGATGTGCTCCGCGACGATGTACATGCAGTAGGGCTCGCCGTCGGAGCAGTCGGTGCAATAGACCCCTGCGGACGAGGCAAGATCGCAGACGGCGCCGGGCTCGTCGGGCTTGCCCACAAGCTCGCCCATGTACCGGGTATCGCCAATCCCGGTGGCGTAGCCCTCTTCGATCGCGGATCCATCGGCGGCAAAGGTGCCCGCGAGGGTGAAATTCTCGATGGGGATGGGGAGATCCCCGTATTGGATGGTGACGAGCGGGCTCTCGGTCAGGAAGTACGGCTGCGTGGTGAAGTCTGCAACGGGAAAGTCCCAGGAGGGAAGGTCATATTGCACGTATTCGCTGTCGCCCGTGGGACAGTCGATGTCGCCCGTCTCACAGCCGAGCCCGCCGAAGAGATCGATGCTCGTCTCATTCGCGTCGGCCACGCTGATGAGGATCGGCACGGTGAGGTAGGTCGCGGCGAGCACATCCAGGAAGGCCGGCTCGGTGATCTCGGCGTCGGAGATGCGGAAGACGTAGGTCATGCCCACGAGATCAGCGGGGTCCAGCGTCAGCTCGCTGCCGAGCTCGCTGGTCGTGAACGACGAGGTGGTCGTTGCCCCGCAGAGGTCGACGGTGAGGGTGTAGGTGGTCAGCGGGCCCAGCGTCGCGGTCAGCTCGGCCTGGACGTTGCCGTCGGTGAACACGGCCGAGACGGGCACGTCGGCGCCGGCCTCGTCGGTGAGCGTGAACACAGCGGAGCCGCCATCGCCGTCGAAGCTCACGACCAGCGTGCTCTGGTAGTAGACCTCGGTGGTGCCGTTCGCAGGTTCGAAGCTTAGAACCTGCGTGGTGCAGGGCCCGGGGTCGGTGTCCGCGCTGTCTGAGTCGGCCGGGGTCTTGTCTGAGTCGCCGGGTTCGTCGCCCGTGCAGGCGGCGAGCAGGAGCAGGGGGAGGGAGCGGATCATGGGATCTCCAAGGGTGGGGCTATTCAGCCAGGATGCCCGAGACGGACAGGGTGTACCAACTGAAAGCCGACCCGTTGTCGTATTCGTCGGTCACCTTGAAGGTCCATTCGGTCGCTTCGGTCTGCTTGATCTCACAGTAGGGATCCAGATCGTAGTCGATGACCGCGCTGTAGCAGGTCTTCTTCAGCTCGCCGTCGATGTCGTACAGGTCGATCCGGGCGTCCACCGGCGAGCCTGAGCCGAAGGCCTCCACCTGAAAGACGACGGCCTCAAGCCCGTCCGGGACGGCGAGGCGGTACCAGTCCTTGTCCGCCGTGGGGCTCATGATCCCGTAGACGGTCTCCCCGAGCGTGAACGGGTTGGCGAGCTCGACATCGTCGTTGTCCTCGGTCTCCTGGAACGTCCAGTCCACCGGCGGCTTGACCAGCGAGGCCATCACCGCCCAGTCGTACCCCTCTCCGGACAGGTAGCCGGTCTCGCCCAACACGAGCCCGTAGGTCCCGACGACGGCGGCGGGCACGACCACGCGGGGGTCGGTGCTGTCCACATAGTCGTAGGCGATGACCGCGGACTCGTCGCTGTAGAGCAGGAATTGGGCGTCGGCGTTCGAGCCGCGGCTCGCCGCCTCCAGCGTGACCGAAACCCAGCCTTGTTGGGTCGTGGTGAAGTTCAGGAACTCGGTGTCACCGCCCGAGCCACCGTCGAGGAACGCGCCGCAGAGCCACTTCTCCATCAGGAACGCCTTGGAGACGTCGAGCGCGTTGTTCGGCTCCACTTCAAGCTGATCGCAGCGGTTCGGGAGCGGCGGCGCCGTGTCGGCGGTCTCCTCGGTGTCGCCTGAGTCCGGCAACGCGGTGTCGATCCCCCCGTTGTCGCCGCCGTTGTCCGAAGGGAGCTGGGGGCGACACGCGTGGCATGCGGTGAGCAACAACAGGAGCAGGGGGGGCGTGTACATGGGGGTTCGAACGGCCGACAGGATAGCCGGTTCCGCTTTCGCCGCACCGGGTATGGTGGGCAGCAGGAGATTTCCATGGCTCGTTTCGTGACCGCAGCCGTCGCCCTGGTCGGCGCGCTCCTGCTCTCGGGTTGCTCCGGCACCGAGAATGGCATCAACGAGGTGTTCCCGTCCGCGGCGGTGAACCCCGAGCTGGTCTCGTTCGGCGACGTGCCTGTGGACTACTCAAGCGAGCTGTGGGTCGATGTGATCAACACCGGGCAGGTCGAGCTGAACCTGTCGAGCTTTGAGATCGACGATCCGTTCACCCTCGGGGACCACGACGTGGTGGTGCCCGCGGACGATCAGATCACCATCCCCATCTCGTTCCTACCGACCAACTACACCTCCTACACGGGTGCCCTCTCGATCGGCACCGACGACCCCGACCACCCCTCGTTGACGGTGCTGCTGACCGGCACCGGCGTGGACGCGCCGACCCCCGACATCGACGTGGACGTGCTCGCGATCGACTTTGGGGCCGTCTCGCCCGGCAGTGTCTCGCCCAGGTGGTTCATCTTGAGCAACGTGGGCGACAGCTCGCTCACCGTCTCCGCGATGGACCAGGCCGGGAGCGGCGCGTTCCAGGTGGTCGGCGATCCGACGGGGTTTTCGGTCGCCGCCGGGGCCTCGACCACCATCGTCGTGAGCTACGCCCCCGTCGCAACGACCGGGGACAACGGATCGCTCCTCATCCACAGCGACGATCCCGACGAACCCTCGACGACGGTCACGTTTATCGGCAATGGCGGCGGGGACTTCGAGTATCCGGTCCCCATCATCGATTGCCCCGCCCAGATCGCTCCACGCGACACAGTGACCCTCGATGGCTCGGCCTCCTACGATCCCTCGGAGAACGAGCCGCTGACCTACACCTGGACCCTGGTGGAGGTGCCGGAAGGGTCCCAGGCGACGATGAGCTCGACCGAGTCGGCCACCGCGTATCTGGCCAGTGACATCGCCGGCGACTACGCCGTGCAGCTTGCGGTCCAGAACGCCATCGGCGTGTCCTCGGCCCCGGTCACCTGCAGCTTCGAGGCGATCCCGGAGGAGGACATCCACATCGAGCTCACCTGGAGCACCGCGGCTGCCGACCTGGACTTGCACCTGCTGACGGCGGGCGGCGCGCTCTTCGTCGACCCCGACGACTGCAACTGGTGCAACCAGTCCCCAAACTGGGGCGAAGCCGGAGACGCCGATGACCCGAGCCTCGATATCGACGATCGGCAGGGCTACGGGCCTGAGAACACCAATATTGTCGATCCCGCCGACGACACCTACCAGGTCAAGGTCCACTACTTCACCGACAATGGGGACACGACGACGACCGCGACGGTCAAGGTCTACCTGTACGGGGTGATCGCCGGAGAGGCCAGCGCGTCGATGACCCGGGATCAGGTCTGGGACGCGGGCCAGATCTCGTGGCCGGACGGGCTCTACATCGAGCAGAACACCGCGAACTACGAGCCCACGCTCCGGATCTGCGAGTAGACCAAAGCGACCACCAGGACTCCCGCGCCGCCACCGGGCGTGGCGGCGTCCGCGAGGAGCGCGCCCACCGTCACGCACGCGAGCAGCGGTGCAGACCAGGTCGCGGCGCCCACCGGCGCGGCGAGCACGCACGCGAGGAGCAGGGGCCACGGGCGCTCGGGGGGCAGCGCCTGAACGACCCCCCCGGGGAGATCGGGGATCGCGGCCCCCAGATGGAACCAGCCGCCCTGGCCGCGCACCCACGCTGAGGGGGAGAGCGTTTGGGGGAGGAACAGCGCGAGGAGCCCGGGGATCACGCCTGCGGGCAGGCACCCGGCGGTGAGGAGGCGAGGGCGGGCCCCGAAGGTGCCCAGGGCGAGGCGGGCGCCACGCATCCGGAACCAGCAGAGCGCCGTCGCGAGGAGGGTCAGCGCGGGGGCGAGCCGCGCCCAGACCAGCGCGACCTCCAGGGGCAAGGCGGCGAGGTCGACGCCGCGGCCGCCGCGCTCGATGGCGACGGCGAAGCCGAGAAGGAGCAGGGCCGCGCCGTGAACCGTGAGGGACGCGGCAAGCAGCGGGGCGTAGAGGACCCGCGCGAGCCGGCTCACCGGTCCGACCAAGCGGCCCA
>CANKTH010000192.1 GCA_947486185.1 Deltaproteobacteria bacterium
CTTCGCCACCGACAGTTGGTCCGACGTCTCCCCCGGCGTCCGCCTCCTCCGTCGCACGACCTCTGACCCCCAACAGATCTTCGCGCTGGAGGTGGACTTATGCGCCCGGGGCGTGTCGTTGCGCGCCACTGCCGAGGACGAACGCCAGCGTACCGTCTCCTCCTTCGGCTCCCTGGTCGGCGCGCAAGCTGCGATCAACGGTGACTTTTTCTCCTACGACAACTACTACACCAGCGGCATGGCCATGGGCGACGGCGCCCTCTGGAATGCAGACACCACCAGCGAGGGTTTTGTCGCCTTCGGCCTGGATCGCGCCGTGCTCAGCGCCCCCTCCGAGGATTGGAGCACCCCCGCGAGCTGGATGGACGAGGCGGTCGGAGGTCGTCCGCACCTGGTGATCGACGGCGTAGCCGGCACCAGCTTCTCGGATCCCGACCATTGCACCTCGGACAACCCGCGCACCGCCGTCGGCATGTCCCAGGATCGCCGCACGCTCTGGCTCGTCGTGGTGGATGGCCGCTCGGACGAGAGCGACGGCATGACCTGCCCCGTCCTCGCCACCCTGATGCGGGATCTTGGCGCGTACACCGCGCTCAATTTGGATGGCGGCGGATCCAGCACACTCTGGGTGGAGGCCGAGGGCGCGGTGAACGAGCCCTCGGACGGGTCCGAGCGCACCGTAGCCAACCACCTCGCCGTGCTGGCTGACGGCGCGGGGCCCGCCGAGAGCTGTGACTTCTGGCAGGACGAGGTCTACGACCAAGCCGGCGTGCTGGACGCTCCGGGGTCCACCGATGTCGATGGCGACGGCAAAGCAGACGCCTGCGCCCGCGCCGCCGCCAGTTTTCGCTGCCAGCCTTCCACCGGCGAGGGCTTCGGCGACGCCTGGACCATCACCGATCTCTCCAACGACGCCGGGTTCGCCGAAGAGCCGCACTACGCCTCGATCCGCATGGCCGACGTGACGGGCGACGGGCTCGCCGATGTCTGCGCGCGCGGCGCCGATGGCGTCCACTGCTGGCCCTCCACCGGCGCCAGCTTCGGCACCGCCATCGCCGGCCCCTCCCTGACCGACGACGCCGGCTGGGACGACCCGACCCGGGCCTCCACGCTCCGCCTCGCCGACATCGACGGCGACGGGAAGAACGACCTTTGCGTGCGCGACGCCACCGGGATCCTCTGCTACCCGGCCACAGGCACGGGCTTCGGGGCCGCGATCACCGGTCCTGAGCTCTCCGACGCCTCCGGTTGGGCCAACCCGCAGTACTACGGCACCGTGCGCTTCGGCGATCTCGACGGCGACGGCAAGGACGATCTCTGCGCCCGCGCCGGCGCTGGGATGTGGTGCTGGCGCTCGGACGGCGCCGGATTTCCGACCCGCATCGACGGGCCCGTCTGGAGCGACGATCTCGGCTGGAACGACGTGGCCTATTGGAGCACCATCCGGTTCGCCGATATCGACGGGGACGGTCGCGCCGACCTGTGCGGCCGCGGCCCCGAGGGCTACGAATGCTGGCGTTCCACCGGCGACGCCTTCCCAACCTACGTCGCCGGTCCAACGCTGTCGGATGCCACCGGCTGGGATGAGCACAACAATTACGCCACGGTTCGGCTCGGCGACACCGATGGCGACGGCGATCTCGACATCTGCGCGCGCGCCAACGCGGGGGTCTACTGTTGGCTGTACGCCGATAGCGCCTACGTCACGCGCATCGACGGGCCCGTGCTCTCCGACGATCTCGGCTGGAACGACCCCCGTTTTTACACCACCCTTCGCCTCGGGGACATCGACGCAGACGGGGACGCCGACCTCTGCGGCCGGGATGCCGCGGGCCTGGGGTGCTGGAAGTCCACGGGGGACGCCTTCTCCGAGCGGCTGACCGGGCCAGAGTGGTCCGACGCGAGCGGCTGGGCTGAGCCCGAATATTTTACGACCGTACGATTTGGAGGGGGTGGCTCCGGGGATCCAACCGACAGCGGGGATCCGCGCGACTCGGGTCCGCCGGCCGCGGAGGTGCAGGCGGGGGCGGAGGGGTGCGGATGCGGAGCAGGAGGCGGGGTGTCGTGGTGGGCGCTGCTGGGGGTGGGGATGCTGCGGAGACGCGGAGGGAGGAGGCGTCCCGGTTCGTCTCAATGCCGGTCACTTAGCGAAGTTCGTAGCGTCTGCGATTAGCCATTAGCCGTTGGCGGTTAGCCGGTGGAGCGCGCGGAGGCGTTCTACGCAGACCGCGACAAGGAGCGGTTCGCGACCTCCCTGACCACCGTCGAGGAGATGCTCGCATGCAGTGACGAGGTGCTCAGCCGCGAGGTGCTCGTACACGTCCACCTTGTCGAAGTGCTCGGCGCCAACCTCACGGACAAGGCCCGCGTGCCCCGCGCGCTGACCCTGCCCCAGCGTCCACACTGTTCAACTCGGCATTGGTGTGGGCCAAGTGCCTTCAAATGTCCGAAATTCAGACTGAACGGGGGTCAAATGTCACGTTGCGACCTTTGGAAGGCGCAATCGGGATTGCGAGCGGCGCGTTCCTCGCACGGGGTGACGGACAAACCTGCATTGTTTCGGTTCGGCGTCGGGGCGGGCGGGCTTGATCGGCGCTCGCGCCCGATTTGGGACATTTGACCCCTTGTCACTCTGGATTCGTGACATTTGGGGGGCTGTCACCCGCTCCCCGTCACGTCCTGCGGGCTCGACCTGGCCGGGGCAAGGGTTTGTTGGGGGGATCCGAACGGCGATTACGTCGGCTCGGGGCCCGACCCGGAAGGGCCGTTCGAGGACGTCACCACAGCGGGGAGTTGGACCACCTGCATGGTGTTGTAGGATGGGGGTATCGCCTGCACAGGTCTCAGCGGCGACGTCGCTTACGGCGCCCCGACGCTCGACGACCCCTTCTACCCAACCTGACGCGGGCGAACTCGGAGGGTTGGCGGTGGATCGGCTTGAACGGGTTACCGGGTCGGACCGTGCCCCCCCCAATCCCCAGCGGCGTTCCGCGTCCCCCAGCAACGCCACGCAAATGGCCCCAAGCCGCCCCCTACCCCCTCACCCCTCCACACAAGTCTCCACCAACAACGTCACCCGATCCGGCCCGGCCTCCGCAAATCCGGTCCCAACCATAAACGTACGTTTGGTTTTCCCGTAGATCACGACCTTCCCCGGCTTGAGCGTCGTGATCATCGGGATGTGCTGCGGCAACACCCCAAACTCGCCCATTTCCCCGGGCGCCTGCACGCCCTCCACGCTCTCGTCGAAGACGATCGCGCGGGGGGTCACAATGCGAAGGTGGAGCGACATGATCAGACCTGAACCCCGAGCTTCTTTGCCTTGGCCAACACATCGTCGATATTTCCGACCAGGTAGAACGCATCCTCGGGCAGGTGGTCGTACTTGCCTTCCAAAATCTCGCGGAAACCCTGCACGGTCTCGGCCTTGGTGACGTATTTGCCCTCGGCGCCGGTGAATTGCTGCGCGACAGTGAACGGCTGGGACAGGAACTTCTGGATGCGGCGGGCGCGGCCAACGGTGGTCTTGTCCTCCTCCGAGAGCTCGTCCATGCCGAGGATCGCGATGATGTCCTGCAGCTCCTTGTAGCGCTGCAGGATGCGCTGCACCGAGCGGGCGACGTTGTAGTGCTCGTCGCCGACGACCTTGGGGTCGAGGATGCGGCTCGTGGAGTCGAGCGGATCGACGGCCGGGTAGATGCCGATCTCGGTGAGCTTGCGGTTGAGCACCGTGGTGGCGTCCAAGTGCGCGAAGGCAGTGGCGGGCGCGGGGTCGGTCAAGTCGTCGGCGGGCACGTAGATGGCCTGCACGGACGTGATGGAGCCCTTGTTCGTCGTGGTGATGCGCTCCTGCAAGCCGCCCATCTCCGTCGCCAGCGTAGGCTGGTAGCCGACCGCGCTCGGAATACGGCCAAGCAGCGCCGAGACCTCGGAGCCGGCCTGGGTGAACCGGAAGATGTTGTCGATGAAGAAGAGCACGTCCTGGCCTTCTTCGTCGCGGAAGTACTCGGCGCAGGTGAGGGCGGACAGCGCGACGCGGGCACGGGCGCCGGGGGGCTCGTTCATCTGGCCGAAGATGAGCGCAGTCTTGGAGAGCACGGTCGCGCCGTCGCCCAACTTGGACTCCTCCATCTCGTGCCAGAGGTCGTTGCCCTCGCGGGTCCGCTCGCCGACACCGGCGAACACCGAGCAACCGCCGTGCTTCTTGGCCACGTTGTTGATGAGCTCCTGGATGAGCACGGTCTTGCCGACGCCGGCGCCGCCGAACAGGCCGATCTTGCCGCCGCGGGAGTAGGGGGCGAGCAGATCGATGACCTTGATGCCGGTCTCGAACATCTCGACCTGGGTCGACTGTTCGGTGAACTCGGGGGGTTGGCGGTGGATCGGCTTGAACATGTCGGAGCCGACCTCGCCGCGCTCGTCTACAGGCTCGCCCAGCACGTTCAGGATGCGGCCGAGGACCTTGGGGCCGACGGGCATCATGATCGGGCGGCCGGTGTCGCGCACGGACTGTCCGCGGCGAAGCCCGTCAGTGACGTCCATGGCGATGCAACGCACGGTGTTCTCGCCCAGGTGCTGGGAGACCTCGACGGTGAGGTTCTCGTCCAACTTCGAGATGAAGCCGTTGGTGAGCTTCAGCGCGTTGAGGATGTTCGGGAGCTTGCCAGGCGGAAATTCCACGTCGACGACGGGACCCATGACCTGCTTGACGATGCCGGTGTTGCCTTCCATGCGGGACTCCTGAAAAATGCGGGTGAAGGGGGAGCGCGCTTAGAGCGCCTCGGCCCCGGAGACGATCTCGATGAGCTCTTTGGTGATCGCCGCCTGGCGACCGCGGTTGTAGTCGAGCGTGAGCTGCTTGATGAGGTCCGTCGCGTTGCGCGTGGCGTTGTCCATCGCGGTCATCCGCGCGGCCTGCTCGCCGGCCTCGGTCTCCAGGAACGTCTGAAGGAGGAGCGTCCGCAGGTAGAGCGGCAGGAGCGTCTCCAGGATGGCGGCGCCCTTCGGCTCAAAGATGTAGTCGGCGGCACCCACCGGGGCATCGCTGCCCTGGATGGACAGCGGCAGGACCTTGGCGAACGTGGGCGTCTGCGTCAGCGCATTCTTGAACTGGTTGTAGGCGATGTAGCATTCATCGTAGTCGTAGCTGGTGAAGCCCCCGACGAGCACCGCCGCGAGGGTCTGCACCTCGCTCTGGAACTTCGCGGGGTTGACCTCGATCCGGGTCTCGTCCACCGCGTAGCCGCGCACCTTGAAGAACTCCCGGGACTTCTTGCCAAAAGCGCGAATCGCGACCTTGTGGCCAAGCGCCTCCTGGGCCTTCAACCACGCGCCCGTCTGCCGAAGCAGCGTGCCGTTGAACCCTCCGCACAGGCCGCGATCCGTCGTGACGACGACGAGCAGCACGTTGTGAACGTTCGGCCGGGCCTCGAGCAGCGGGTGCTCAATCTCCCCGGCGCCGGACGCCACGCGTTGCAACGTGGCCGTGAGGGTCTGCTCCCACGGGCGGGCAGACACGGCGGCTTCGGTCGCGCGGCGAAGTTTGGCCGCGGAGACCATCTTCATCGCGTTGGTGATCTGCTTGGTGCTCTTCACCGAGGCGATGCGGGTGCGGATGTCGCGGAGCGTTGCCATGGGCTACTTCCAGAGGGAGCGGAACTGCCGAGCTTCGGTCAACACCTTCTCGCGAAGGTCGCCGCCCGCGCGGAACTTCGCTGTCAGCTTCGAGCGCAACTCGATGTTGAGCGGGTGGCGCTCAAAGTGCGCGGTCATGTCGTCGATGAAGCGACGCACATCCGGCACGGCGATGTCGTCGTAGACGCCTTCCGTGCCGCAGACGATTTGGATGACTTGCAGCTCCATCGGGACCGGCGAGTACTGGTTCTGCTTGAGCAGCTCGACGAGCCGGGCGCCACGGTTGAGCTGGCGGCGGGTGATCTCGTCCAGGTCGGAACCAAACGCGGAGAACGCCTGCAATTCGCGGTAGGTCGCCAGCGTGAGCTTGAGCGTCCCCGCGACGTCCTTCATCGCCGTGAGCTGGGCCGAACCGCCGACGCGGGACACCGAGAGGCCGACGTTCACGGCGGGGCGAACGCCGGCGTAGAAGAGGTTGGTCTCCAGAAAGATCTGACCGTCGGTGATCGAGATGACGTTCGTGGGGATGTACGCGGAGACGTCGCCCGCCTGCGTCTCGATGATCGGGAGCGCGGTGAGCGAGCCGGCGCCCAGCGCGTCGTTGACCTTGCAGGCGCGCTCCAGCAGGCGGCTGTGCAGGTAGAAGACGTCGCCCGGGTAGGCTTCGCGGCCAGGGGGGCGGCGGAGCAGGAGGGAGAGCTGGCGGTAGGCGGCGGCCTGCTTGGACAGGTCGTCGTAGACGATCAGCGCGTGCATCCCGTTGTCGCGGTAGTACTCACCGAGCGTGGCGCCGGTGTAGCAGGCGATGAACTGCAAGGGCGCGGGCGAGGAGGCAGGCGCCGCCACGATCGTCGTGTACTTGAGCGCGTCGAACTGCTTGAGCTTCTCGACCACCTGGGCGATGGTGGACTGCTTCTGGCCGACGGCCACGTAGATGCAGTGCATCTTCTTGACGGGGTCGTCGAAGAACTGGCGCTGGTTGATGATGGTGTCGATGGCGACGGCGGTCTTGCC
>CANKTH010000193.1 GCA_947486185.1 Deltaproteobacteria bacterium
AAAGGGGCCCATCCGGTGGGTTCAACTCCGGATACGGCTGGATGCGACTACATTTTCTAACGCAATCGGCCAACGCATGCAAGTTGTTTTGGTCGAAAGCCGAGAATCAAAATCCGCATCCGGTGGGAAGGTCGACCGTCGATCAGGACGCTCCCGTGTCGCGCTCCTCGCCGCCAGATCTCTGCGATGCGCGGCGAGTCAGTTTAGTCGGGGGCCAGGTCTCCCCGGCGCAGGACCATCAGGGTCTCGATGTGATCCGCGCCCGGGAACATATCGAAGGGTTGTACCTTCTGGATCCGGTAACCTGCGGGTAGCAGCGTCGCCACGTCACGCGCCAGGGTGATCGGGTCGCACGACAGGTAGATGACGGTCCGCGGCCGGGTCAGCGCGAGCTTGGGGAGCAGGCCCGTGGCGCCGGACCGCGGGGGGTCGAGCACCGCGACGTCAAAGGGCCAGCGTCCCGCCTCGTACCTCCGTAGATCAAGCCGGACGACCTCGGCTGCGCCTTGGACACCGGCGCGACGGTCGGTGTTGTAACGGGCGTCCCCCAGAGAAGAGCGGTCTTCTTCCACCAGCACCGCCGGCAGACCGCCGCGGATGGCGGGTACGGAGAGATTACCGATTCCAGCGTAGAGATCGAGCAGCCGTTCGGCCCCTGAATCTCGCAGCTCCGCCTGGACCGCGGCCACGACGAGCCGGTTGACCTCGAGGTTGACCTGGTAAAAGGAGCGCGGAGACACCCGGAGATTATCAATAAAAAGGTGGATGTTGCCGTGGTTCTGGTCCCGGCCGCTCGCGGCTTCGACGCCCCAGGCACCGGCGGGGAGTCGGCAGTCCGCGACCAGCACCACCCGGCTGCCGTCGCTCCGCAGCTCGAGGCTCTCGGGCAGGTCGGGGCGACCCACCAGGCCCTCGGCGGCCGCCACCAGCTCTGGCCGGGCCAACAGGCTGAGGGAGCCGTCGGCGATCGGATCGACAAAATCGTGCGTGCCGGGTCGGAAGAACCCGAGCCGGCGACCCGGGCCCCGGTGCAGGCTGATCCGGGCTCGAGCACCGGTTCGTAACGGCGACGCCACCACCGGCGCGACCGGCGCGGCGATCCGGCCGTGGCGGAGGGCGGCCTCGACGCGGCTGTGTTTATGCGCTAGTTCGTCGGCGTAGGGTAGCTCGACCCAGGGTAGAATACCGGTTTGGGAGAGGAGGGAGGACATGCGGCGCTCCGGCCGGGCGTGGGTGCGGGAAGGGTTGCGGGCGCTCAGGCAGCTCCTCGTCGATCCCGAAGGGTGGTCCGCCGCGCGCTACGCGCGTAAGAACCGGATGGAATTCGTGGCGTTACACCCGGATCAGTGGCCGGACGCGCGCGTCGAGATCAACGAACCTCGATGCCCACCTCCGACAAGACGGTGACCTGCTCATTGTGGACCACCCGCACGACCAGGCTGCCGGCGCCGAGCGCCCCCTTCGCGGACGGGTTGAAGCTGAAATCGGCCTCCATGGAGGCTCCTGCCGCGAGGCGGTGGTCTGCGGTGGTGCGGTAGGGAGGAGTAGTCTCTACCGTCCGGGCGAGGGTGAGCGACTGCGGCGGAGCGAGATCCTTCCGCGCGCTATCCAAAAGCGCCACCTCGACCCGATATTTTTTGAACGGGTTGCCCGTAGGTACCGAATGGCCGGCGCCTGTGTTTTGGAGAGTCAGGTGGACCGCCAAGGGCTGGCCGCGTCGTACCACAGGGGAGGGCAGGCGGATGAGGGCGGACAGGGCGCGGCGCACGTCGGCGGAGAAGGTGTGGGCCGGCAACGTGCCGTCGCTCCCCGGTACGGAGATGCCGGTGGTGGGCGCCATGTGGCACATCTGGCAGGTGACCTTGGCCGCGGCGTAGCTGGACGCGCTCCACTCCCCGTAGGTGTCGTAGTAGGGCCGATCCCCCTCAGGCCAGGAGAGCTGGTGGCAGGTCGCGCAGAGCTCGGGCTGCGTGAGCTCGGCGGACACGACCACTGCGTGTGGGGCGTTGGGGCTCTCGCGGGTGCCGAGGATCGTGTCGCCGCGCAGATGGCAGGCGACGCAGGTGACGCCCTCCGACTGTAAGGTTGCGTCGTAGCTCGGGTTGGGCGCCAGGCGGGGGCGGCTGAGGTCGCCGTCGACGTAGCCGGCGGCGAGCTCCGCGTGTTGGTTGGTGAGCGGCAAGTGGCAGCCCAGGCAGGCCGTAGAGCCGCCAGCCGAGCGGAGGGCGGCCTGATAGACCGGGTCTTTCCAGGCGATCGCGTGCTGGGAGCCGATCCAGGTGTCGTGGGCGGCGTAGTGGCAGCCGTTGCACCCCTGCGCGGACAATGAGGGTAGCCCGGGTGGCACGGTGCTCAACACCACGGGCAGCCCTTCGGCGAAAAGGGCAGGCGCCGAGGGGGCCGGCGACGGCGCAACTTCGGCCTCGGTCGGGGCCGGCGGCGCAGGCGGAGCCTCCTCGGTCTTTTTGCCCCGCGCGACGGCGATGCCGACGGCCGCCAGGGCGCAGAGCAGGAGAAGGAGGAGCTTTCGGAGCGGAGCCATGAAGCGCCGCCTTAGCTTGCCGGACCTCAGAAGTCCCGGACAGAATCTGACCGGGACCCTCGCGAGGAGCCGTCGTCCCGGTCGCCTGGCAGACGCTCAGAGCGCCTCGACGATCACCGCGATGCCCTGGCCGCCGCCGATACACGCCGAGCCAAGCCCGTACTTCTGCTTGCGCCGCCGGAGCTCGTGGATCAGGGTTCCGGTGATCCGGGCGCCGGACGCTCCGAGCGGGTGACCCAAGGCGATAGCGCCGCCGTTGACGTTGGTGATGCTCCGGTCCAGCCCGAGCTCACGCTCCACCGCCAGGTATTGGGCGGCGAAGGCCTCGTTGACCTCAACCAACGCCATGTCCGACAGCGACAGGCCGGTCCGCGCCAGCGCGCGGCGAGCCGCCGGCACCGGGCCAATGCCCATGATCGTGGGGTCACAGCCGGAGATACCCCAGCCTACCAGGCGTGCGAGTGGCGTACATCCGTTCTTTTCAGCCCACGCCGCGTTCGCCACGATGAGGCTCGCCGCCCCATCGCAGATGCCGGACGCGTTACCCGCGGTGACGAACCCGTCCTTGCGGAACACCGGCGGGAGCTTCGCCAGGCTCTCGGCAGTGGTCTCGCGCGGGTGTTCGTCCCGGTTGAACGCGACCTCGCCCTTCTTGCTCTTGAGCATGAATGGCACCACCTCGTCATCAAAGCGCCCGGCCGCCGCTGCGGCAAACCAACGGGTCTGCGAGTCCAGGGCCACCCGATCCACTTCGGCCCGCGTCAACTTGTACTGGTCTCCCAGCTTCTCCGCCGTTTGTGCCATCGCCAACCCGGTTTGGGTGTCGGTCAGACACTCCCAGAGCAGGTCCTTGGTCACCGGCGCACGCCCAAAACGCGCGCCCTCGCGGAGCCCGTGGATCACGTGGGGCGCCATGCTCATGTTCTCGGTCCCGCCGACCAGCACCACGTCGGCCTGCCCGGTGAGGATCTGTTCAGCGCCGCTGATCACCGCTTGGAAGCCCGATCCGCAGAGGCGGTTCAGGGTGATCGCGGGCACTTCCTGGGGGATGCCCGCGCGCAGCCCGATATGGCGCGCGCAGTAGATGCCGTCATTGGAGGTTTGAAGAACGTTCCCGTAGATCACGTGGTCGACCTGGTCGGGGCGCACGCCGGCACGTTTCATCGCTTCGACCGCGGTGGGCACCGCAAGGTCCTGGGCGGTGACGTCCTTGAGCGCGCCGCCCATGCCGCCGAAGGCAGTGCGGACCGCGGAGAGGATGACGAGGTCGGTGGAGGTCTGGGTGGTCATGGAGGCTCCTGATGAAAAAGGTAGAAGGGTGAATCAGTGAGACAGGAGGTTGAGCACGGCGTCACCGGCTTCGCGGGTGCTCAGGTTGCCGCCGAGCTCCCGCGTCACCTGGCCCTGGTCGAGGCAGCGCCGGATCGTGTCCTCCACCCGCCGCCCGAGCGCCGGTCTCCCGAGATGGTCGAGGATCATGCCGGTACACAGGATGGCCGCGAAAGGATTGGCGATGCCCTGGCCAGCGATGTCCGGGGCTGAGCCGTGGACCGGCTCGAACATCGCGACACCCCCGGGGTGGATGTTCGCGGAGGCTGCGAGCCCCAGGCCCCCCGCGAGCGCGGCGCCGAGGTCGGTGATGATGTCGCCGAACAGGTTGTTGGTGACGACGACCTCAAAGCTTTCGGGAGCTTGCACCATGCGCATCGCCAGGACGTCGACGTAGAGGTGACTCGCCTTGATCTCCGGGTACTCCGCGGCCACCAGCTTGAACACGCGCTGCCAGAGTTCGTGCCCGTGGCGCATGGCGTTGGATTTATCGCTCATACAAACTTTAGCTTTTCCGTTCGCGCGCGCCCACTCGAACGCGGCGCGGAGGATGCGCTCCACGCCTTTCCGCGTGTTCACCTCCTGCTCGATCGCGATCTCGTCCTCGGTCCCTCGTTTGAACTGCCCGCCGATGCCGGTGTACATCCCCTCCGTGTTTTCGCGGAACACCACAAAGTTGGTTTCCTCGGTGCCCTTTCCGCGGAGCGGACCGTAACGATCGTGGTACAGCCGAATGGGCCGGAAATTCACGTAAAGATCGAGACGGAAGCGCATTCCCAACAGGATCTCCTTGGCGTGGACGCTCGTCGGTACCCGAGGATCGCCAAACGCGCCTACGAAGATCGCCCCGAACTCGGTACGGAGCTGCTCCAGCACGTCGTCCGGGAGCGTGGTTCCGTCACGAAGATATCGGTCCGCTCCGAGGTCAAACGAGACCAATTCGAGGTCAGGCGCAAGGAGCTGAAGCACCCTGACCCCTTCGGCCAGCACCTCATGCCCGATGCCGTCCCCCGGCAACAGGGCGACGCGAGGCAGGGGGAGCACGCGGGCTGTGTGAGTCGAGGCTGTGTGGGTGGGCATGGGTCTCCCGAAGGGCCGGGTTACTATCCCCCGTGAACGGACGGGACCACGGCAACGCGGTGCACCCGTGTGGACGATGCGGGACCGCCGGGGCCGACCACGGCGGACCCTGGTAAGGAGCGGGATTTTGGACGAGGTGGTGCAGATACGCCGGGCTGGGCGGGTGCGGGATCTCCCCGATCTGGGCGCGGTGATCCGTCTGGCACAGGCCGGCGAGCTCACGGTTCAGCACGAGGTCCTGGTAGACGGTCGCTGGTGCCCGGCGCGGGAGGTCAAGGAGTTACGCCCTTATCTGGCTGGAGATCCGTGGGCCGTTTGGGATGACGCTGACTCCAACCCCGATCACGCGTCGCCGGTCCGGGCGGGGGCGGACGGAACCTCGGCGGACACCGACGGGCCGGTTGACGTGCCCATCAGCGAACTTCGACCTGTATTGATCGTGGGAGGGCCACCGGCCGCAGCGGCGAGGGCCGCGGAGCCCTCCGCCTCGGCCGCGCCTGAGGAGACCGCCAGCGGCTCCGCTACGATGAACCGGGCTGACCTGGACCAAAGCAGCGGCGCGGCGCAGCGGCGTCAGGCACAGGTCCTCGAAGTGGCCGGTCGTGAGCGCCGTCCCGCCTTGAACATGGCAGATCCGGGGGACGCCGAGGTGATCCCCTTTCCGGCGCGGGCTCGCGTGGAGCCGGCCGAAATTCGGCCGGTGGGGGAGACGACCCGCGTACGACCGACCTATCTCGCCGCATGGGTTCTCCTCGGGCTCGTGGGGCTGCTGGCGGCGTTGGTGTACGTCGAGGCGGTGGCGGGTTGGGGCGGGGTCGCCCGGTCGGGCGGGGACGACGATGATGTGGCGCTCACGCCCCCGCCGCCGGCGCTCGCGTCGGCCACTCCGCCCACCGTCGCGTCAGGGCGGTCGGTGGACGCGGATCTTCGTGACCGCCTGCCGGTGGACGTGCGCCAGATCTCGTCAGGGCCCGAGGTCGAGGATGGCGTGTTCATCATGGCGGGCCAACTCGGGCTCGCCGTGGAATCGGTGGCGGTCACCGTACACAGCACCACGATGCGGCGAGGCGGCCCGGTCCAGGGGGTACCTCGTGAAATCAGCGTGGTCGTGACCTGGCAGGCAGGCGAGGAGCTGACCCGAGAGCGCGCCGGCGCTGCGCTGGCGGTGGGGCGTATGCTCGCGACGCAGGCGCTGACCGCCCGAGAGGTTGAGGTCGTGATACGGCTCCCCGACGGGCAGGTCGCCACCCAGACCTTCGACGGGGCGAAGGTTCGCAGCTACTACGACAAGCAGCTCTCGCTGGAGGGCCTGCTCGGCTCATGAGCGGCCTCATGGCGCTCTGCCATCGTCCCGCTTGCGCCGGCCGCTTGGATCCGGCAGGATGGGCCACGATGATGCGCTCGCCTACGTGCTGAGGGTCCCGCGATGCTGATCCTGATCGCTGCCGCGGCCGCGTTGACCCCGATTGATCGGGCCGTCGCCGTGCACTTCTCCGCGGCGGGTTTGGCGCGCCTGGGCGCTGGCCTCGCGCGCGGCATGCCCACCCATCTCCCGGTCACCGGCAGCGCGGGAAGCACGGCCTGTGACGCGGAGAATCCCGATACCCTCCTGGAGTACGAGCTCGAG
>CANKTH010000194.1 GCA_947486185.1 Deltaproteobacteria bacterium
TCGCCGTCGTTGCAGTCGCCATCGGCCTCGGAGAGCCCGTCGCCGTCGTCGTCGTAGCAGGCGGTGCCCTCGTCGATCAGCCCGTCGCAGTCTTCGTCGATACCGTTGCAGGCTTCGGGCGCGCCGGAGTGGGCCGAGCTGCTCGCGTCGTTGCAGTCGCCGCCGTCTTCGGTCCAGCCGTCGCCGTCGTCGTCGTACCAGTCCGTGCCTTCGTCTACGATGCCGTCGCAGTCGTCGTCCGCGCCGTCGGCGGTCTCGGTGCCGGCCGGGTGCGTCGTCGCGTCGGTGTCGTCGCAGTCGGGGCCGCCGACCACGCTGCTGTCGAAGCCATCGCCGTCCACGTCGGTCAGATCCCCGCCGGCGCAGTCGTTGTCGAGGCCGTCGTAGGGGATCTCGGTCTCGCCGGGGTTCACGTTGTAGGCGGTGTCGTCGCAGTCGTCGCCGCCGCAGATCAGGTCGAAGTAGCCGTCGCCATCGGCGTCCGGACACAGGCCCAGGTAGAGGTTCTCCCACATCGTGATGTTGCTACCGGCGGAGGTCGTGCCGCTGCAGCTGTCGATGAACAGGTTCACGTCGCCGGCGAGGATCACATCGTAGGGCGTCCGGGCGGCGGGCGCGCTGGCAGGCTGATCGTAGGCGAGGATCGTGCTGCCGCTGTAGGTCACGAGCGCGGTGCCGCCGCTGATGGCGTTCGACGCGGACAGCTTCATCCCGGTGACGGCGTCGTTCACCTGGTCGGCCGTGATCGTCGAAGCGGAGCCGCACCCGGTGGGGTTCACCGTCACGCCGGTGAGCGACATGCTCGTGCCGAGGTCGCTCATCAAGGACTCGACGTAGTTGTTCGGCCCCGTCCAGCTCGCGCCCGAGCCGTAGTCCGAGGACACCACGAGCCGCCCGCCATCGTTCACCATGGTCTCGAGCCCGGCCACCTGGCTCGCGTTGAACGATGACGCCGGGAGCAGGATGATCACCAGCTTGTACCCCGCCCACGACGTGGCCCAGGAGGACGAGGTCGACACCGTCGTGGTCGCACCCACCCCGGCCAGCGCGGTCTCCAGGTCGGAGACGTGGGAGCGGATCATGTAGGTCGGGTTGTAGTAGATGTAGGTGTCGGCAGCATTCGCCGAACCGGCGGCGAGGAGACCGAGGAGGATGCAAGCCCGTTTCATGACCGCACCCCATCACAATCGTCGTCCACCCCGTTGCCCACGCGCTCCAGCTCCGCGGGGCTCACTCCCGCGTTCCCGTCATCGCAGTCGCCCCCGGTCTCGGTGAACCCGTCCCCGTCATCGTCGTAGAAGTCGGTCCCCTCATCCACGAGCCCATCGCAGTCGTTGTCGGTCCAGTCCGCGGACTCTAGCCGGCCGGGGGAGGCGCCGCTGTCCGAGTCGTCGCAGTCCCCAGAGGCCTCGCTGTAGCCATCTCCGTCATCGTCGTACACCTCGGTGCCGTCGTCGATCATGCCGTCGCAGTCGTCGTCATCGCCGTCCACGGACTCGGCCGCGCCTGGGAATGCGCTCGCGTCCAGATCGTCGCAGTCGCCGGCTGCGGTGGAGTAGCCGTCGCCATCGCCGTCCGTCGTGCCGTCGTCTGTGAACCCGTCGCAGTCGTCGTCGATGCCGTTGCTGTCCACCTCGACCCGGGCCGGGGACACTGCCGGGTCGCCATCATTGCAGTCGCCTTCGTCCTCGGAGAGGCCGTCGCCGTCGTCGTCCACGCAGGAGGTGCCTTCGTCCACGAGGCCGTCGCAGTCCTGATCCACGGTGTCACAGATCTCGATGGCGATCGGGTTGATCGCGTCGTCCCAGTCGTCGCAGTCCTGGCCGCAGAAGGAGAACCCGTCGCCATCGCTGTCGTAGAGGTCGCCGGACGCGGTCGAGCAGGCGTTGGCGCGCAGGGTGACGGGGTCCACGTCGGCGCCCATGTCCAGGGTGGCCAGCGAGGTCTGCTCGCTCTCATCGACGGCGTTGAAGAAGGCGAACGTGAGGGTCTCCTTCGCCCCGAGGGCGACGGTGAGCGGCAGCGGCGTGAGGACGGAGAAGTTGGGATTGTCGAGGGAGACCGCGGCAAGCTCCAGAGGAACGCGCCCGTCGTTCTGCACCACCACCTCGCCGGTCCCTTGCGTGGCGGTCTCGACCGGACCGAAGTCCACGATCGAAGGGTACACACGTGCCGTCGGCATCGCGGCCTCCCCCCGGACGATCACCACGCTGTCGAGCCCGTCGCCCTGGTCGCTCGTGACGGTGACCTGGGCCCAATGCAAGCCCTCAGCCTCAGGTGCGTACCGGATCGACACGCTCGCTGTGGCACCATCCTCGACCGCCGGTAGCTCGGAATCGGCGAGGGAGAACCAGTCGCCGTCGGCGTTCAGCACGTCTACGGAGAGCACCTGGACGTCTCCCGTGGGCGCGTAGAGCAGGATCGGGATCAGCGATTCGCTGCCAACGGCCTGAAGGCCGACATCGCTCGTGGGTGGGGTGACCACGAGCGAGGACGCATGCTCTTGGAGCTTGAAGTCCTGGCTGCAGGCGGTGAGGAGGAGGAGAGCGGAGAAGCGCACGGGGATGCCCAGGGTTGGGGGGCTTGTACCACGGGGACGGGGTCTTGGGGCGCGATAGGGGGCGCCGATGCCGCGTCAATTCAACACCGCCGGCCCCTGCAAGGCCGACATCCACTACATGCTGCCGCCAACGCGGCGTTTGCACGGCGTCCGTGACCTTGTGGAGGCGCGGCAATACTTCGTCCTGCACGGCGCCCGCCAGGTGGGCAAAACGACGGCGCTGCTGTCCCTCGGCCAGGAGTTGACAGCCGAGGGGAAGTTTGCGGCTGTCCTGGTCTCCTGCGAGGCTGGCGTGCCGTTTGAGGACCTGGAGCGGGCAGTGCCGGCGATTCTCGGGGGTTGGGGGGCGCGAGCGCGGGCGTTCCTCCCGCCGGAGCTTCGCCCGCCTTCCTGGCCAGTGAGCGTTCTCACCACTGCGATCCAAGCCGCGATCGAGGCTTGGTGCCTGGCGTGCCCCCGTCCGCTCGTCCTGTTCCTCGATGAGGTGGACGGCCTCGCTCCCGACGTGCTCGGGTCGCTGCTGAGGCAGCTTCGGGACGGACACGCCAACCGCCCACAGGGGTTCCCCTGGTCGCTTGCGCTGGTCGGAATGCGCGACATCAAAGACTACGTCATCACCTCGGGTGGCACGGGTCGGTCGGGCGCGGGCTCGCCGTTCAACGTCTCGGCGGGCTCGCTCACGATGGGCAACTTCACGCACGCCGACATTGCCGAGCTGTACGCGCAACACACGGGTGACACGGGGCAGGCGTTCGAGCCCGCCGCGGTGGACCGTGTCTGGGAGCTCACCGCCGGCCAACCCTGGCTCGTCAACGCGCTCGCAAGGGAAGCTACCAGCGTTCTATGCCGTGACTGGGCCGCGCCTGTGCGTTTGGCGGACATCGATCAAGCGCGTCGGCACCTCGTGCAGCGGATGGACACGCACCTGGACAGCCTGGTCGAGCGCCTTCGCGATCCCCGCGTCCGCCGCGTGATGGAGCCGCTGATCGCGGGGCTCCCGACAGGGGATCTCCCCTCCGATGACATCCGTTACGTGACAGAGATGGGCCTCGTGGTGTTGACAGACAGCGGGCTCACCGTCGCCAATCCTATTTACCGGGAGATCATCCCAAACGGCCTCGCGACCACGATCCAGGCGTTTTTTCCCCAGTGGCGCCCGAGTTGGGTCAAGCCCGACGGAACGATCGATCTCGACCTACTATTGGCGGGCTTCCTTGCTTTTTGGAAGAAGGACGGTGTGGCGATGATGGGGGCCGCTGCCTACCCTGAGATCGCGGCACACACGGTGTTGATGGCATGGCTCACCAAGGTTTGCAACGGCGGTGGTTTTCTGGACCGGGAATATGCGAACGGCGACGGTCGGATGGACCTTTTCCTGCGCGCGGGCGGGCTCAAGCTTGGGATCGAGGTGAAGGTGTGGCGGGACTACGAGCCGGAACCGGCGGTCGTTGCCGACGGCACGCGAAAGGGGCGCGCGGCGAGGCCGAAGCCGCGTCCACGACCGGATCCGCTGATCGAGGGGATACCGCAGTTGGATGGGTACTTGTCGAAAGTCGGGGCGGCGGACGGCTGGCTGGTCATTTTTGAACATCGGGCCGGCATGCTGCCGATCGAAAAGCGGACGTCGGCGAGCTCGCTCACGAGTCCTGCCGGGCACAAGGTGGTGGTGGTGCGGGGGTAGACCAGAAAAGGTTGGCACAGGCCTTGCGTCGTCGTCGTCGTCGTACGATACTCCTGTCGTGAAACTGCGTCGCGATCCCCTCGATGCAGCCGGCGACCTGCCCCGCGGATTCTCTCCAGACGGGCTCAGAGGTCGCCATGCCCGGTTGGGTCAAGAAAGCCATCACCAAGCGCACCGTGCTCGTCACCTCGGGCACGCCCGTAACGATCGAGTCGGATCCGGCACAGATGACCGAGATCGCCGCGGCCGACGAGCAGAGGGGCTTCCTGAACATCGACTCCTTGCCGTTGAACCTGGTCATGACCGTGTTCCGGTACGAAGGGGCACGCCCGGACGCCCTGCAGGCGCTCGACACCACTGCGGTGCTCACCGTCACCGGCCCGTTCTCCGGGGTGACGTCGTTCTCCTGGTCCGCGCCGGCTGGGGCTGCCCGGAAGACGCGGATTGTCCTGCACTCGACCGCCGGGACGGTCGCAAGCGAACTGTTGGGATGGCACGTCGCAGTTTTGCTCCGAGGCAGCATGTGGCTCTTAGTCGTGTTCCTTTCGTGTGAATATCAGCCGCAGCCGGTCAGCGGCTTGGACCACGTCGACGGGTGTTCCGCCGCTTCAACCCGGCTCTTGGCCTCTACCGATGGGAGGCGGAACCAGTGGTTGGCGCTCGGGATTTCGTCCGACGGTGGGGGCGGTGAGCTCCTGGACGGCGACTGGGTTGGCGTGATGATCGAGGCGGGCGTGGAGCCGTGCAGTCCCACATTCGAGGGGTTCGGGGACGGGGTAGATCACTTGTGGAACTCCGATGGCGGCAGTTGGTCAGTCGCAGCTCCCCACAACGGCACTGTGGTGACGCAGAATTGCAATGCTGAGGCAGGGGCGAGGGTCTACTTCTTCGGGATCGACGACGTGGTTCTGCGCCCTCACACCGGCGATGGGGAGTCGTTCCGCGTGGCCCACTGGCGCTCAGGCGGCATCCTGGCCAGCTGTTCCAGTCTCTCCTGGGGCTACCATGTCGCGGACAGCGCCGATACCGCGGACACCGCCCCATGATCCTCCTCCAGCTGCTCGCTTGCACCCCCACCCTCCCGATCCCCGCGGGCCTCGAGACCCTCGCCGGCTTCGACCAGCCCGACGCTTGCGGCGACCTGAACTTCGTCATCGACTCGGCGAACCCTCAGGACGACGGCACTGACATCGGCGGGATCCTGTCTGTGCATGTGGGCGGCGACCCGCTGGCGAATCTGGCAAAAACCCTACTGGCCCCGGGTGCCACGGAGCAGGTTCAGTTGGACCCGAACGAATATCCGCTGACCATGAGCTGGATCGAAGGTGGCGGACGTCGCAACGAGTCTGTCTGCCCCTCGTCCGGCCTACCGGGCTCGAACGGCTCCTCGGTGACCTACTCCGGCGTCTCCGGGGATTCCTACGTCATCTTGCTGCCAACAACAGTCGATCCCGCCGCGGTGAGTGACAACTGTGATGTGGTCACTGCCATCGCGCTGGTGACGGGCGGCCAGGCGACGTTTCGGAGCGCGGACGGGGAGGAGCGGGCGGTGCTCAGCGACGTGGAACTACAGATCCGCGACGGCTACACCACCATCGGCGTCCCCGTCCCCTGCCGCTGGTGAATCCGGCCGACCGATGCGGCAGCGACTCAGACGCCCGGGGCGCGGTCGGGATCGCCATCGTGCGGGCCGGCTGGCCGTTGGTGAGATCCCGCGAGCGAGGGGTCTGGTGGTACGACTCCGCGGATGACGCCGCGGATTCCTTGCTGCCCGGGTTGCACCAGGCTTTCGTGACAGACCGTGGCCGACGCTTTCGTTCTCCGGTGGTCCTTCTTCGCGGGTCGGGCCCACGTCGTAGGTCTCCGGCGCTCCTCGGCCGAGCCCACCGGCCTCGTGGTCGGAGGGCGCCGTTGGCGGACGATCCCCGGCGTCGACGCGGGGCACGCCGTACGCCTGGGGTTCCTGCAGCCCGCCGATCTGAAGCGGTTCCTGGCATGGTGGGTTGGCGAAAATGCGGGCCGGGTGCGGGTGCGTTGACCGAAGCCGCTCACCCCACGCTCACCCCCTCGATTCCATCGGCCGTCCCACGGTGGCGCCGACCGACTCCCGGTGGCGCCAAGGCCGCCCAGCCTCGACATGCCCATCTCGGATAGGTGCCGCGAATGGTGCGTCCTGAAGCCTCCGAGCCCGAATCCGCGCGAGCGGGCGCGAGCACGGCGGCATGCTGCACCGACCTTGTGGGTGCAAGTCCCACCTCGGTAAGCGCCGAAGCGCCGAGTAGCAGGCTGCCGGAGGAAGGGGAGACCCGACCGACCGAA
>CANKTH010000195.1 GCA_947486185.1 Deltaproteobacteria bacterium
CCCCATCCCTTGGGCCGCGGGCGGGGTGCCCGACGCGGCCTGGCTGCTCATGGCGGCGGTCGGCGGCGGCCTCTTCCTGGTCGCCGGCCTGCTGTCGGCGTTGATGATCACGCCCGTGCTGCTTGGTCTATTTGCGCTCTCCGGCCTCTACCTCGCCTACCGACAGGAGCAGCAACGAAAGGCCGAGCTGGCGCGCGCGCGCCTGCGGCGGGCCCAGATCGGAGACGCGCTGTGCGGCCACCTGCGCGGGCTCTCCGCCGGCCCCTTCCTGCTCAGGCTCCCCGGCGCAGTCCTCGTGGGCAGTCCCGAGCTTGACCGTTTGGAGGCTCAGCTTCGGGCGCTCTACGGCAATCCTGCGGCGGAGACGGAGGCGCCGCCGCTTCGGCGTCGGATAGCCGCAGCCGAACAGGTGCTGCTCCGCCTCCGCTCGCTCGACCCGCCAGAAGACTCCGCCGTGCTCGCCGCGCTCGTATGCCCGCCACCGGAGTGAGCCCGCAGCTCAACCCGGGTCGGAGGCGAGGGCCGCCACGACCGCGTCGGCCAGCGACTCCGCCGCGGCAAAGTTTCCTTCTTGGGTGAGGTGCCCGGGGTCGTCCGGCAGCACGAGGTGCCCGGCGGCCGAGCCGCAGCAGCGTCGGGCGTCGAAAAACGGGCGGTTTTCCGCCTCTGCCCAGGTCTTCAGCCAGTCCACCCCGACCCGGTTGGCCACCGCGCCGGTCAGGTCCCCCAGGAAGGGAAGGAGCCCGACGCCGAGTTGATGCCCGTCCACGGCCTGGATGCTCGCGATCGAGCTCAGGGCCTCCGCGCGCTCCTCGTCCGAGACCCTCGGCACCCGGGGTTCGCCATCGGCCATGTTCGGGAGGATGAAGGCCCGGGCCGACTCCCGGAATAACCAACCGCGTAACACGGCGTAGATCCGGCTGTGTTGCGCCATCAGCACGCGCGCCGCCGCAGCGGCGCCTACCCCACCTCGCAGGGTCTCGGCATCCGAGACCAGCACGAGGTTGTGGTCATGTAGCGGCAAGAAAGTAATGACAAGGTCAGGTTTGTACGCGGCGACGCTCTCGCGGAAGAGCCAGGCCGCCTGGACCGTGCTGTAGCCCGGCTGACCCGCGTTGAGGACCTCGACGTCGTAGCCGCGCGCGGTCAACGACGCCTCCAGCCCGTCGGCCACGGTCCCCCCGTCGTCCACCCCCCAACCGAACACCGTGGAGTCGCCCATGATCGCGACCCGTGCCTTGGCGGTCCGGGCCCGGGTATAGGAGGTGCGCAGACCGTCGGCGTTGGTGGTGACCTTGAAACCGTGCTTGTCTCTCGGCCCCTTGAGCTCACGGGTACCAAGCGAGGCCGCGGTGCGCCAGCCCGCGATGCTGCCGGCGTCATAAGCGGGCCCGATTCCGGCGATCCTGAGGCCGACCTCTCCCAGCCAGAGGAGGAGCAACGCGACGATCAGGCCCAATACAAGGCGCGATCGGACGGGATGCCGAGGGCTCGGTCGCGCCACTCAGAGCTCCGGCTTATCAGGCTCGAGCGCGCCTTTACCGCCCGCGATGAACTCCTGGATGTAGCTGTGTGGGCTCTGGCGGATCTCCTCCGTGGTACCGGCGAAGGCGATTCGGCGCTCGTACAGCATCGCCACCCGGTTCGAGACGGTGAACACCGTGTCCATGTCGTGGGTGACCACGATCGAGGTGATGTTCAGCCGTTCCTGCAGCGAGAGGATCATCCCGTTGATCCGGCGGATGTTGATCGGGTCGAGGCCGGTGGTCGGCTCGTCGTAGAGGATCACCTCCGGGGCCATCGCGATCGCGCGAGCCAGCCCGAGACGTTTCCGCATCCCACCCGACAGTTGGGCGGGTTTGAGCGACTGGGCGTTGGGCATGCCCACCATCTCCAGCACCTCCTCCACCCGCTGGTCCATCTGCGCCTCGGTGCCCCATTTGTGCTCACGAAGCGGGTATTTGATGTTCTGGGCCACCGTCAGCGAGTCGAAGAGCGCGCCGCTCTGGAACAACATCGCGACACGTTTACGGACGGGAAGGAACTGTTCTTCGCGGAGCTTCGTCACGTCCTGCCCGAACGCCACGATGCTGCCGGCGTCGGCCCGCAGGAGGCCGATCAGCATCTTCAGCAGGACGCTCTTGCCGGTGCCTGACCCGCCGATGATGGTGAGGGTCTCACCCGGGTAGATGTCCAACGTCGCGTCTTCGTAGACCACCTTGGGACCGAAGGCCTTCTTGACGCCGCGAAAGGAGATGATCGGGTCCATATCAGCCGTAGATCGCCAGGAAAAGCTGCGTGAGCAGGAAGTTCGAGATGAGCAGTGTCACCGCGGTCGCCACGACCGAGCGGGTGGTTGCCTGGCCCACACCCTCCGTGCCGCCGGTCGTGTTGATGCCCACATAACAGCCGACGATGCCGATGGCGTATCCGAAGAATACCGACTTTGCCAGGCCGTGAATCAGGTCCTCCACCCAGAGCGTGTCGAGGATCTGTTGGTAGAAGAAGCGGGGTGTCACGCCGACTTCGCGGGTAGTGATGATCATGCCCCCAAAACAGCCGATAAGGTCGGCGAGCATCGTGAGCAAGGGGATCGCGATGATGCACGCGAGGACCCGAGGTGCGACCAGCTTCTTGACGGGATCCGCCCCGAGCGCGCGGATAGCGTCGACCTGTTCGGTCACTGCCATCGAGCCGAGCTCCGCGGCAAAACCGCTCCCTACCCGGCCGCCGACCAGGAGCGCGGTGAGCACGGGGCCGAGCTCACGAACAATGCCCAGGGCAACCAGCTTTCCCGTGTACATGCTCGCGCCGTAGGGCTCGAGCCCGGTGGCGAACTGGAGCGCCATGACCATGCCGGTGAAGATCGCCGTGAGCACGGTGATCGACCAGCTTCGCATCCCGGCGTGGTCGATCTGGTAGATGAGGGGCCGCCACTCGATCGGCGGGCGCACGAAGGCGCGGGCCACCTGGACGGAGAGGATCGCCACCCTTCCAATCTCGGGCAGGAGGAGGCGAAGCTGGCTCACGAGGGCTCGAATCCGTCAATCACCGCCTCGTAGGCCGGCCATGCCGCGTCGAACTGGTCGGGGTTGGCGATCAGCGTGAAGTCATAGTTGCACGCGTCACGGTTGACCACCGCGAGGCCGAGCCGCACCTCCACCCCGTCGAGTTTGCCACGGTGTACCCGAAGCACCCCTTCTCGGCCGCCGATATCGCGGTACTCCTCCCTTTCGCCCGTGACCCCTCGAAGCCCGGCGAGGAGCTCGGCGGCGAGATCCTCGACCTTGGACTCGGCGTAGCGAGGGCCGCAGTTTGAGTCGGTGTAGATCATGGCGCCAAAGGACTCGTTGAACCAGGCGAAGTCGGCACCGCTCGGTGCCACGCTGGTCCAGCCGGAGCCGGGTTTGCCCGTCGCGTACCGCCCCTCCAATCTACGGGCGGCGCGGTGGCTGGCCGGCATGCACCCGACCAATACCACCAGCGTGAGCGGGCCCCACCTCATGCTCCCTCCGTCACCTTCAAAAATACGCTTTCTAGGGTATCTCCTGGCTCAAGTAGCTCGTCGAGCGCGCCGATGCGCGCGATCCGCCCCTTGTGGACCACCGCGAGCCGGTCACACACCTCTGCTGCGACCTCGAGCGTGTGGGTCGAGAGGAAAACCGTACGCCCCTCGCTGGCAAACCGCCGGAAGGTCTCCTTGATCTGGCGCGCCCCGCGCGGGTCGAGGCCCACCATGGGCTCGTCGACGATGAGGAGCGGCGGGCGGTGCAGGAGGGCGCCGGCCAGGGTCAGGCGCTGTTTCATGCCGTGGCTGAAGCTCTCGATCAGCGCGTCGGCGACGTCGCTGAGGCCCTGTTCGTCGAGCCCCTCGTTGACGCGCCGCTCCAGCTCGTCGATCCGGATCTGATAGAGCTCCCCGAGGAACCTCAAGAACTCGCGGGCGGTGAGCTTGTCGTACAGGTAGGGCCGATCCGGGATGAAGCCCATACAACGGCGGGCTTCGACGGGATTCGTGAGGAGGGGGATGTTGTTGATCCAGATCTCGCCCGAGGTCGGGGGCAACACGCCGCCCAGCATCCGTAACGTGGTGGTCTTGCCGGCCCCGTTGAGTCCGAGGAAGCCGAAGACCTCGCCCGCGCGAACCTCCAGATCCATCGGATGTACCGCCTGGAAGTTGCCGTAGCGTTTCTCGATCTTCGCGGCCCGGATCATCATGCGCCGCAACCCCTATCCAGCTTCGCCACCCGCCGCCCGCGTTGGAGTCCGGCCTGACGATCCGCAAACCTCCGCCGCCATGATACTCCCCGCGAATGTGGACCCTCCTCGCCGCCTTTGCGTGTGGACCCAAGCTTCCGCCCGCGCCCCCTCCGGACGCGTTGCGGCAGGAGCTCGCCGTCGAGGGCGGGCTGGCGCAGCGGGTGAGCAAAGAACCAGCTCAGCTCGTGGTGTATTACGCGGGTGAGCACAAAGGGTCGATGGAGACCTGCGGTTGTCCGAAGCGGCCGCGCGGCTCCCTCGCGCGCCTCGACCGTTATGTCGATGCCTCTCGGGAGGCGTCCGACGCGCCGGGGGTGCTGCTTCATGGCGGCTATTGGCTTGATGCCGCCACCGGCCTCGACGGCGAGAGCCGGCCCGACCTCGCTGTGCTGAACCGCTGGATGGGTCGCGGCCTTAAGATGGCGGAGTTTGACGCCATCAACGTTGGGATTGTCGATCTCCCGGCGCTACCGGAGCTGGACGCCGATCACGGCCTGCCGTTGGTGTCGGCCAACGTCGAGGGGCCGGGAATCGTGCCATGGAGGGTGGTGGAGCTCGGCGCGATGAAGGTCGGGATCACGGGGATTACCCGCGAGGATTCGGTAGCGATGCCGCCGCCGGGCTACCAGGTGCGCGCGCCAACTACGGTCGGTCCGACACTCGATGCGCTGGCGTCGGCGGTCGACGTGGTGGTGCTCCTCAATTTCCAGGCCCCCGAAGTGGCGCATCGGCTCGCCGAAGCGACGCCGGCGATCGACGTGGTGATCGACACCAACCGTCATAACGACAGCACGAAGCCGTTCGTGGTCGGCCACGCGGTGTGGGTGAGCAGCCATTGGCAGACCATGCGCCTGGGCGAGCTCCGGCTCCAGATCGAAGAGGGTGCGGTGCGGGGGGCGGTAGATCGTAAGATTGACCTGGATGATTCGATACCGGACGCTCGCGACCTCGAGCAGCTCCAGGAGCAGGCGCGCGAAGAGGTCGATGCGCTTCAGAAGGAACTTTACGGGCCATGATCCTGCTGTGGTTCGCCTGCACGCGCGTGACGCTGCCGGTCGAAGCGCCAACGCCGGCCCGGACGCCGGTCGCCGGCACGGCGTCGGACGACCGGCGCAGCCCGCTCCCCCCTTTTTCGGGCGTTGATCGTGAACAGGCCCGGTACGTGGGGAGCGAGGTCTGTAGCGCCTGCCACCCCGACGCGCAGGCGGTGTGGGCTGGCAGCGGTCATTCGGGGGCGATGAACACGCTCGCGGAGCACAAAGCCGCCTACAATCCGGACTGTGTTCGCTGCCACAGCACCGGCTTCGGCTACCCGTCGGGCTACAAGACCACCAAGGACGCGACGCTGGCGGCGGTCGGCTGCGAAGCATGTCACGGGCCGGGATCGGGCCACATCGTCGCCCCCGCGCCTGGCTACGGGAGCCTGGGGCGCGACGGGACCGCCTGTGTCGGCTGCCATCAGCCCGACAATTCTCCCGATTTCAGCTTCGACGCCTACTGGGCGTCGATCCTGCACGATCGCGCGGCCGCGCCGCCTGCCGGCGGCTGAGCGCGCACGGACGGGCCCCTACTGGCCGTCGTAGCCGATCGCCTCGACGGGGCAGTTCTCCATCGCCTCTTTGCAGTTGCCGACCTCCTCGTCGTTCTCGGGCTGCTTGAAGCAGATGTCGTGATCCTCGGCGTCGGACATACGAAAGTTGTTGGGCGCCGCGTCGGAGCACACTGAACAGAGGATACACTCCTTGTCGACGTAGAATCCGTAGGTCTTGCCTGCGATCGTCTCGGTGCCGCCGATGTTGTCTTCCCAGCGATTCTTCCAGTCTGCCACGTTCGCTCCAGAGGTGAAATGAGGGGCGGGCCGGCCCGCCGTCCTGCGGCCGATAGGGCGCGCATTGCAGGCGGTGGCTTTACCCCGCCTGTCCTTCAGCGCAAGGGGTCCCTGATACGGATCCGTAGCTCCGCCCGAAACGGGGTGGGCCCTTGTACGCTCCTCGCATCTCGACATAAGGATTCGGAACGAATGATCCGTCCTTTTTCAGGAGGGACCTTCCGTCTCTGATCATACATTATGGGTATCCGGTTGCCTCACGGAATGGCAACGGGTAGGGTAGCGAATGCCTGTGGCGCTGCCTGCTCCCGAAACCATGAAGGATTTCAACCGCATGTTCCCGGAGGATGGGGCTTGCGCCGAGTACCTGTTCCATCTGCGTTGGC
>CANKTH010000196.1 GCA_947486185.1 Deltaproteobacteria bacterium
CTCGTCCGCAGCCGGCGCATTGCGTCCGATCCTTCGCGTGTCGCGCACCCCTATTTCCCCAGGCGGCCTACGGCCGCGAGCCCAGTCTCGAGGAGTCGTTCGTGGAGTTCATTTCCCGTTTCGCCGAGTTCTACCGTGAAGGCCAGTGGGGCATGCACCCCATCCTCATCTGCTTCCTCATCTCGATGGGCCTCGTCGTCGAGCGTATCAAGGTGCTCTGGCTGGACTGTGCCGAGAACAAGCACGCGCTCCTCACCGGTTTGAACCAGCACATCATGCGTGGTGACGTTCAGGCCGCGATCCGCTGGCTCGCCAGCCAGAAGTCGGGCCCGATCTCCCGCATTCTTCGCGCCGGCCTCCTCAAGGCCCACCGCCCCGACAAGGAGATCCAGGCCGCCCTTGATCAGGCGTCCCTCTCCGAAGTGCCCCGTATCGAGGCCCGCACCGGCTACCTCGCCGTGCTCTCCAACGCCTGCACGCTCTTCGCCCTGATCGGCACCATCTCGGGCCTGATCACCACCTTCGGCGCGGTCGCTTCCGCCGACCCCGCCTCGCGCGCCACCCTGCTCTCCGCGGGTATCTCCGAGGCCATGCACTGCACCCTCTTCGGCCTTGGCTGCGCCGTTATCGTGCTCCTGCTGTACGCGGTGATCCAGAGCAAGACCCAGCACCTCGTCGAAGGCATCAACGAGTCCGTTGTGGCTGAAATCAACTTCGTGCTTTCGAACCGGGCGGCGAAGCAGGAAGGCGGCCAGCAGGCGATGGGCTGATCCATGGGTGTCTCCGTCGAAGGTGGCAAAGGCCGTGGTAAGAACATGGGCGTGGACCTCAACCTGGTCCCGTTCATCGACTTCCTCTCGTGCCTCATCGCATTCCTCATGATTTCCGCGGTGTGGACCCAGATCTCTGCCCTGGAGACGGAGCAGAACATCTCGGACGTACCTCCGGCGGAGCCTGTTGATCCGCCTCCGCCCCCGCCGCTGACCGTCAAGGTCTCCGCCGAAGGGCATTATCTGGCGCGGAACCCGCCCTTTACGGCCGTCCCGAAGATCGGCGAGAACTACGACTACGAGAAGCTCCGGGAGCTCATCGTAGCCGACCACGAGGCGCTCCCCGCGGAGACCATGGTGGTGATCAACACCGACGACGGCGTGCCGTACGAGGAGATGATCAAGGTTCTCGACCTCACTCGCGAGATTGGCTACCCCCAGACCCTGCTCGCGGGCGGTCCGCCCGCCGCGGTTGACGTCGGCACGCCTACTGATGGCGCCATCGCGCCTCCCCCGGGTTGATCATATGGGCACCATCATCGCACCAGGCCGTCGTGTGGCCTACCCCCCCATCGGCCGGTTGCGTAGCAGCCCGCTGAGCGGCGGCGGGAAGAAGAGCATGTTTGTCTCGCTGAACCTGACGCCGATGGTCGACATGTTCACCATCCTCGTCGTGTTCCTGATCCAGATGTTCAAGGCGGCCGGTGAGGTCGAGTTGAACGACAAGATCAAGGTACCGAAATCGCTGACCGGCCCGCCGCTCGAAGAGCCGGGAACGGTGGTGATGCTGTACCCCGACGGGATGCTGCTCCTCGACGGGGTGAAGATCCCCGAGGAAGAGATGGGCACCGAGCTCGATGTCGCGATCCCCGGCATGCAGAAGCGCCTCACGGAAGAGCGCGAAAACAAGCAGCGGATCCTGGGCAAGGGTGACGAGAGCCAGGTCTATGACGGCATTCTGCTGGTCCAGGCGGACATCAAGGCAGACTTCCGTCAGGTGAGGCGCATTATCGCCTCGGCCAACGCCGCGGGTTGGGCCAAGTTCCGCTTTGTCACCACGCCGGCCAAGAGCCCCGAGGCGACGGCCGCGGAAGCCGCGCAGGGCGGTTGAGCCTGCGGTGACCCCCGCGGAGCTCAAGAGCGCCTGGATTGCTGTGGAAGCGGCGATCCAGGCGTTTGCATTTTTGCCGCCGGGGAAGCTGGATGACGCGGTCTGGACGGCGCTCGCACAGGGGGAGCTCGCCCAATGGAGCGTAGGCACCGAGGTGCGCCGCGTCGCGGCGGCGCGGTTGGTGGCGCTCCCGGCCACCGCGATGTGGCTAGGGGTGACCGACGATCACCCGATTGAGCCGATCCGCGGCCTGCAGGAGCACGCGCTTCGTGGCGCCTGGTCGAGCCCCAAGCTGCTTTACCAGCACATCGATCTTCCCTGGCCCTTCGAGGATCGGCAGTGGGTCATCGAGCTCCGCAACAACGCCCGGCTCTACGGCGAGGCCCGGGTGTGGGAGCGGAGCTGGGTCCTCGCAGACTCGGCCTCTGCGGCGCAATATTGGGATCCTGCCGCGCTGTCGACCCCGGTGAACGAGGGCGGCTGGCTCATGGTGCCGGTCTCGCAGCAGCGGACGCTGGTGCTCTATCAGGCGCGAGCCAGCCTCGGAGGGGTGTTCCCGGAGAGCGCCGTGAGAGCGTGGACCGCGGCGACCCTCGACGAGATGTTCAGCCGGTACGAGCGGAACGCGGCGTCGATGTCCACCCGGTACGGCGCGGGCTGCGCGCCGCAGCCGGGCCCCGACGGGGGCGCGTTACAATGCCTCCCGTGACCGTACCCGTCCAAGTCCCCGCTCAACCCGAACACCTGCTCTTGTACGATGGCCTCTGCGGCTTTTGCGATGTGAGCGTGCAGTGGATCCTTGAGCACGACCCGGCCGGCAAGATCTCGTTCGCAGCCCTCCAGGGCCCGACCGCTACTCGGCTCCTGGCCGAGCATCCGGAGCTGCCCGCTGGGCTCGACAGCCTGGTCTACCTGCGACCCGACGCTCCGGCGTTATGGTACTCGGCGGCGGTTTTTGCCGTCGCAGCCGAGCTTCAGGGCCCCTGGCGCCACCTGCGCTGGTTGGGTCTGCTCCCGAGGGTGCTCACCGACCTCGGCTATCGGATCTTCGCCCGTGGGCGTTACCGGGTGTGGGGCCGGCGCGAGAGCTGTCGGGTACCCTCGCCGTCGGAGCGCGCCCGTTTCTTGCCCTGATCGCGGCGCTCAGCCCCCGCGCTTCTTGGCTTCCCGGACGATGTCGCCGAGATTGGTAGGAAGCGTGGTGCGCGCGGCAAATTCGCCGACCCAGCGCGGAATGGCGCCTCCCGCGTCGGTGCAGATCCGGTAGCGGATCGAGGTGCCGCCGGTGACGGCAGCAAAGGTCCAGTCCCCGACGTTGATCCGTGTCATCACAGCGTCCGGCCAGGTTGACGCGACACGTTCGGTCAGGCCGGGGGTGCCCGCGGGATCGATGTGATGCCAGCGGAAGGTGCCGACGCCGTCGACCAGCGCGCGCTCCGCCCGCAGGACCCAGTAGCGGTCAGCGACGGGGGAGGGGTTGTCGAGCACCTGGAAGTAGTCGAAGCGGCTGTCGGTGCCGCCCAGGCGCTCGGAAACCGGAACGTCCCAGCTGGACCATCCCGGCTGGTTGGGGATGTCGGTGGCGAGCTTGAGGAGGGTGTTGACTGAGACCGCGGCGATGCCCGCTCCCTCCAGGCAGTTGGTCCCCAGCACCTCCTTGTGGCGCACCACGATCTCCATCCCGTCGATGACCTTACGGTCCACCTCGACCCAGCCCGTGGAGTCGTTCATCCCCGAGACGTAGGCGGAGCTGTCGGCGGCTTGTAGCGAGAGGATCAAGAGGAGCATGATCGTCACCATGCCCCAACTCGGCCCCGCCTGCTACCCTCGGTGACGTGATGCCAGATGCGCGCGGCCCATCTACGGCTCCTCGCCGAGCTCCCACGCCGAGGTGTAGCCCCCGCCCCGCTCGATCCGCCCGAGGAGCTCTCGCCAGGCTGGGCAGCCGCCGAGGGTGGCGCTGTCGCCGACCCCCAGCCACAGGCGGCGCGCTCGGGTGACGCTCACCACCAACCGACGCGGATCCGCGACAAAACCACGCTCCCCCTGGGGATTGCTTCGGACCCAGGAGCAGAGGATCACCTCTTTCTCTCGTCCTTGAAAGCTGTTGACTGTGCCAGCCTCCAGCTCCGGAAACGCGGCTCGTAGGCGGATGAGCTGCGCGTGGTAGGGGGTGATGACGCCCACCTGTTCGGCGCGGAGCCCGCCCGCCTGGAGCTCGCTCCACACGCGGCGGAGGAGTTGCAGCTCGCCGGGGTTGTAGAAGGAGCCCGAGCCGTCGGCCTCCTCATCGGCGCCGAAGCCCGCGGTGTCAATGAAACGTGCCGAAGGATCTCCAAAAAACCCTGGGTCTACACCGAGATCTGCCACGAGCACGCCCGCGTTGGCCGCCGCGGACACGATCGGCAGTGGCCACGCCCCCTGCGACAGCGCCAGCAGTGCGTCACTCATCCGATACTGGGTTTGTAACATCGGAAAGGAGAATCCCGTCTCCACGAGCCGCTCGAGCAGGCTCCGGTCGAGGAGCGGGTGTTTGGAGCGTGACACCGGCCCGAGCTGCTGAGGATCTCCCGCCAGGATCATGCGTTTGACCCGCGACGCCAGGAGCCAGATCGAGGGCTCCCAGATCTGGCTGGCTTCGTCCACCACCGCGGTCCGGGGCGGCGGGAAGCGGTCGCCCCGCGTGTAGAGGGTGCCCAGAGTCATCGCAAGGACGTCCGCATTGTCGAGGATTTCCCGTTTGGCGACCGACCACTCTTCGGCGATCGCGGCGCGGACCTGAGCGAGCTCCTCGCTGCTCGCCCGGGTGGCGTCTCGCAAGAGCCCAGTGATCACCGGGGAGCGCGCGCCGTGGAGAATACGGTGCTCCAAGGTGAGCGGCAGCACCCGGCTGCCGATACGGGACGACACGCCGATTCGGACCACCGTCAGCCCGCGGGCCGCGGTTTTTTCGGCCAGGACGTCTACCGCTGCGTTGGACGCCGCCAGCGCCCAGGGACGCTCACCACGCTCTCGGCACGCCTCCAGGATTGCAGCAAGTACCTCAGTTTTCCCCGTCCCAGGCGGGCCGTGGACCAGCCCGATCTCGGTGGCTCCGAACGCCAGAGCCGCCGCGATTTGCTGGCTCGCATCGAGAGCCGCGAACGCGGAATGCTCATAAGGGTCGGGCCGATAGGGCGGCTCGATGCCCCTCAGCAGGTGGGCGAGGGGCGAGCGGATCCGCTCCGCGCGCTCGAGCGCATCGGCCTCTCGGTCGAGCAGGCTGAGGTCGAGTCGTCGGCTGACCGCCCAGGGACCTTTACCCTCGGGCGCAACATCAAGCCGGAGCTCGACGGTGTTGCCGTCGACCCCGTCGCAGCGGCCATCGAAGCCGCTGTCAGGGCGCCCCAGCGGCGCGAGGGTCACCAGATCACCGGCGTTGATCCCGGTGTGCAGGTTGGAGCCACGGAGCAGGACGTTCACGCGCGACCGGCTCCGCAGCTCCACCGTGATGATATCGAGCGGATAGAGCGTATGGCCCACGCCGGCGCGCGCCCGAAGATCCAGAGCGTTGTAGCTCTGGTGTTCGGCGATGAGCGCTTCACGTTCGACCTGGAGCGCGGCTCTCAGGGCCGCGAGCTGTGACATCGGCGTCCCCGCACCGCCCGGGCCCTATCCGGATCCAGTGGGTGCCGCCTTTTTACTTTGCCGTCCGGAAGCGCGGTGGCGCCTACGCGCCTTCCGGACCTTTCTTCAGGTTTCAATAGCGCCGCCCGCCGCACGTTTAGCAATCAGCACCGAGGACAATATGAGCGTCTGTATCGCCCCACTGCTTTCCCTGTTGGTTCAACCGGCTTTCGCCCAGGATCTCGGAGTGACCGGACTCGACGCCTCCGCCGAGGCCGCGAGCTACCGGCGGCCGCCCCCGCCTCCGCCCCTCCGCCGCCCGCCGCCTCCGCCGCGCCGTCCCGCCCCCCGGCCGGTGAAGACCGCCGCTGAGCTGGAGAAAGACGTGACTCTCTCCCTGTCGCCCCTGCACCTCGCGATGGGCATGGTGGCGCTCAACGGCGAGTTCCGCGCCAGCGACGACGTCAGCCTGATGCTCGGCGGCTCGCTCGGCGCCGACAACGCTGGCACGCTCTACGACGTTAACGCCCAGCTTCGTGGCTACGCGCTGGGAGACTTCGACCGCGGCCTCAACCTCGGCTTGGAGGCTCGTTATGGCAACGCAGATCTCTTCTGGGTCCACGGCCCCGCCTGGGCGCTTGGGCCGGTGGCTGGCCTGAAATACACCTTCGATGGTGGTTTTGTGGTGGAGGCCCAGGTGGGTGCCGAGTTCGTGAACGGAGACGGCTTCATCGCGCTCGCGCCTACGGCCAATCTCAACCTGGGCTTCTCATTCTGAGGGCCGGTCGCCCAGCTGGGCGCGGCCGGGCTCAGAGGCCGACCCTGACCAGCATCTGGTCGATGCCGCGGAAGTTGTCGGCCCGCTTTTCCGCCAGCTCGCGCGTGGTGCCGAGGTGTTTGAGCACCTCGGCCAGCGCGGGTTCGCGGGTAGCGTCGGGCAGGCGGCGCACCGAGGCGGGGAGCGTCAGCGCCGTCGGA
>CANKTH010000197.1 GCA_947486185.1 Deltaproteobacteria bacterium
CGGCGTAGCCGGGGCGGGCGACCCTTGAGGGCGAAGCCCGAACCCGGAGGACGACCGGTGACCGGCGGAACGCCGGGCAGGCGCCCAGATCAAGAAATAGCTTCCTCTGAACACTAGTTCCGCGGATTCGGCAAGGTGGAGCAGTGGGACACCGAGCAGCTCGGGACCTACGCGAGCGAGGCGCGGGGCGACGAGGCGGCGCTCGAACTGCCGCCGGTGCGGACGGTGAGCTGGTGTCTACGGTGAGCTCCTTACCGGCCGGAGCTCCGGCGCAGGCTGGCTCCAGTGCCGGGATCCCTGGTCGGGCAGTGGGGATCGCACGCCCTCGGCCGGCGTCGCCGACGGCACCGGCGAGGCCGAGCGGGGCACGTTTCACTCCTTCATCCGGGGAGAGTCGCTCTCCATCTTCGACTTCCTCCTTCGTCGCGGCGTCGCGAGCGACTTCGGTGGCGCCGTGGCGCGGGTGGCGGAGCTCGCGGGCGTGTCGCTCCCGACCGGCCAGGAGCCAGGGGTGACCGTCGCCACGTTCGTGGCGGCCTGGAGCACCGCGGTCACCGGCGACGCGCGCACCGCCGCGCTCCACGCCGCCATCGCAGCGCTCATCCCGCTCCCGGCACTGGCACGAGAGCCCGCCCTGGAGGCGATCCGGAAGGCGGCCGACCTGGCGCCTCGCGTGCTGCGTGCCGCCATCGCCGAGGTCCGAAAGGGCGAGAAGGACGCCCGGAAACAGCGGGTGCAGGCACGTCCCGCGACGCGTCCCGGTCTTCCCATCGTAGACTTCGTCGAGAATCGGGACACCGTCGAGGGTCTCTTCGACGCGATCATCCAGGCGATCCTGCCGGCGAACCGCTTCTTCCGCTTCGAGCGGGACATCGTGTTCGTCCGGCGCGGCTACGGCCCCCGTCTCGTGGACGAGCGCGTCCTCCCCGGCCTCCTCTCCGCGCTCGTCGAGGTCCGGTTCCTCAGCGACCGCGAGAACGGGGTGGCATTCCAGCGCTTCGACGTGCTCCCCGGCGACCTGGCGCGGGCCTTCGTCCACTCGCCGCGGGTGGCGGCGAAGCTACCGACCCTGACGCTCTACGCGCGCACCCCGGTTTACGACCGGCAGTGGAACTTCGTCGGTCGGCCGGGCTTCCACGCCGCGAGCGGCATCTTCTACGACGGCCCCGAGATCCGGCCTTCCCGCAGCGCGACCCGGCTCCTGGCGGTGGTGCAGGACTTCCCCTGGAAGGACGCCGTCGACATGGTGAATTTCCTCGGCGCGCTGCTCACCGCGCTGACCATGCCCCATTGGGGGCGTGGGCACCCGTTCCTCGCCGTCAACGGCAACAAGCCCGGGGTCGGCAAGAGCACCCTGGCGCGCGTGCTGGGCGTCATCGCCGAGGGGCAGGAGCCCAACACCGTCTCGTTCGCAGCCAACGAGGAGGAGTTCGAGAAGCAGCTCGCGACCCGCGTCGAGGCGGGGGATCGGGTGATCGTCATCGACAACGCCAGAACCAGCCGGCCGATCCAGAGCCCGGTCCTGGAGCGGTGCATCACGGACACCCGACTCAACTTTCGGCGTCTCGGTGGGAACACGGCGATCTCGCGGCCGACCAACGACGTGCTGTTCGTCCTGACGATGAACCTCACCCAGATGGGCGCCGACCTCCGGCGGCGGGCGCTGCCGCTGAACCTGCTCATCGAAGGGGACGTCCGGCGCCACCCCTACGCGAGCGACGACCCCGTGGGCGACGCGCTCGCGGATCGGGCCGTCATCGTCGCGGAGCTCGCCGGCCTCGTGGACGCCTGGCTCCAACAGGGCCAGCCGGTCCCGCCCTCACCGGCGGTCCACAGCACGGGGCGGAAGTGGGCGGCCACCATGGACGCGATCCTCCGTGTCGCCGGATTCGAGGGGTTCCTCTCCAACTTCGCCGCCAGTGAGCACGCCTTCGACCCGGACTGCGAGCTGGTCTGCGACGTCGCGACCGCCCACTTCGGCGACACCCCTCGCACGGCCGGCGAGTGGGCCGCCGTCCTCGTCCGCGGGGTGTTGGAGGAGCGCTTGACCGACGCGCGTGGCCACGCCCGCCCGGTTCGGGCACAGGCCACCATCGTGGGCCAACTCTTCACGGCGTACCTGGATGGCACCACGTTCCCCGTCGGGGAGGCCCGGGTCCAGTTGCGGCGGGCGGAGCCGCGTCGGGGCCATCCACCGGTGTATAGCTTCGAACCTGCGGATTGAGGGGCGGAGGGGCTGTTACGAGGTTTCTGGGAGCCGGGCCTTCCCACCGGCGAGTTATTATGTAAGCTTGAACGGTCGGTCCCCCCCTTGGAGTACCCGTGCATTACACCTCCCGCCCACGCGGCGCCGCCCGTTCCGCACCCTCCACGCCCCAGCCACCGCCCCGTCGGCCCGCCGTATTGTACGCGCGGGTGTCCAGCCGCGACCAGGAGCGGGAGGGCTTCTCGATCCCGGCCCAACAGAAGGCGATCAAGGAGTACGCCGAGCAGAAGGGCTTTCACATCCTGGAAGAGTTCATCGACGTCGAGACCGCCAAGCGGACCGGTCGCACGCATTTCCAACGGATGCTCGCCTACGTCCGCAAGCGCCACCAGAACCCGCCCGTGGTCCTCGTCGAGAAGACCGACCGTCTGTACCGCAACCTGAAGGATTGGGTCACGGTCGACGACATGAAGACCGAGATCCACCTGGTGAAGGAGAACGTCGTCATCTCCGAGGGATCGCGGTCGTCCGAGAAGTTCATGCACGGCATCAAGGTGCTGATGGCCAAGAATTACGTGGACAATCTCTCGGAGGAGGTCAAGAAGGGACTGTTCCAGAAGGCCGACGAGGGGCATTGGCCCTCGGCTGCGCCGTTCGGCTACATCAATCGGCGGGAAGGCGAGAAAAGCTTCATCGTCCCGGATCCCGAGCGCGCCATCCTGGTACGCAACCTCTTCGAGCTCTACGCCAAGGGCGACCACTCCATCGAGGACCTCGTGGGGTACTCGAAGCAGTTCGGCCTCACCGGCCGCCGTGGCGGCAAGCTCAGCGCCAGCGCGATCCACCTCATCCTCCGCAACCCCATCTACGGCGGCGAGTTCCGCTACGCGGGCAAGCGCTACCGGAGCAAGGATCCGATCCTCGTGAGCCGGGACCTGTGGGAGCGCGTCCAGAACCGGCTCGATGGCACGCCCGACACCCGACCGGGGCCGCGCAACCATCTGTACCAGGGCTTGATGACCTGCGGGTACTGTGGTGCGGTCATCACCGCCGAGATGAAGAAGGGCAAGTACACCTACTATCGGTGCGCCCAGCTCTGTGAAGGCACCGAATACGTCCGTGAGGAGCGCATCGCCGAAGCCCTCGCCCAGACGGTGGTGCGCCCGCTCCACCTCGGCACCGACAAGGTTGCCTTCGCGATCCGGGGCCTCCGGGAGTCCCGCGGCGACATCGTGAAGGAGACCACGCTTCGCCTGAACGAGGCGCGGGCCCGCTACGACCGCTTCCGGAGCCTGATCGACAAGGCGTACGAGGACAAGCTCGACGGGCGCGTCGACGCCGCGTTCTTCGACCGCAAGCGCGCGGAGTGGGAGGACGGCATGATGGCGGCCCACGAGGAGATCGAGCGGCTCGCGCGGGTGGACCACGCCGTGCTCGACACCGCGATCCAGGTGCTGGAACTCGTGAACGCGGCGTATGACCTCTACATCCAGCAAGAGCCGTCGCAACAGCGAAGGATGCTCAATTTGCTGCTATCGAACTGCGAATTGCGATCCGGAGAGCTCAAGCCGATCTACCGCAAGCCCTTCGATGTACTGGCCGAATTCGCGGACGACAAAACCGACGATGCCGCAGGATCCCCGAGTGGGACCCTGCGGCATCCAGTATGGTCGGGGTGGCGGGATTTGAACCCACGACCACTTGCACCCCAAGCAAGTGCGCTACCAGGCTGCGCTACACCCCGAATGCCGGCCGTCTATCGAACCAGGGCGTGGTCGTCAACCCCGGACAGCAGGGCCCTCACCGTCGCTACGGGGATCGGCGGGCGCACCACACCACGGTCGAGCCCCGCCATGGTGCGCACCATCCGCCGACGGAGCGGCCCAAGCCACACCGACCACGGGAAGACCACGTCGCGTACCCAACCCAACACCACGGAGTCGCTCTGGAAGATCGGCGTCAACGCGCGCGTGGCGAACTGGTAATAGTTCAGATGTGCCTTCCGCTCCCGCGTGTAGCGCGCGAGCCTCTCGTTGAGGCTGACCTCAACCTCGGCCGCCGCGGGGCCGATACAGTCGGCCAACACCATCGCGTCCCACAGCGCTAGGTTGGCGCCCTGGCCAAGCTGCGGGCTGGTGGCGTGGGCGGCGTCACCGATAAAAACCGTGCCTTCTTCATGCCATTGTGCCATGTGTACGTCACGGTACTGCGTGAACAACACCTGGTCGATGTCACGGATCTGGTCCAGCAGCGGAGCGGCGCGGGGATGTAAGCTGCGAACTTCGTTTTTCCACACATCCAAGCCCGCTGCGCGCCAGGCTTCCAGCCGATCCGCGCGGAGCGACCAGAACAGACTGGCGACCCGACCGTGTTCGCCCACCGGCTCACCGGTAGGCAGGATCCCGCACAGCTTCGCCGCGCCGTCTACGAGCTGATCGATGAGGGTTCCCGCTGAATCTTCAGGATCTTCAGCGACAAACCACAGGGCTCCCCACGGGTAGGGGCGGAGCGCGTGCCGGATGTGGGAGCTCGCGTGAAGCTCGCTCACCGACCCGTCCGCCACGACCACGAGGTCGAAATCGCCCAGATCTCCGTGGGGTCCCGACAGCCCCTGGCGCCCGCCCCGTGACTGGCGAGAGAGCACCTCGTGCCCAAGCCTCAACGTGACCCCCGGTTCTACCCGCACGGCGTCCAGGAGCGTCTGGAACAGCACGCCACGATGTACACCGAGGCCGAAAAACCCACCATCCAAGTCGTCGTAACGCAGATCGACGAGCGTGCGCCCCTCGCGCGTCTGGGCGTGTAGCCGGTCCACCCGCGCGGCTTTGGCCATCACCGGCCCAAGCAGTCCGAGCCGCGCCAGGACTGCCTGGCCCGTCGGCTGCAAGGTGATTCCCGCGCCGACCGGGAGCGGTTGTTCAACCCGCTCAAACAGGGTGACCCGATGGCCCGCCCGCCCGAGGAGGAGCGCTGCCGCTGCGCCCGCCGTCCCCGCACCCACCACGCCGATGTCCATCGGTCAGTCTCACTCCTCGCGGCCCGCCCGGCAACCACGAGATAGCTCCGACAGATGAGCGCTCCCCCTTCCGACGCCGCGACGATGCTGGAGCAAAGTCAGTGGGACAGCTTCTGGGTGCCGCCCGACGTCCAGGTCACCGACCGCGAGGACCTGTTGCTTTTGGGCTGCGATCGCCCCGTCTCCTACCTCAACACCGTCCTGCGCGCGCGCGGCGAGCTCCCGGAGCGCCTCGCCGAGGTCCTGCGTCTCCAGGGTGCGCGTCACACCCGGTGGATGGTCACCGACACCCGGGACCCGGCGCCGGTCGAGGCGCTGTTGGACCGGGCCGGATGGCGCCCGGGACCGCTCCACGAGGTCCGTAGCCTTGGATTGGAGCGTTGGCGGCACACGCGGACCCAGTCCACCTGTCCGGTCCTGTCCGAGCACCGGCTCCGGCAGGCGGTCACGGTCGGCGCGTTAGCTTTCGGCGGTACGCCGCACTTCGACGAGGTGAGCCTCGGCCTGGACCTCAAGATCTGTCAGGAACAACAACGGGTGTTTCGTTATGTTGTGGAAGTGGACGGCGAGCCGGCGGGCACCGCTGGCCTCACGAGCTTCCCGAAGCTCGGTTTCGGGCTCCTGTGGGGAGGAGGGGTGCTGCCGCAATTCCGAGGTCGGGGCGCCTATTCCGCGCTGCTCGACGCACGGGTCGAACAGGCGCGTCACCTGGGCCTGCGCCGAGTCGGCCTCTACGCCCTCCACAACACCTCGGCGCCGATCGTCGCCCGGTTTGGCTTCGAGAAGTCAGGAATCATGCGCTTTTATGAGCGACCGTGATGGCCGTGCTGGTGCTGATTGCCGCCTGTGTGGGGCCAGGTTCCGACACCGTCCTGCGCGAGGTCCCCGCCCAGACGGAGCAGGTGCAGGGAGACGATCCGGGCGGCACGGGCGAAGATACGGCTGAAGAGCTCCCGCTCGGTGACCCGGACCTCGTGTGTCAGATGCAGTTGTCTTGCACGCTCGGTGTATTGGACGCGTACAAGCAGCCGTGTAGCTTCGTGATTGAAGGAGGGGAGGGGACCGAGCTGTACACCACGGAATTCGATTCGAGGAATTACGGGAATTGAACATGCCTACTCGCAGCGCCAATGCGTGTTCGAACCGGCGTGCTTGGCGACAACGCGAAGGGTGACCAGGGCTTTGCCGGTAGGCCGCTGTCGGGGCCGACGTTGGTGC
>CANKTH010000198.1 GCA_947486185.1 Deltaproteobacteria bacterium
CACCTCGGCCCGCGCGGCCTCCACCCGACCCGAGGCAAACCACCACACCAAAGCGACCATCGCGAGGTACCAGACGAAGGTCATCACCATCAGAAGGCGGCGATCCCGATGCGACAAGCTCGCCACGAGGTCGTCGAAACGTTGCCGGAGCGGCATCAGAAGCCCACCCATCACCCCTCCTCACCGACCGGGGCTTCGGCCTCGGTCTCGCCCAATGGGATGGTCATCACAAAACTCACCGCGTCACCCACCTTTTTATCCTCACCGCGTGAAGCCTGGCTGAAGCGGCTGTCGGACTTGAGGGCGTCCGAGATCTTCGAGGCGGAATCGTAGCTGTCGGTCTCGGCCTTGAACGTGATGGACGCCTCGGTCATCGTGAGCTCGCGCACATCGATCCGCGCGATCGCCGGCGGCGGCATCCGCTCAGACAGCACCTTTAAGTTGTCCAACATCAGCGGCACCCCGGTCGCGAGCCCACCCAGGAGTGCCACTCGGTCGGTCGCCAGCGTGCTCCGCTCGGTCATGATGCGCATCGCGTCGGTGGGCGACGACACCTCCGACGCCTCGACGTCCTCGAAGGTCCGTTGAACCACATCCGCCAGGCGTTTGTTCAGCTCGTCGAGCTGGCCCTGCGCGTCGCTGATCTGAAGCGCGCTCAAGACCACCAGGGCGAGCGTCATCACCGCCGTACCAAAGGCGCCGTAGCCCAGCCAACGCCACATTCGCTCGGCGTCACCGTGGTAGGCGAACTCTCCCTTCCGCAGGTCCTCGACCACGATCTCGGCCGCTCCCGCGCGGGCGAGCGCCACCGGCAACGCAAACCCCGGAGGATACCCGCCTGGAACCACGATTTGTCGCACCGGCACCCCGAGCGCATCCGCGAGGCGCTCCGGGAGCCCGACCAGCTGGCTCGAGCCACCCGTGAGCAAGAGCTCGTCCACGCCGACGCCCGCCTGATCCTCCAGCCCCATCAGCGCGAGGCGGAGCTCTTGAATCCAGGCGTCCACCGCGCCGATCAGCGCGACCTCGCCCGAGTCGTGCAGCAGCTCGGCCCGGAGCACCCTGCCGGTGGTCTCGTCTTCGGCTTCCGGCAGGGGCTCCACGGTAGCGGCCGCACCTCCCGGCACCCGCATCCGATGTTTCTGGGCTTCAGCAGCACTGAACTCAAGAGCCACCGCCGCCGCCACCGCCTCAGTGAACGCCCGCCCGCCCGTAGCCACCACCCGCGCGCCGAGCATGACCCGAGCCTGACACAGCACCGCGAGCGTACGCGCGTGACCCGCGTCCACCACGACCTGCACACGGCCATCGGCGTAAGACGCGAGCGCATCGACATCAAAACACAGCAGCTTGGGCTCGAGACCGGCGCCCAGGAGCAGGTCGATTCGCGAGCGGAGCGCCGCTTTCGGGGCGATACACGCGAGCGACCGGCTGGCGTTCTCTTTGGCCTCCAGGATCCGGACACTCAGCACCATATCTTCGAGATCGTAGGGTGCCGCGGCCTCGACCTCTGCCGGTACGGCCCGCTCAATCGCGCCCCGATCGGAAAATGGAAGACGCACCAGGCGAATCACCCCGGCGTCAAGCGGCAGCGCCGCAACACGCTCCACCTCCGCCTTGGGAGCGGCGTCCTCCTGAAGGGCAGCAAGTGACGGGATGAGGCTACGATTTCCCTCCTCGTCTACGCCGATGGGCACCTCGGCGGCGTCCGAGATGGCGTAGCGGCGGAAGCTGCCCTCCATCGTGACGCGCCGTACCCTCCAGGCGCCCGTGTCGATTGCGTGAATGATGGCCATCGGTGCCTCGAAGCTTCAGTCTACGCGCCAGTAGAGCACCGTGCCGCCTTTCTTTTGGGCGGTACGGTCGCTGTACGACACGGTGGTTGTGATGGTGGAGGACGCGTCCCGGATCTGCGCCGTTGAGCGAACCGTAAAAACCGTGGTCTTGAACGACAGCATCGAGCAGAGCTGCGTCGTATCGATGCCGGGAATCAGGTTGGTGACCTGACTACACTTCTTGTATCGGGCGTAAGCACGAAACTCCGTCATGTTCTGCAGGATCTCCGTGAGCTGGCCGGTGGTGACGCTCGGGAGATAGGCCTGGATCATCGCCGCCTGGACGTCCTGACTCATGCAGTTGACGTTGATCTTCTGGGAGCCATTGACCGAGAGGTCCTTGGCGAACTTGTCAAAAACCTCATCCTGCCAACCGTCGACGAGCCGAATCTCGTCGAGCGTGTCGAAGGGCGCATTTTTTGCCCGGTAGGACGGGTTCTGACGCTGGTAGAGGTCATCCTCGTACCCGCCTCGCGGACCCGAGCCGTTGGTGTCCGTGTCCACCCAATCGGCGAGGTTCGCGATCAGATCCCAGGGCTCGATGCTGCGGTCTCTAAGGAAATTGTCCGCCTCTTCCGTAGTCATCATCCCGTAGAGCAGCCGCGCGATCGCGTTGTCGGCCAGCGGCTGACCCTCGGTGCGTTTGGCGAGGAGGTTGACGTTGATCTTGCAGTCCTCTCCCTCGATCTTCACCCGGAAGTCCCCATCGAAATCAAGGAAGTTCCGATTGTTGAACCGGCTCCCCTCTTCACGGCTCTCCGCCGCGAGCTCATCGGAGACCGTGCCCTCCTGCTCGTAAGCTTCGAGCTCCTCCTCATCGACATCTCCGTCGGACACGAATGCGAGGCGGAGCATACCCGTGTCGATCGAGGGCATGAGCTCCCAGAGCTCATAAGGCAAGGACATCCCTTCCGTATTGCCGCTGGGGAGCGCTGCCGACAACTGTTGGATTACCGAGTCGATACGGTCGCCAAGCTGCGCGCTGATGATCAGGAACAACCGGCATAGATTAGCACCCGACACGGCGAGGTGGTACGCCGCCGCTTCGTCACGGTTGTTGCCAACCGTCATGAAGCGCGTGCGGGTCGAGAAGGTCATCTCCGTCACCAGCACGCTGATCATCGTGATTGCCGCGATCACGAAGATCAAGGCGACGCCGCCGCGAGACTGCCGCGCCTGCACCCGATGGGTCATGGCTCCTCCTCGTCGTCGGGCTGTTTCGGCACGATCGGATCGGCGTAGACCAGGTTGACGGTGGTCACGTAGATCCGCTCCTCGGTGTCTTCCGGATCCTCGGGGTCGGGCGCGAGCAGGGTGAGGACCACCTGGACCGCGCGTGGGAGCTGCTGCGGGGTGTCGGAGGCTTCGGTGTCCCACTCCTTGACCCACTCGTTCTTCTGCCCATTGAGGAACCGCAGCTCGAACCGTTTGACGCCGAACGCGATCGGCTGGATGATCCCGTCTTTGTCGGGCTCTCCGTCGATCCGTTGAGCTTCACGTTGGAGCAGCACGTAGGCGTCGTCCTGAGTGGGATCGTCCTCAGTCCAAAAGGTGATCTCGGTCTGGTCACTCTCTCGAGAGTCCGCGTACAACCGTTGATGGGCGAGGGTGGAGAACCAGATGAGGTCGGGATCTCCGTCCCGGGCCACGAACACCGTCTTGTAGGCGGTGAGGTTGTCGCGGTGTTTCGTCAACCAGGCCAGCTCCAACTGTCGGCGGATCAGGTCGAGCGCCACCCGCGCCGATAGATCCACCTTCGACTGGCTCTCCAAGAGATCCCGCGCCTCGACCACGCCGGCCACCGCCGTGAAGGTGAACGCGCCCATCATCGCGAGGATCGAGATGGCGATCATCACCTCGAGGAGCGCCATCGCCCGACGAACGCGCCGAACGAGCCCCCGCGCGGCGCTCATGGTTCCGCCGGCGGCGCGGAGTCACCCGCCTTGACCGCGCCAGAAGGGTTGATCGCGTGGGTGACGATCTCGACACAATCGAGACACACCCCGTCTTCCTCCCGCTCGCTCCACCACACCCGAACCCGGACCTCTCGGAGATAGGGCGCCAGGGACTCCGCGATCAGCTCCGGGGAGAGCATCGACGAGATGAGCGTGCCGACCATGCCCGAGAACATGCTCCCCATGCCCGACTGCGCCGCCCCGCCCTGGTAACCGTTGGTCTCCATCTGGCCGAACAAGCCACCTACATCGCCAAGCTGAAGCTCCACTTGCCGGATCGTATAGGCCCAATGAAATTCTTCGTAGGCCTCCCCAATATCCAACCCATCGCCGAAGCCCTCGCCGATGTCGTCAAAGTCTCCCTCCTCCTCGATGTCGCTCTCGGTGAACCCGTCTTCTTCGAGCCGCCGCTGAACCTCCGCCACCTTTTCTTCGGCCAGCCAGGTAGCGGTCAGCACTTTCTGCCCTTCAAAGGTCATGAACACCGCTTGCCCCTGACTCTCCACCAGCACGATGAGCGCAGCGGTGAGGATGACGAGCGCGATGACGATCTCCAACAGGGTGAAGCCGGCGCGGGCCCTGAGTCGGGAAAGCAGGTAGGATGGGCTCATTGGATGGTCGGCGCCTCGCGCGGGATCCAATCCATCGCCTCGACCGGGTCCAGGTCCTCCGGCACGATCGCCACATCACCCGACAGCGGCTGAATCGTGAGGGTGAAGCCGTCCTCACCGTCGTCGGCGTCCACCACCCTCAGTGCGGTGTACTCCACGAAACCATTGGGGAAAATGTGGGAATAGACGATGCGTGGGCCCTCGTCGTCGTCTCGGTCACCCTCTTCCGTTGGGGTCTGGGGCGTCTCGTACACCGGCGTGTAGACCCACTTGAAGACAGTGCCCTCAGGGAGCTCGACCGAGCTGTCGATCGCGTCCGCGTTGAACTCCGTGAAGCTGGACCTCGTCGCCTGCTCTTCCTTCTTGAATCGCCCAAAGCCGCGTTTTCGGTCATCTTCGTAGGCCTTCAGCTTCTCGCTGTCGCCCCAGACGGTCGCGTCCGGGCTGCCCACCTGCACCTCATAGCTGTTGGCGTCCAGGTTGAACGCGACCCGGAAACACACGTTCCGGAGCGCCGCCTCGGCCTGGAGGTACTGGTAGGTTGACGCGAGGTCGCGCACGGCCCCACGCTGCTGCACATCAAAAATCGCGTTCAACGAGGGGATCGCCACCAGGGACAACATCGCGAGGATGGCCATGACGACCATGATCTCGACGAGGGTCATGCCCTGGCGGAGGCGTAGCATCGCCTACTTGTCCCACGAGTGGATGTCCGCATCTACGCCTTCACCGCCGTCTTTTCCGTCTGCGCCCAGCGAGGTGATGTCGTACTTACCTTTGGTACCCGGAGAAGTGTACACAAAGTTGCCCCCCCAGGCGTCCACCGGGACCTCGTTGTCCGGGAAGTACTCCGCGGCGGCTTTGAGCCCTTCGCTGCCGGAGGGGAACTTGCCGCGGTGGCTCATCGAATAGGTCAGGAGCGCCTGTTCAATCTTGTCCATCTGGAGTCGCGTGGTCTCCACTTTGGCGCGATCGAGGTAGCCGAAGACGTTCACCGCGATCACGCTGGTGACCAGCGCGATGATGGTGATGACCACCATGATCTCGACCAGGCTCATACCCTGGCGTGCCGCGCGCCCGAGCACTCGCAGCGGCCGACGAGTCCACCACGAAGGACGTTGTAGGAGACTGGAACTCGACGAATTGGACATACACACCTCAGATTTGGAGTTCAACGTGCCAGGTTTCCGAGTTGGAGCATCGGGAGCAACACACCGGCGGCGATGATTCCCACCACGCCGCCCATCATGATTGTCAGGATAGGCGTCATCAACGAGGTCAAGGCGTCGATGGTGTTGCCCACCTCGGTGTCGTAAGCATCGGCGACCTTGCCCAACATCGTCTCGAGCTCACCGGTCTTTTCGCCGATGGTGATCATGTGGGTCACGATCGGAGGAAACTCACCGGAGGCCTTCAGCGGCACCGCGATACTCTGCCCCTCCGCGATGTTCTTGCCCGCGGCGCCAACCGCCGCTGCGATGACGTCGTTACCGACTACCGCCTCGGTGATGTTGAGCGCCGAGAGCACCGGCACCCCGGATGAGAGCAGCGTCGAGAGCGTGCGACAGAACCGGGACACCGCGACCAACCGGTTCACCCGCCCCAGCAGCGGCATCCTGAGCAAAGAACGGTGCCACCACAACCGGCCTTCCGTCGTACGAATCCGGCGACGGAACGCCCAGACTCCGACACCGGCCAGAAAGATGAGCAACCACCAGTAACCAAGGATCAGGTTTGAGAACCCGAAGATGATCTGCGTGATGAGAGGGAGAGCGGCGTCCATGTTGTCGAACAGCCGCTTGATCTTGGGGATCACGAAGGTGAACAGGCCGAGCACCAGGGCCCCTGACACCCCGGTCATGAGCAGGGGGTAGGTCATCGCCGCGACGAGTTTCCCGCGCAGCTTCACTTGGGAGAGGGTGTAGTCTTCGAGGCGTCGAAGCACGACCTCGAGCGCGCCCGACTGTTCCCCTGCGTCCACCATGTTGACATACAGATCCGTGAAGATCGTGGGGTGGGCC
>CANKTH010000199.1 GCA_947486185.1 Deltaproteobacteria bacterium
CTAGTACCTCGACGCAGGGATCATGACAGGTTGAACTTAGGGTAGGCGCGCCCGAGCTTGACTCGGGCGTCCTCTGCGGAGAAGAGCCACCTGATGGTCGCGCCCTCGTGGTTCCGGCGGGTCTCCCAGGCCTCGACCTCGGCGCGGAGCATGTCGATGTCGCCGATCCGGCGATCGAGGCACTGCCTGGTGAGGACGCCGATCTCGATCTCGGCCATGTCGAGCCAGCTTGCGTGCTTCGGGGTGTGGTGAAACTCGATGTGCCGGAGGATTCGGCGTGCCTCCTGGGGCGGGAACGCCTCGTAGAGAGCGGCGGCCTTGTGGGTACTCAGGTTGTCGAGCACCACCCGGATCAGCTGGGCGTTGGGGTAGTGCACGTCGACCAGGTCGCGCATGCACGCCGCGAAGTCGAGGAGCGTCTTGCGCTCGGTGACCTTCACATGCCGCCATCGGCGGTGGCGGTCGACGAACATGAACAGGTTGGCGGTGCCGTTCCGTCGGTCTTCTTTTGCCACGGCTTGATGTCCTTCTCGTGGAGGCGCCTGCCGATGGTTGCTGGTGAAATGGAGTCCAAGTCGGCGAGTTCTACGAAGCGTCCGGCGAGAAGTCGCAGCGTCCAGTGCGCGCATCCCTTCGGCGGAGGCGAGCACGCCGTGGCCACCAGCACCGCCTCCTGCTTCTCGTCAAGGAGGCGCTTCCCGCCAGGGCGCCGCGCCTCGCTCAACGCCGCCTCCAAGCCCTCCTCGACGAGCCGCTGCCGGGTCCGGTAGACCGTCGAAGTGCTTCCGTGCCCGGCCGCCTCAATCTCCGCTGCCGTGTGACCCCGATTGGACATCAGGAGGATGTTCGCCCGCTTGATGCGGCGGACCGAGGAGATACCGCCCCGGTTCAGTGCTTCGAGCTGCTGGCGCTCGGTGTCCGAGAGGTCGACGAGGTAGTTTGCGTTCATCCGGGCTCCTGGTCTGGAGCCCGATCACCTATTGACCCGTCAATAGCAATGCCCATCGCCCCCGCTTCGACGCCACCTCGCTGGACGGAACGCCAGGGTCAGTATCTGGCGTTCATCTACGACTACACGAAGGTCAACCGCCAACCGCCCGCAGAGACGGATGTCGCGCGGTTCTTCGGCTTAGCGCCCCCCTCCGTCCACCGCATGGTGGTGGAACTCGTGGAGCGCGGCCTGCTCGCGAAGACTCCCGGTGCCGCGCGAAGCCTTCGGGTCCTGGTACGGCGAGCCGAGCTACCAGAGCTGGAGTGACAACGTAGTTACAGGTCAAAACCCCTGCGTCGAGGTACTAGGCCAGAATCAGCCCTTGAAGCGGCCCTCGACGTCGCGCCAGTTGACCTTGGTCCACCAAGCTTCGACGTATTTCGCACGAAGATTCTGGTACTTCAGGTAGTAGGCGTGCTCCCAGACGTCGCACACCAGGAGCGGGGTCGCGCCCCAGATAGCGAGGTCTTGGTGCTTTTCCGCGACCATCACGGACAGGCGGCCGCTGTGGGGGTCCCAGGCGAGAACGCCCCAGCCAGAGGCCTCCACCGCCACGGTGGCAGCGGTGAAGAGCTTCTTGAACGCGTCGAAGCTGCCGAAGTCCTTGTCGATCTGGGCGGCGAGGGCGCCAGTGGGGCCATCCCCGTTGCCGCCAAGGTTGTCCCAGTACAAGGCGTGCAGCGCGGCGCCGGCCCCGTGGAAGGCGAGCTCGCGGGTCCAGTGCTTCACCGTAGCGAAATCGCCCTTGTCCGCGGCTTCGCGCAGCTTGGCTTCCGCGGTGTTGTACCCGGCGACGTACGCGGCGTGGTGTTTGTCGTGGTGAAAGGTCACGGTTGCGGCGTCAATCGCCGGTTCGAGCGCGTCGTAGGCGTAAGGCAGTGGGGGCAGGGAAATCGGCATGAGGGCTCCTGTTGGGCGGTGCCGCAGAGTCGCGGCGCGCGGGGAGGCTAATCACCTCCTCCAGGGCCGCCCCGGCTGACACGCGTGGCGCGCCGCGAAACGTATTACGGCCTACCACCGCACCGCGACGCCGATGTGTTCGGTCAGGCCCCGCGAGGGCACCGTGCCGAGCTGCCCGAGCCTGACCGGGGTCATCAGCCGATAACCGACGTCGAAGTACGGCATCAGCACCACACCGGAGCTGCCGAGGCCGATGCGGAACTCGGCGCCGCCGACCAGCTCGCCGCCACCATGCATCGCCCGTTCACGGATCTGGTTGAGGTTGTCGTCCACGTCGGGGTCATCATCCATCTGGACCGAGGCGAGGGAGCCGACGCCGGAGAGCGCGAGGTAAGGATGGAACCAGCGCGCTACCGGCAGGTCGGCCTTGGCACCGACGGTCAGCGACATGCTCCGCCACCGGGTGTAGAAGCCCTCGCCGCTTCCGTAGCTGTAGTCGTCGTCGTACTCGTCGTCGTACTCGTAGTAGTAGGAGTCGTCGTCGTCGTAGTAGTAGGAGTATTCGCCGTCGGTGTCGACCTCGGCGCTCGTCTGACCGGCGTGGACACTTCCGACGATTGCGACACGCGGGTGGATTTTGTATCCCGCGCGGATTCCGCCCGTGGGGAGTGCAGGATTGCCGAAGAGCTCGAAACGTTCGTCCGGGTTGACGGTCATCCCATATTCGAGCCCGAGCTCGAGGTCACCCGGACTGTCAAGGTGTGAATCCCAAGCGAAGACCGCGGGGACAAGGAGGGTCATGAACATGGGTTACTCCGAGGCCCGGGCGGCGAAGCCCGGCTCAACGAGCAGGCCAAGCTGCCCGAAACCGTTGACGTGGGTGAAGCTGTTGTCGGTTGGATCGAGGAGCGAAATCAGGCCGAGGCTGGCGTCCTGCGTGATCACGAACTGGCCGTCCGGGCTCGCGCTGATGCCGGTCGGCCGACCGGGGAGGCTCAGGAACTCGTGTTCTCCGGATGCGAGGTTGACCTTCAGCAACTCGTCACCCCCGTCCAGGAGGAGCAGCGCGTATTGCACGCCGCCGGCCGCCACGAGCTCGAGGCCCAGAGGGGCTGACTCCAGGATCAGCGGGATGGGGTCGGCGCCGACTGTCAGCGGGAAGATCGAGAGGCCGTAGTAGCGGTCGTAGAGCCCGGTGGCGCCGCTCCCCGAGGTGGACTCGGGCTCGGTGGTGGCTACGGCCACGCTCCGATCTTCGGCGAGGTACATCTCGAGGATCGGGTTCTCCGCGCGGAATTCCTCAACGTCCTTCTCGAGGGTGTTGATGAGGTACACATCTTTGTACCGGGAGCTGGTGTTGTAGAGGAGGGCCATACCGTCACCACCGACGATCTTCTCGGCGGGTTCGTCGAGCTCCAGGTTGATGGTCTCGAAGATCTCGTGATCGATCAGGGTGACTACCGGCTCGTTGCTCATCACCGCGAGCGTGAGATCCGCCGTGTTGTCCACCAGTAGATCGCTGGCGTTGCCGTCGAGCTCGATGAGATCGATGTGAGGGTTCTCGAGGTCGAGCGTATAGAGATCCGAGCCGCCGACGCGGAGGATAGCGTAGCGCCCGTCGGGCGTGAGCACCGCCTCTTCGGGAGTGACACTCTGATCGTCGTCGATCACGAGCTGGAACTCCACGGTCTTGCTCCACGACGCGAGGTCGATCACCGCCGCCGCCGAGCGGGAGAGCACCAACGCGCGGCTGCCATCGAGGGTGAAGAGTACGTGCTCGGCTGCGAATCCGATAGGGACGTGGTGGCTGGCGCCGCTTCCGAGCTCGACGAACACCACCTCGGTGAGGTTGAGGAGCCCATTGACGTCCAGCGTCCCGCCGTTGTCCAGATCCACGGTCGCCGCCGCGATGTTCGTGTTCTTGTCGAAGGTCCACGCGTTGAACACCGAAGGTACGTCAACGCTGGTCACGCGCTCCCCGCCGCGTACCAGGTCGGTGGCGGTCACTGTCTCCAGCGCGTCGTCGGGGCAATCGTAGGGAGCCTTGATCTTCGGGTCGTCGTCCAGGCATACCTGCCAATTCACGCGAACCAACAGGGACGAGCCGTCGGGGGCCAGCGTCATCTGTTCGGGGGCGGCCCCGCCCAGGTTGACCTCCGCGAATTTCCCGGACGCCGGGTCGATCCGCGCGAGCTTCCCGGCGTGGGGCAGCCTCACGTAGAGCCCATCCGCGGCGGCCACCACCGCGGGATCCCAGAGCGCCTCCACCCAGGTGTAGGACGCCGGATCGTTGAAGCTCCAGGGGGAGCAGCCCACGAGGAGCAAAGGAAAGAGGGTTCGCATGGTCACTCCGTCTCGATCTGGCTGTTGAGCTCAAATCCGGTGATGGTGTCGAGGGATTCCGCGTCTGCGTCGTAGAAGCTGATGCGGCCGAGATCGTGCTCCTGGCTCGCATAAGCGACGACGGTGTCAGGGAGGACCCCGACATAGACCGGGTTGGAGGGGAGCTTGTGTTCGGCGTAGAGCAGACTCTCGAAGAGGAGGGTCTCGATGAAGGGCTGGCCCTCCATGATGAAGTAGCCGTAACGGCCGTCATCGCTCAGGGAGTACCCGATGGGCTCCGCCGGGAGCAACAGTGGGTTGGGCCGGAAGTCGTCCAGGTCGATCTGCGTGAGCGCCCACTCCCCGTAGAAGGGGCTGTCGGGGTCCGCGTCGCTGGCATTCTCCAGGGTGTGGAAGATGAGCATGGAGTTCCCGGTCGGGCTCACGCCGACCGACTGAATCGGCTTCTCCAACGCCCGCTCCGTGACGGTGCCCGTGGCGACATCCCACACCCCGTACCGGGCGACACGCGACGCGGTGGTGTAGATCACCGCCCGGTCACCGTTGCCGGCAAACAGGATCGATCCGTAGACCGAGTCCTCGGGCAGGTCGAGTACGTTCGGCGTATCGAAGGGATTGGTAGCATCCAACCGCCAGATTTGTCGCGCAGTGCGCGATACCACCGCGATGTAGCTGCCGTCGGGGGTCAGGTCGAGGTCGGTGGGGTCCTCGCCAACGGGGACACGGTCGACGCTGCGGGTGGCAAGATCGACCACGGCGATGTCGTCGGCGCCGTATTGACGGATGAAAGCGTAGCTTCCGTCAGGCGACAGCTCAACCTCCTCAGCGGCCGGGGCGTCCATGGGGTCCTCCGCGAGGTCCACCGTAGCGGGTACCGGGCTGTCCGCAGTCAGGTCGATGATCGCGAGCGAACCATCACTCACGACGACCACCAGCTTTCCGTCGTCCGACCAGCGAACGTTGTTGGGGGAGAAGCCCACCGCCATGGGGAAGTGTTGGTGGGTCGCCAACTGAACCAAGCTGATCTCGTTGAAGCTCTGGATGCCACCTGAGTCCTCGACGCTCTCTTTGTCGGGATCGTACCAGGCGATAGCCCAGTTACCGTCGCCTGACATGGACAGGCGGTTGAAACCGGGGCGGAGCGCGACGGTTGTGGTCTCCAAGCTCTCGGCCTCGATGATCGTCAAGCTGTCGTCGGCCTCGTTGAGCGTCACCGCGCGCAGGTAGTCCGACGTGGTCTCGACCGCGGTGGGGTTGTCGCCGACCTCTACGGTAATGACCTCGAGCGACGGCACCGAGATCCGCGAGACGGTGTCCCGGCTCGGGTTGGCGACGAACACGTAGGCGTCGGTGGCCGCTGGCGCGAGCTTGAGGAAGTCGTCCTCCTCCTCGGGCGGGGGCTCGCTTCCCGTATCGTTCTCGTCGCTGGGGGCGTCGCTGCCCCAGGTGCTCGAGGCACCACCCGACTCGTCGTAGGCGCCTTTGGCGCTGCTCAGCGCATAGTCGGCGCAGCCGAACAGGAGCATGCCAAGGGGAAGTAGTCGCATATGAGCTCCGGAGTACGCCGGTGATCCGTCCGCGGTGTGCGGCGGGCCCGGCTCCTTCACACGGCCCAATATGCACGCCTCGTGCCGTATCGGAAAGCCCAGGTCGCGGCGTTATCCTGCGCGGAGGGTGGGCGTGGACCGTGACAACCGGATCGCGGTCAGTCCCGATCAGTTCAGGGGTGGGATCGCCTCCCCGTAGGTGAAGCCCGCGCCAGCGCTCAGCGCGAGCTGCCACACGACGGCGCCGTCCGGGTCCACCTCGTCGATCCGGCCGCCGGAACACCAGTTGATCCAGGTGTTCCCGTTCGACAGTCGCCGCGCCTCGCCCAGGAACGCGGTGTAGACGCAGTCAGGGGCTTCGTAGGACCAGGTTGTGGTCGCGGTCCCTGCGCTGCGATCCAGGGCCATCTCCGCGACGAAGGAGCAGACGCCCCCTTCGACGGGATTTCGTCGGTTGAACATCAGGACCTGGTCACCGCCCAGGTCCTGTACCGAGTGCGGCCAGTCGATTTCGCCGGTTGGTGCCGTAATGTCGCCTGGGGTGCCCAGCGCCCACAGCATCTCGCCGGTGTCGCTCGCGATCCGGATGGCACCATTGGAGAAGGTGGAGGTCACGAGCAGGTCGCCCGTGGCC
>CANKTH010000200.1 GCA_947486185.1 Deltaproteobacteria bacterium
GGGTCGCGCCGCCCCCGGTCCAGGAGTCCGCCGCCGTAGCGCCGCCGCCGTAGTTGCCGCCGCCGCCGCAGATGTGCGCTCCACCTCCACCGTAGTTGTTCGCCCAATAGCCCGCGACTTCGTTGTACACTGCAAATCGACTCGCATCGCCGGCGCCCGCGTAGCTCTCGCCCTGGTAGGCGTCCCAGTTGTAAAAGGGCCCGGTGGCGCCCCCGGCGTAGCCGAGCTCATCTACGCTGATGAGCCCGCCGGGCTCTACCATCACCGTGCCGCTCGCCCGGAAAAAGAGCACGCCGCCCGTAGCGCCGTCCCAGGGCGAGGCGGTGAGCACACCGCCCGCCGCGACCGTCACCTCTGTGTACTGCGGCACCCGCTGCACGAGGATCGCCTGGTCGGCGAGGTCGGCGTTGCTCGTCTGCCCAAAGACCTCGATGATCGGATCCTCCAGCTCGATGCTGGTGCCCGAGACGCTCGCCACGTAGCTGGTCATATAGGTACCGACGGAGCTATACGCCGCGTCTGAGCCGTGCAAGTTGACGATCAGCACCTCGTCCCCCGCGGCGATACCCTCCGCGGTGGCGGTCACGGTCACGGTCGATCCGGAGAGCGCGCTCACCACGTAGGCGACGGCGTCCGGCGTAGTCCGCGCACCAAGGACGTCGGTGTCGAGCACGGTCACGCCCGTCACTTCGAGGCTCCCGTCCTCACCGGTTCCAACCCATATCTGGTCGTCGATCTCTCCGTCACAGTCGTTGTCGGCGCCGTCAAAGCGCTCGCGCGCTCCGGGGTAGACGTCGGCGTCCGTGTCGTCACAGTCGGTGTCGTCGGCCAGGTACGCGCCCGGCGCCTCGCAGGCGACGGAGGGGCTCGCGGGGTCACCGTAACTGTCGCCGTCGAGGTCGGCGTACCAGGTGGCGGCATCGGCCGCGTCGTCTTCGTCCACCACGAGGTCACAGTCGTCGTCCTCACCGTTACACAGCTCCGTCGCGGCGGGGTAGATCTCATCGTCGGTATCGTCACAATCGTCGGCGTTGTCCGCGTAGCCCGAGGGCAGCTCGCACGCCGACTCGACGTAGGCGCCTGCCCCGAAGCCGTCGCGGTCGTAGTCGATATACCAGGTCGGCGCCCCGGCGAGGTCGGGGTCCGCATCGTCGACGAGCCCGTCGCAGTCGTCATCGAGCGAGTTGCACACCTCCGTCGCGTCCGGGCTGACCGCCGGGTCGGTGTCGTCGCAGTCGGTCGAGCTGGCCACCGCCCCGCTCGGGGCGGAGCACGCCTCGGTGGCCAGGGCCGCGTCGCCGTAGCCGTCGGAGTCGGCGTCGTCGTACCAGAAGCTGCCGACGCCCTCGTCCACGACGCCATTACAGTCATTGTCGGCGCCGTCGCACCGTTCGCTCCGACTCGGGGAGCTCATCGCCGAGCTGTCGTCACAGTCGCCGCCCACCGAGACGTAGCCGAGCGGCGCGGAGCACACCGTCTGTGTGTCGGCGTCGTCGCCCCAACGGTCCGCGTCCGCGTCACGGTACCAAATGTCGGCGTCGACCGCGTCTTCGTCGTCCGTGCCATCGCAGTCGTCGTCGTCCCCGTCGCAGGTCTCGGGCGCGCCGGGCCAGATCGTGGCGTCGGCGTCGTCGCAGTCATCCCCCGTCGCGGAAGACCCCGTCTCAACCGTACATGCGCTCGAGCTTTCGCGCGCGTCCCCGTAACCATCGAGATCATCGTCGGCGTACACCGTGACTCCGTCAGCCAGGCCGGCGTCGTCAGCGTCAATGTCCCCGTCACAGTCGTCGTCAACGCCGTTACAGAGCTCGGGGGCGCGGGGATTGACCGCCGCGTCCGTGGTCGCGCAGTCGCCGTCCGCCGCGACGTAGCCGGCGGGTTGGCTACATTGAACCAGGGTGTCGGCGCTGTCCCCCCACCCGTCGCCGTCGACGTCCGCGTACCAGGTGCCGTCACCCACCGCGCTGTCGTCGATGCTGCCATCGCAGTCGTTGTCGGCGCCGTCGCAGAGCTCGGTCGCACCGGGGTAGACATCGCCCCGCTCATCGTCGCAGTCGTCAGAGCTGGCGACGAAGCCCGCCGGGGCGTCACACGCCTGGCTGATGTTGGTGGCCCCACCGGCGCCGTCACCGTCGAAGTCCTCGTACCAGGTTGAGGCGTCCACCGCGTCTTCGTCTTCGACCCCGTCGCAGTCATCGTCGTCGCCGTCACAGGTCTCGGGCGCATCGGGGTAGGCGGTCGGATCCCGATCATCACAATCATCCGCATCCAAGGCCCAACCTGCCGAGACCGTACACGCGAGGGCGTCGAGCCGGGTCTGGCCGTGACCGTCACCGTCGTCGTCGGTGTACACGGTGAGCGCGTCAGCGACGTCGGCGTCGGCGTCGTCCACGAGCCCATCACAGTCGTCGTCGACGCTGTTACAAAGTTCAGCCGCGCGCGGGTTGATCGCGTCGTCAGCATCATCACAATCGCCGGGCACCGAGCTATAGCCCACCGGCGCCTCGCACTGAACCAACACATCCGTGTCGTCGCCCCAACCGTCGGCGTCGTCATCCCGGTACCAGCTGCCGTCCGATACGGTCTCCTCGTCGATCACCCCGTCGCAGTCATTGTCTTCGAGGTCACATAGCTCGGGCGCTCCGACGTAGACGTCGGCGCGGTTGTCGTCACAGTCTTCGCCTGCCACGACGTAGCCATCCGGCGCATCGCAGGAGGTGATCGTCGTCGCAGCGTCGCCCTGCCCGTCCCCATCGAAATCGGCGTACCACAAGCTTCCATCGCTGACCTCTTCGTCCACCTCAGCGTCGCAATCGTTGTCCGCCCCGTCGCACACCTCCACCGCGCCTGGCCACGCCGACGCATCCCGGTCATCACAGTCGCCCGCTACGTCGACCAGGCCCGCCTCGGCGCCACACGCCAACTCGACAAGGCGCTCGTCGCCGTATCCATCGCCGTCACCGTCCTGGTACCAGGTCAACGCATCGGTGACATCGGGATCGTCGGCGTCCACGTAGCTGTCACAGTCGTCGTCCGAGCCGTTACACACCTCGGCCGCCGACGGGCTGCGAGCGGCGTCCGCGTCGTCACAGTCGTCAGGGAGCGCGACGTAGCCTGGCGGTTGTTCGCACGAGGTCACGCTGTCGGTGAGGACCCCGTGGCCATCCCCGTCCGCGTCCGCGTACCAGGTGCCGTCGGCGATCGCGTTTTCGTCGATCTCCCCGTCGCAGTCGTTGTCCACCGTGTCACAGTACTCGTCAGCGCCCGGATAGACGTCTATCCGGCTATCGTCACAGTCGGAGGCGTCGTCCACCTCGCCCGGCAGCGGCTCGCAGGCGACTACGGGTGCGGCGGCATCGCCAAAACCGTCCCCGTCACTGTCGGCGTACCAGGTGGCGCCGTCCGCGGCGTCCTCGTCGATCTCCAGGTCACAGTCCTGATCGACGCCGTCGCACACCTCGATCGCGTCGGGGTAGACGTCGGCGCGAGCGTCATCACACTCTTCGCAGGCCAGGAAACGGTCCCCGTCGGCGTCCGCGTCATCGGGCGAACCGTCACAGTTACGGTCCGCCGCCGTGCACGCGACCTCAGCGCCCGGGTAGGCCTCAGGGTCGGCATCGTCGCAGTCGCCCGCCTCGGTGACCGAGCCACTCACCGGCTCACACGCGACCTGGCTCAGCGCGTCATCGCCATAACCATCGCCGTCGCTATCGACGTACCAGGTCTCGGCGTTGACCCCTTCGTCAATCACCTCGTCGCAGTTGTTGTCGATCCCATCACACGCTTCATCGAGACCCGGCGCGATCGTCGGGTCACCGTCGTTGCAGTCTCCCCCGTCAAAAGTGTAGCCCGTAGGCGGAGCACACGAGGCATCCCCTTCGGCGCCGCCCACGCCGTCCCCATCCGCGTCGAGGTAGATCGTCTGCGGAGAGCCCACACCGGGATCGAGCTTGTCACAATCTTCGACATCAAAAACACCGTCGCCGTCGATATCCTCCTGGGCCTTCGGGTTGGCTTCTCGGCACGCAAGCAGCATCACGAGAGGGAGAAGGGCCAGGCGCATCGGGTTTGACTCCAGGCGTGGAGTATGCCACGAGATGTGCGCCGTGGGGGGGTGAGGCCGACCGTCGGCGAACAGTCAGGACCACCGCGGGAAGCGGTCTGAGCGGAGGGCAGGATGAGGATGAATCAAGCTCGAATCAACAAGAGAGACTTGCGTCTCGGCCTCCTCATAGCGGTGAGCCTCACAAGCTGCGACGGGGAGGGAGAAAAGGTCGCACCAACCTGCAACAACGAGAGCTTCAGCTCGGTTGCTGCCGGGAAGAACATCGCCTGCGCGGTAGACGCCGACGGCTGCGTGAGCTGTTGGGGGAACGAGGGTCTGGAGAGCACGGAGGCCGGGGGAGACTGGCAGGACATAGGCGACGCCGTGCCACCCGAAGGCAGCTTCAGCAAGGTCGCGGTCGACCTCGGAAATGATGGCTTTGACGAAGGGGGATTCACGAGCTGCGGCATCACGACGGCCAAAGAGGTGAAGTGCTGGGGAAAGCGGCTCGCAGAGACCGGAGTCTCCCACACCGAGGCGCTCGACCTGTCGGTGGCCGGCGAGGTGTGTGGTATCGGTCTCCAAGGCGGGGTCCTGTGTTGGGGCGCTGGCAGCAGCGAAGAGCGCTCGCCGCCGGGGGGGCGGTGGCTCGACGTGGACAGCTCCAGCACGGCGCTGGTCAACTGTGCGGTCCGCATCGACGCCGAGATCCGCTGCTGGGGGTACTGTGACGACGTGATGTGTACCCCGCCGGAAGGCACCTTTGTGGTGCTGGATCTCGGAACGGACTGGGGCTGCGCGCTCGACACCGACGGCATGGCGTTATGCTGGGGCGGCTACCAGGGCACCGCGGAATCCCCGGCGGCTGAAGAGCGCTTCTCTCAGATCTCCGTCGGCAGCGCGGCCTGCGGAGTGAGGCGCGACAGCACGCTCCTGTGTTGGGGCGATGCCGAAGGTACGGCGATCCTGAGTCCTCCGCCCGGTAGCTTCACCCAGGTGGATGTCGGGGTCGGCTACGCCTGCGCGGTGAGCGTGGCGGGGGATCTCTACTGTTGGGGGGATGCCCCCCACGGACAGGACAAGATCCCAGGTTGAGCGGTGGCTATGTCGGGATCGAGGGGGCGGCCGAACCTCGCGGCGTGGCGCCCGACGAGGCCTGACCCGATCTCGCGGTCACAAACCCGGCCCGGGAGCCTTCACCGCCGTCTTCTTCTTCTTCTTCCGCTTCTTGCTCTTCTTGCCTGAGCTCTTCTTCGTACGTTTCGCGACCTTCTCCGGCGCGGCCTTCGCCGATTCCTGCTCCGCGCTCACTTCGACCACCTCCGGCGGAGGCCCCAAAACCGCGCCGGGCTCGATCTGCACGGGCACGCAGCTGCACGCCGAAGCGCTGGTCCAACACCCCTGTCCCCCCTCCAACAGAAGTACGCCGCCATCCGTCACCAGCTCGCCCGGGCACACCCGCCCGTCCGCGACCGCCAGCACCGCCACCGGGAGGGCGTGCGCGCCCCGGACCGGGGCGAGCAGCGCCGAAAACCCGGACCTGCTCTCCAACGGCGCCACCTCACAGCGGGCGAGCGTCGGGCGCACAAAGGCCTGCTGCCAGGCGCTCGACTCCAAAAAACCGCGTTGAATGGCGAGTGAATCCGCCAGGAGCCCATTCAGGGAACCGAACCAGGTGTCGTCCAGGAGCGGGGACGCGGTGGGCGCGGCGCGGATCTCTTCGAGCCGCGCGCTCGCTGCCTTCACCGACTGGCCCAGCTCTCGCCACGCCGCGCCAAAACGCTCGATCCTCCATCCAAGCTCCAGGTGCTCCGGGGGACAGGTCAGCTTGCTCGGCAGGAGGCGGGTCCACGCCACCTGGAGTCGCTGGGTGGCGACTCCGACCGCGCGCGCGTCCACCTGGAGGTTCCGAACGCGCTGCTCCGCTTCCAGGAGCTCCGGCGCGCCGGGCGCGACGTCCCCCGAAGCGGCCAGCGCCTGCGACAACACCAGACCCAAGACACCGAGCCCCAACGCCAGGAACCACCGAACGCTCACGCCACCCCCGCATCCACCAGAAACCGCCGTTCCAGAGAGTCGCCCCGCCGCACCTCGGCGATGACGGCCCCCTCCGCGATCAAGGTGCTCAAGAGCGCAGTCGTAGCGCGCCCTAACCCCCCGGTGTCCCCCGGCTCCAGTCCGAGCACCACCCACTCCGCACGCCCCTCCGGAAACGGCGCTTCCAGGCGGATCCTTATCTCCCGATCCCGGCCGGTCAGCCGTGACATCGAACCTGCACGTAGACAGCGCCCGGCGTCCATGAAGA
>CANKTH010000201.1 GCA_947486185.1 Deltaproteobacteria bacterium
CGCCCATCGCGCCGTAGAACCGCACGAGCGCGTCCACGGGCGCGTTGTCGGGGGTGTGGGCGCGGAGGCGGATCACGGTGGTCTTGTAGGCCAGCTTCACGGGGATCGTGTTCGTGCCCGCTTTCAGCTCGACAGCGTCCGAGGCGAAGTCCTGGAAGATGTCGCCGGTGACCGTGATGGAGCGGGTGCCGGGCTGAAGCGTGCCGAGCGTGATGTCGCCGCCGGTCGAGGTGGTGCCAACGTCGGCGCCGTCCAGGCGAACGTGGGCGCCGGCCACCGGGCGGCCCTCCGTGTCGGTCACCTCAAGCGCCATCGTCGCATCGCCCTTCTCCGACGCCAACAAGCGCGCGTCGATGAAGATGAGCGAGGTCTCGTCGGGCCGAACGACGACATCCCGGCTCTGGAGACCGAAGGCCGGCGACGACAGGATCACCTGCCAATCCCCGCTCTTGAGCGCGTATTGGCCCCGACCGTCGGGGCCCAGGGCCGTCGCGGGCTGATTGTCCGGACCGACGAACCGCACCATCGCGTCCGCGACCGGGCCTTCGGGGCCGCGAGCCAGGATCTGGAGCGTACCAGGCAGGTAGTCCACCGAGAGGGTCACATCGCGCGTGCCAGGAACAAGCTGCACCGTTTTTGGCGCACTGGGCCGGAGACCCCGCCCCCGGACCGTGAGCATCGCGGCGCGCTCCGCGAGGCCGCCGACCGACAAGGTGCCGAGGTTTCCGGTGCTGCCGATGGCGACGTCATCCACGCGCACCTCAGCCCCCTCCACCGCGTTGCCATCTACGTCCACGACGCGGACGTTCAGCCCCGCCTGGCCGACCTGCTCCGTGAGCACGACGTCCACGCTCACCAGGGTCGTCTGGCCCGGCTCGATCTGGATGTCCCGGGCCTGCACCCCGAACGCGGCGGCAGAGACCACGGCCGTCCACGGTCCGGGCGCCAGCTGGAAGGTCTGCTCGCCATCCTCGCCGACGGGCGCGTTGGCCCGGTCCTCCTGGCCCTCCCCGGTGCCCAGGAACCGCACCACAGCGTCCGGCACGGCGCCCCGGTTCGACCGGGTCACGACCTTCACCGACCCCGGCGGGCGCTCCAACGTGAGCGCAGCCAGGGGCAAGTCCGGGAACGCAGTGTCGTTCCCCGTCTCGGTGGCCGCGACCTTGAGCGAAACGGGCGCGCTGAAGTCGCTCTGTTGGACCTCGACCGTGTGTTCACCCTCCGCCAGGCCCTCGACCGTCAGCTCTCCCTCCGTCGACGTCGTCCCCCGCTCCTTGCCATCCACCTTCACCGAGGCGTTCTCCACGGCGCGCGCCTCGTTGTCGGTGACCCGCACGGAGACGCTCTTGTCGCCCGTCTTCGGGAGCAGGACCGCCTCGACCGTGACCGGGCGCCAGCGCCCCTCCCCCAGCGAGAACCTGCGGGACTGCGTCTCCTGGCCATCCTTCGAGAGCGTGACGCGCCAGTTGCCCGGTCCGAGCGGGATCCGCGTCTTTCCGTCCTTTCCAAGCGTCCAGTCCTGGGTCACACCACCGTCGCCTTCCACATGAACGTCGGCGTCCATGGGCTTGCCCTTGTCGTCCGTCGCGGTGATCAGCAGATCGTAGGGGGTGGGCGGTCCCGCCACGACGGGCTCCGTGATCACGGGCACCACGTCCACCTTGGGGCGGGACTGCCACCCGATTCCGGCAGTGATGCGGCTCGCGGCCGCACCCGCGCCGTTCGTGATGGCCTGGCCGTAGCCCGCAGTGACGACGAAGTGCTCAGCGATCCGGCCGGAGGCGTGAACCGAGACCTCGGCGGGGCTGGAATCCGCTTCAAAGCTGTCGCTCAGGCTGGGGGCTGCCCAGAGCTCGGCGGCGATCCCGAAAAACTTCCAAGGCTCAACGCCGAGGAGCGCCGACCCCCGGAGCTGGAGGCCCTGCCGGACGTTCTCGAAAGCCTGGGAGCTCCCGGCCTGCACGCCGAGGTTCCCCGCGATCCGCAGAATCCCTGTGTTGTAGCCGCCGGCGAGATGCAGCCCGCCGCCAAGCAGGTTCTCCGTCGGGCCGGTGGGCGCCGCGACCTCCGCCACGGCCCCGATCGCGAGGCCTTCGTCGCCCTCCCGGAGCAGGATGCCGACGGGCACCCGCACCCGGATGTCTCCGAAGGCGGGGCCGTACGCCGATGTCGCGCCTGTCGTCGCATCCCACTGGCTCGACGTGACCCAGAACGGCACGACCACGCCGAAGCCCAGGCGCTTCGACACGTCGACCTCGGCCCGGAGCGAGAAGCCGATCAGCTCATCGAGCAGCTCGTACTCGGTGATTTCCCCGGTGCCGCTGTCATAGGCCACCGTCACTGGCTCATCCACCACCTCGCCGAGCAGACCCGCGGACCAGACGCCCCGCCCGCCGACGGCGCCTCCCCAGGTATACCGGGCGTCGATGGCGCCGTCCTGGTCGGGGATCACCGAGCCGCCGTGCCCATCGATGGCGTAGCTGGACGAGGCGGTGAGCAGCAGCGCGAGGAGCATCAGCGAATCCGGGTCGGCGAAGGGGGCCGGGCCATTCTACGCCGCCACACGGCAAGGGCCAGCCCCAGCCACAGGGAACCGAGAGTTTGGGGAGAGTTCGACGGGGAAGCGCAGCTACAACCCCCCGAGACGGAGAGGCTACCGTGCAGGCCGTCGCAGTTCTGATCCACGTCGTCGCCCGGCTCGTCCCAGGCGCCAGGGTGCACGGCGGGTCGGCGGTCGTCGCAGTCTTCCGTGGCGTCGAACCCGTGATGGTGAGGGACCAGCCCATTTCAAGCCCCACGCCGGCTATACCTTGCCCTCGAAAACCGACTCCGTTGAGCTCGCCGTCAGCGCCCGAAGCAGCCACTGATCGATCTGGTGCGCGTCGAGGCACGCCCGCACCTGGTCGGTCTCCTCCCGGCTCAGCCGCAGGCCGCGCGCCGAGAGCACGGCGAGGAGGGCCTCGATCTTCCCCTCGATCTTTCCCTCGATCTTTCCCTCGATCTTTCCCTCGATCTTCCCCTCGATCTTCCCTTCGATCTTCCCCTCCGTCCTCCCAACCCTGTCCGCCAGCGCAACGGCGCCGCGCGCATCCTGCTCCTCCATCCTCGCCCGGTCGTAGGCATCCCACTCGGCCTCAGTGAACCGGTAGGTTCGCGCGACGTCCAGCGCCTCCGCGATGGGCCCCTCGGCGAGCACCTCTGGGATCTCCCGAAGGTGCTCCGCCTCGCGGAAGAAGTACGCCCACTTGTCCACCATGCTCACCGGAGCCGTTCCCGCCGCGTACTTCGGCAGCTCCAGGACGACATATCGGAGCTGCCCGAACCCGGTGCTGCCGGTCGCCTCCTCGGTCATCCGCCAGCGGCTCAGCATCGGCACGTTCGATTTCCGCCCCCGCGTGTTCGGCCAGAGCGAGAAGTCACAGATCGCCACCGCGACCACGTCGTTCAACGTCGGGTAGTCGCCGCCGGTCCCAAGCTGCCCGACGTACGCCTTGCAGGCGTTGTACACAAGCCGCTTGTCGAACCCCTCGACGTTCAGGACCTGCATCTCGACGATGTAGCGGGTGCCCTGGGCGTCCACGCACTTCACGTCCACGATGGAGACCTTCTTGCCTTCGATACGTGGCGCATGGTGCGGCGACAGGTAGTCCAGGTCAACGATTCGGTGTTCTGCAGAGAGCGTGAGCAGGTCGTTGAGCAAGGCGATCAGCAGCGCCTTGTGCGGTTCCTCACCAAAAATCCGCTGGAAGACGAGGTCTGTTTTCGGGTCGGCGAAGACGGGGCGCATGCAGAAAGGCTATGCGAGAGGTGAACAGATGTCAAGTGGTCCAGACCGGCGCACCGGCGCGACATGCCCCCCCGGACATCGCGGGCGGCGCCTGACCGCCGTGACCAGAAGTGAGTTTGTCAGATCTGGTCAATTGGGGAGGGGCGACGACGCCAGAGAGTGCCCGCCACCAGGGCCAGCCCAATGCTCAGGTCCCCGGCCGGTGACGAGCACCCGCAGCCACCCGCGACGGCGATCTCGGCATTCCCTCCATCGCAGTTCTCGTCCACGTCCGTCCCCGGGTCGTCCCACGCGCCCGGGAAAACCCCGGCTTCCCCATCGTCGCAGTCGGTGAGCGCGGCGAACCCGTCGCCATCGGCATCCACGCCTTCGCCGAGCCCGGTCCCGGTCTCCGCTGTCTCGCCCGTGTCCGGCGGGAGACCGGTGTCACACGGCCCAATGCTGGCGTCGGTATCATCACAGTCATCGCCGCCGACGGCGTCGCCGAGGTAACCATCCCCGTCGATGTCCACCAGATCCGCGCCATCGCAGTCCTGGTCCACGCCGTCGTAGGCGATCTCCGTCGCGTCGGGGTGGGCCCCCGCGTTGTCGTCGTCACAATCCTCCTCCTCCGGATAACCGTCACCATCTGCGTCTATGATCGGCACCAGGAGCGGGTTGGCCCCCGACATCGCGCCGATGTCGTAGGGCGACCCGTCGGCGTCGTTTCCGCCCGTGCCGGCGTCGATCGCGGGGGAGCCGGATTGCAGCTCTGGATAACTGTCGCAGTCCGCAGGGTCGTAGGAGACGAACTGCGGGTCCAGGAAAATATCGTCGGAGCTGGAGGTCGAGATGCCTGTCTCGGTGTTCTCGTAGTATAGGTTGAACGACTCGGAGACCGTTCCTGGACCGCCGAAGACGAGCTCCTCCGAATAGAAAATGGTGTTCTGCACCAGGAATGAATCTGACGAAAACCCCGCGTATAACGAGCCCTCCGAGGCCGCGTTGTCTGCAAAGTCCACGTTGGTGATCGTGGCGGCGGAGGTGTCCAGGTAGATCATGGCCACCGAGGTGCGGTTACTACCCAGGATAGAGCCCGACAGATCGAGATCCGTGTCGGACATGTGAATGATCGCGCCGGTGGCGTCGTACCCAACGTTGGCGCAAAATCTGGAGCGCCGAATGGTCACCGGGTCGGACGACGACGCTACAAGAGCCCCATACGAGCCGGTCGATTCCCGAATGACCAAATCGTCGATGGTGGTCGGCCCGCAAGCCTGGACAACGACCGGGGCGACTGAGGTCTGAACGCCTTCGATGGAGACGCCCGAAATGCCGAAGCTTTCGAGGTTATAGGCCGCGATCACCTGGCCCGGGTTTGCGGCCACCGTGGGCCAACGGAACGACGTGGACTCGACGGTCAAATCCCCCTTCTCCGCGTAGATGATCGAGCTGTCAGCACCGCTGTTCCCGCCGGAGAGGTCGGTGAACGTCGCGCCGCTGATGGTGAGCGAGCTGTCGATGCTGGAGATTTTGGCCGTCGGCCAGACGCTGGTGTCCGTGTCCGAGAACGCGACATTCGTGAGGGTCCCAACGGCGCCGCTCAACACGATCCCGTCGTAGTTGGCGGAGCCGATGTCCTGAAACGTCGTGCCGTCCACCTCCAGGGTCGCGGTGTCCCCAGAGCTCGCCTTCACGACCATCGCTCCCGAATCACAACCGGCAAAGCTGCCGTCCTGCATGGTGAGCAGGTAATCTCGGCCGTCCGCGACGAAAAAGAGCGGGGTGTACCCGGTCAACCCCTCAAAGGAAACGTCGTACGCATGGGTGACGTTGTTCTGCAGGTAGAGCCCGATGCCGTCCAGATCCGCGAGGCGAACGCGGGTGAGCCTGAGGACCCCGTAGCCCGCCGCGAGCCCGATCGGGGTCTCTTCGTCGGAGTCGTAGTGCTCAACATTCAGCAGGGATGTCGTCCGGAAGTCCACGTCGGAGAGCTCCGTGTTCACGCCCTCCAGGATCATTGGCGGCATCTGCGCGGGCGAGGCCGAGTCCCCGACGAAATACAAGTCCTTGTATTCCACCGTCACCGCTGCCTCAGCAGAGCCATCCCAGCCGGCGGCCAACGAGATGGTGTCCCCGCTCACCGCCGCGTCCACCGCATCGATCAGCGTGGGGTATACGCTCGGCACCAAAAGGGTCGCGGCGTTCGCGGGGTGGAGCAGCGCAAGCAGGAGCATGGCGAACAACATGGCGCCTCGGGCCTTCATGCGCAAGGCCGCTGATCCGCGCGCTCGGCGAACCTTGCTCGCGGCTCGGCGGTCTCTTTGCACCATTCCTACCGGTGGAATGCGACGGTCCGGCGAGGACGCCGGGCCCGCCGCCTTCCACCTGGAACGGTGCGGTTGGGGGCCAGCCCGGCTCCAGGTCAAATCCTTCCAGTGACTTAGGACGTTGCTTTTTGCGCAGCGCCCGGGCTGGCCCGCCGATCCGCGCGCTCGGCGAACCTCGCTCGCGGCTCGGCGGTCTCTTTGCACCGTTCCTACCGGTGGAATGCGACGGTCCGGCGAAGACGCCGGGCCCGCCG
>CANKTH010000202.1 GCA_947486185.1 Deltaproteobacteria bacterium
GGCCGCGGCAAGGAGTGCGCCGCCGAACACGAGGTACCAGGTGGCGTCCGCGCTGGAAGCCACGCCGCCGGGGGCGGGGGGGGGGCCACCGGGGGCGGGGGGGGTGCCACCGGGGCCAGGAGGGGTGCCACCGGGACTCGGCGGGGAGGCGGGTGTCGCTCCCGGCGAACCCGCCACGGCGGGCTGAACCGCGGGGCTCGACGGGGGCGAGGCCGCCACTTCCTCCCCCGGCGCTGGCGCGGGAACCGACACGCCGGCTTCCGCCGCCAGCTTGCCGCCCGACCAAGTCAGGGTGAGATCGCGCTGCGCATCGGCCGGCTTCCAAGCGACGTCGGCCGTGCCGAGCGGCTTGCCAGCCGCGATGACGCTGACCGTGAAGCTGTCGCCGCTGGCGAATGTCGCCCCGGACCACATCCCGTCGCTGCCCGTGACGTCGGGGTCCTTCCCGTCGTCGTTGAGCGTGGTCTCCACCACCTTCACCCCGCCCGCCGACAAGGCGACCGTGGGGGCGGAGGTCAGTACGGGGTCCGCTTGAAGGCGGACGACGATCCCCGAGCCGCCCACACTGGGCTGCCCAGCGGGGGCTGCAGGGGCTGCGGGGGCTTCCGCGCCCGCCGTCGCCACCCAGAGAGCCGTGACCAGGATCAGTCCCACATCCACCTCGCCCCATCCCCTATCCTGCCGGCCCGAGGGCGCCCCCGACCTTGCGGGCGCAAGCGGAACGCGCTCTATTGGAAGGGTGCGCCGCCGCCGACAGCTCCGAGGGCCCATCTACGGCGTGCTCCTCGGCGCCTCCTGTCTGGCAGCGGTGGAGGCGGCGCTCCACCTCGCCGGAACCGCCCCCGCCTACGACGTCGGTCGCTTCGGCGAGTGGCGCTTCACCGCCAACCTGCGCGGGCACACCTTTCAGGGCCCGCGGGACGGTCACGCCTTCGTCGTCACGAGCAACGACGATGGCCTCCGCACCTCGTTGCCGCGGCCCCGAACCGCCGGGCGCTGCCGGATCGCGCTCCTCGGAGACAGCACCGTTTTCGGCTGGGGCGTGAACGACGACGAGACCCTCGCGACTGCTGCCGATGCGGCACTCCCCGAAACGGCCGAAGTGCTCAACGCCGGCCAGCCCGGCTACACCACGGTGATGGCGGCCACCCTCTTCACCGACGTCGTCGCCGCCTACCAGCCCGATGTCACCGTGCTCTTCGTGCCGATGCACGACACGAATCTCGTCCCCGTGAGCGATCTGGAGTCGCTCCGGGGGGGCGCCGACTGGAGCGCGTCGCTCCGGGTCAGCCTCTCGCACCACTCCCGCGTCTATGCCCTGCTTCGCCGCGCCCTGATCCCAGGCGCGGAGGACCTCTTCGTCGTGGAGCAGCACAGTTCCACGGGGCAGGCGACCGAACACCACGGCAGCGACCGTGTCCCGCGAGTGAACGACGACGAACGCACGCAGGTGCTCGCCGACATGCGTGCGCTCGCAGCCGGGTGGGGGGGCGAGGTGCGCATTGGCTACGTCCCCTTCCTTCAAGACGCCGAACGCCAGAGCCCCGCGCGCCCGCTCGATGGCTGGATGGCAGATCAGGCAGGCCCCACCGGCATCGTAGACCTGCGCGGCAGCGCCTTTGGCCAGGCCGATCTGGTGCTGGCCGACGACCCCGGCCACCTCAGCGCGAGTGGCAACCGCACCGCCGGCCTCGCCCTCGCACGTTCAGTACTCGCCAACCCGGGAAGATGCGCGGCCGCGCTATAGTGGCTCCGTGACGTTCGGCGCTCCGCTTCCGTGGCTCCTCGTGGCGCTGCTCTCAGGCTGCGAGGCCAGCAACGGCGCCGCCGACTCCGTCCTCGCCAGCGACCCCGAGTCCTGCTTCGAAACCCTTCCTTCGGCGGAGCTGGGCACCGGCGAGGGTGCGTTCGTTCCGGTGGCCAACGGCGACCAGGTCCCCGTGATCCACGGCTCCCAGGGCGGAAACCACATCCTCGGCAGCGTTCGTGTCCACCACATGAGCCCGATCGTGCTGGTGCACTACAGCCTGACGAACAAGGACGCGGAGGTGGTGTCCGACCAGAGCTACCGCATCCTGCTTGTCGACGAAGGAGACTGTGCGGCCTCCGCGGTCGGACTCTACGGCTACCTCGGGTTCCTCGGGGGTGGCACCGGAAGCGAGGACGCGGCGGTCCTTCTTCTGTGGACCAACGTGCAGATGAAAATCGACGTGACCGATACCGAGGGTCGCTTCGTTTCGGCGGAGGCAACCATCGTGCCCACGCCCGGGGAGCCGCCCGACGAACCTCCAGTCGTGGATACGGGGGAGGACACCGGGGACACCGCGGCTACTCCGTGACGACGTCCACCCGTCGCCGACCCTCGAAGGGTCCCGTCGCGATTGTCTCGCCCGTGGGCAACAGCACGCGCATGGCGGATACCCCTTCGGCCTCTCCCAACCCAAAGTGCACCCGCGGCGGACCGTTGGAGAGGTAGCCCTCGTCCCCTCGCACCCAGGCGGTTTGGGTCCCGCCGGCGGTGTCCACTTGCACCCGACTCCCTCGGGGCGCCGTGACCTCCACCCAACTCGCGGCCGTACACCCGTCGGAGAGGAAGAACAACGGCGCTTCCTCGAGGCTCGTCACCAAGAAGTCCTCCACGCCGTCCAAGTTGAAATCGAGCGAAGCCGCCGCGCGGAAGGAGCCCGAGCCGGTGACGCCGACGTCCTCCCCTACGTCCGCAAACGTCCCATCCACCTGTCGTAACAGTCGCGGAGACACGTCAACTCGTTCATTTTCGTTACCAGTGTTCCACCTGTCCCCCTGTGCCGAGAGCAAGTCGAGCCAACCGTCGTTGTCGTAGTCCACCAGATTTGCGCCCCATCCGGTAACCGGCGACTCCACAGCGCCGGCACCCGTTGCAGCCGTCACATCCACGAAGGTGCCGTCCCCCAGCTGGGTGAGCAGGGTGTTTTGGGGATTTCCGGCCACGTACAAGTCGGGGAGCCCATCGCGGTTCACGTCGCCCACCTCCACGCCCTTGCTGTTGCTCAGGAGCGAACACAGGCAGGCGTCGGCGGCGTCCACCAGCAGGCCGGAGTCGTTCCGTAAGAGCGTGCTGGCACCCATGATCGAGCCAAAATCGTTGGCCACATACACGTCCTGGTCGCCGTCCCCGTCCGCGTCGAACCAGGTGGCGTCGAACCCGTGCCGCACACCCACGTCCCAGGGCACCGCGACCGCATCCACGGCGGCCTCTCCGCCCGGAAACGACACCAGCACATCGTTGTAGTCGACACCCCCCTGCTGATCGCGGGCGATCGGGGCGTAGAAGTCCACTCCGCCATCGCCATCAACGTCTCCGGGAGCGAAATCGTGAAGCGGCAGCGGAGCGTGGTCGTCGATCGCCGGCACCCCCGTGAGAAAGGTGGGTGCTTTGTCGAGGTCCCAGCTCACGTAGGGGACCAGCCCTCCCACCAGCAGCTCAAGGGCCCCATCCCCGTTGAGGTCGATGAAGAGGGCCGAGGTGCCCGGACCGCTGCCGGTGAGTTTTGTCGCCAGAAATTGGGTGCCGTCGTTCGCGTAGAAGTAGGACTGCCCCAACTGCTGCAGCACCAGCACATCGTCAAAACCGTTCCCGTCGATGTCCGCGATCGCCAACGACGGACTCTCCTCGTGCCGGTCCGCTTCGGACTCGCCATCGAGCAGTCCCCAACTTGCTCCCGACTCCGTATAGGTGGGCGAATCGTCGGAACTCTCACAGGCCCGCGACTCCCCTAGAACCACCCGCGGGTCGAGCTCCGCCGCAGTCTCCTCTGCGGAATCGGGCGTGTCACAAGCCACTAGAAACCACAGCACCTCGAATCCCCCCCTCCGTCGGTGCAACGTATCCGGTCCCAGCGCTGCATCGGCTGCGTGCTATGCTGGGTGCCATGTCGCAGGTCGCAGGTCGCCGCACCAGCTACCCAGACTACCTAGCCATGGAGGGCGGGTCGCTCGACAAACACGAATTCTGCGACGGCATGGTCATCGCGATCGCGGGGGGCACCCTGAGCCATTCGCTGCTCAAGACCAATCTCACGGTCGCTGTCGGCTCCGCGTTGCGCGGCCGCCCTTGCCGCCCCTTCGACGCCGACCTGCGGGTGCGCGTGCCGGCCACCACGTTGGCCACCTACCCCGATCTCACCGTGATCTGCGGGCCCCCCGAGCGCGACGCCGAAGACCACGAGGCGGCCGTCAACCCCACCGCTCTCTTCGAGGTGCTCTCCAAGAGCACCGCGGGGTACGACCGCGGCGAGAAGTTCGACCACTACCAGCAGCTCCCCTCGCTGCAGCAGTACGTGATCATCGACTACACGCGTCCTCATGTGGACGTGTACACGCGGCTGCCGAGCGGCGGTTGGGAGCGGCGGGGCTACGGCGAGGACCAGCGCGTTCCCCTGCCCTCCATCGACGTCGAGCTCTCCGTGGCGGAGATCTACTCGGGCTGGGCCGAAGTGCGCGACGAAGAGTCGGCGAAGGCCTAAGAAGGGGACAGCCCCGCTGCGGTTGTGGTAACCTCCCCGAGCAGCGCCACTTCGGCTGTTGAGGTGCTCGGAGGTCGTCAATGCGGCTCTGGATTCCCACCCTCGTAGTCTCGATCCTCAGCGCGTGCGTTCCCGACGACGGAATGCCCGAGCCCCCTCCCCTCGGCGCCGAAGCCTCGGCCAAGGGGCATACGTGCGCAACCACCGTGTCGGAGACCTTCGACTTCGACGACGGCACGCTTCAGGGCTGGACCACCTACAGCGACGGCGGGTTCTCGGCGACAGCGGCCTACGGAGGCGCGTACATCTCCGGCGACTCGAGCGGGTGTACATTCCATGGTATTCAACAGGCGTTCAGCCTCGCCTCGGCCGACGCGCGCATCGCCTACGATTTCACGGCCGGCGGCGCGCACGGGCTGCGCAACGCGCTCCTGATTCAGGACGCAGCGACCAGCACAACGCTGTACCACGAGGACGCCAGCGGGGAGAGCGGCCGCAACGACGTCGAACTTTCTTCGTACTTGGGCTCCACCACCGAGATCAATGTCGTCACCGGGCTTTACGACTGCTGGGTAGCCTACTACGCCCACACCAACCTCATCGACAACATCGAAGTGTCCAGCTGCGACAGCGACACAGACGGCGATGGCGACGGCGATTCGACTGACTGTGACGACGCGGATCCCGCCATCTTTACGGGCGCCGTGGAGCTGTGTAACGGCGGCGACGACGACTGCGACGGCGTGACCGACGAGGATGACGCCGCAGACGCGACGACCTGGTATGCCGACGCCGACGCCGATGGCTTTGGGGACCTCGCAACCAGCACCAGCGCTTGCGCCGCCCCGACGGCCTTCGTCGCGGACGCGACGGACTGCGACGATGGCAACGCCTCCATCTCGCCGGCAGCGGTAGAACAATGCGACCCCGCAGACGTTGACGAGAACTGCAATGAGCTGGCCGATGACGCGGACGGGGGCACCGCCGGGGCGTCCACGTGGTACATCGACTACGACGGCGATGGCTACGGCGCTTCCCGGTACATGACCGAGTCGTGCGAGTTCCCCACTGGGTACGTCGCCGACGCGACCGACTGTGATGATACGGAGGCGGCGATCTCCCCGGCGGCCGTGGAACTTTGCGACACGAGCGACACCGACGAGGACTGTGACGGGCTGGTGGACGACGAGGACGGCTCCGCCACCGGCCAGAGCACCTTCTTCGTCGACGGGGATGGAGACGGGTACGGCGGCGGCACTACTGGCGAAGCGTGCGACCTCCCGACCGGACACTCGACGGACTCCACCGACTGCGACGACGCCGACGCCAGCACAAACCCCGGCGCGTCCGAGCTTGCCGGGACGGGCGTGGACGAAAACTGCAACGGCGCGGAACAGTGCTACATCGACGCGGACGTAGACGGCTTCGTGGACGGCAGCGGCGCCACGATCGAGTCCCTCGACGTCGACTGCACCGACGGGGGCGAGGCCAACGCCTCCGCCCTGACCGGCGATTGCAACGATGCGTCGGCAGCGTTTCACCCCGGGGCGGAGGAGGCCGACTGCACCGACCCGAACGACTACAACTGCGACGGTTCCGTGGGGTACGCCGACGCAGACCTGGATGGCTGGGCGGCGTGTGCGGAGTGCGACGACGGCAACGCCGCGGCGTACC
>CANKTH010000203.1 GCA_947486185.1 Deltaproteobacteria bacterium
CTCGTCGACCTTCATCGCCGCTTCTACCGGGAGTTCTACTTCCGACCCATCACGATGGCCCGTCACCTCGAGACCATCCACTCGTGGCGCGACGTCTACAAGTATGCCTCGGCCTCCAACCTGTTCACGTTCCTGTTCTACAACAACGAAAAGCCAAGCCTGAACATGATCAAGAGCGCGTTCGGCATGGGCACCTCTGAGAACACGGCCTGAGAGGGCGCGCCGGGACTCAACCGGCCCGGCCTCCGAACTCGACGTTGAGGGCACAAACGCCAGGGGCTCGGGCTGGCTCCCCGGCCACGATCAGGAGATGTTCAGCGTTTGAGGCCGGGACCAGCCGCGCGCCGCCTCGACGATGAAGCTCAGCGCCAACCCGAGGAGCACGATCGCGACCAGACCGTTGATCACGGCCGGCGTAAACTGAAGGCCGCCCTTGAGGATGACCCGCAGGCCAGCGAGGGCCTGAAGGCTCACGGCGCTCAAAGTGACCGTCATCACCGCCACCATGGGCCCGACGACGTACCAGGTCCGCCGCCCCTCGCGGTGCAGCCAGACCGACACCGCCAACAGGGTGAGCGCCGCAAGTAGCTGGTTCGCCGTACCAAAAAGCGTCCAGAACTGGCGCCAGCTGCCGGGCTCGCTGGAGAGCAGGACCAGGAGCGGCACCCCAGCGGTCAGCGCAGCGGCGGCGGCGCCCGCCAACCTACTCTGGAGTCCGGTCAGCTCCTGTAGAAGATAACGACCGAGACGCGTGGACACGTCGAGGGTATCGAACACGAAGGTAGCCACCGCCATCGTGCCGAAGGTACGCGCAAAAAGCAACATCTCCGGGCCGATCAACACGGTGAGAAAGCGCGCGAGCCCCTCTCCATAAATCACGCCAGGGGGGCGCGCCGCCTCTGCGCCAGGAGCGACGATCATCACCGTCGCAAGAGCGATCACCGCGACCAGACCCTCAAGCAACATCGCACCATAGCCTACCGGGTGACAGTGGGACTCCTTGGCGATCTGTTTGGAGGTGGTCCCGCCACACACGAGGCCATGGAAGCCTGAGCACGCGCCGCACGCGATGGTCACGAATAGAAACGGGAAGATCAACGAAGAGAGCGGCGGGGCGGCGGGTGAGCCCATCAGCACCGCGCCGAGACCTCCCGCGGTAGCCGCCGGGGCGAGCATGGGCATCTGAATGGTAAATCCCCCAAGCAGGACGCCGGCGATCCCGATCCCGATGCTCAGGTAGAGGATGAAGCCGCCGAGATAGCCGCGCGGCTGCTGAAGGAGCCAGAGCGGCAACAGGCTCGCCAGGAAGCAGTACACGAGGATCGCCACGTGCCAGGCCCTCGCCTCGAACACCAACACGGTCGAGACCTGCGTGCCGAACCACACCGCGACGAGCGTAGCCGGCACAAAAAGCAAGGTCATCAACCACATGGGCCGGAGGCGCTCGGGCACGACCCGCTCCACCACGCCCATCAGGAGCGCGAGGCTCAAGTAGAGTGCGCTCGCCATCGCCACCGCGCCACCCGGGTTGAACCCGGCCGAAAGTCCTTCAAGTTCCTCTGTTTTTCCCAAGAAGGTCGAGGCCGTGACGTCGGTGAAGGCCACAATTACGTAGACCAACGCGACCCAGATGAACGCAACCAGTGTCAAGAAGGCGCGCCGCCCAAGGTGGATCCTCGCGATCTCGGCGACCGAGGTGGCGCCATGCCGAACGCTCGCGACCAACGCCGAAAAGTCGTGTACCGCGCCGATGAATACCACGCCGATCAGGATCCACAAGAGGCAGGGCAACCAGCCGAACACGACGCCAGCCGCGATCGGCCCCACGATCGGGCCGGCAGCCGCGATGGCGGAAAAATGTTGACCAAGCAGGTAAAATGGCCGGGCGGGCACGAAGTCCAAGCCGTCCTGGCGCGCGGTCGCCGGGGTGATGCGGGCGTCGTCGAGCGCGTATTGACGGGCGAGGAACCGGCCATAGGTAAAGTACGCCGTGGTCAGGAGCACAACCGCCACGACGGCGAACAGGCCAAGGGACATCCTCGAAGCCTATCCCCTACGAGACGGGTTCGGACGACGCGCCGCGATCATGCTGATGGATCCTCCTGAATTACCAGGAGCAGCGCCCCCTTCTGCACGTCCTGTCCGGTGCGTGCATGGACCTCGATCACCCTCCCAGGGTTCCGCGCCGAGAGCTTCTCGAGCTCACGATCCGCCTCGACCACGACAAGGCCCTGACCCGGCAGCACGCGGGCACCAAGCTTCACCAACACCTCCACCTCTCCGTCGAAGTTCGCCCGTACCCGGACCTCCAGCTGGCGATTGGGCAGCATACGCACCTCCCCTCCCCGTTATCCCAGTCCTGCTTCCTCCGCCCGAAAGGGCAAGTCGACCGTGCACATCGGGCTCTGGGTTCCCGCTCGGAGGTGCGCGGGCCACGCGCGGCGGGTACACTGCCGCTCCACTACGGGACACCTCATGGCTGATGAACGCAGGCCCCTCGCCCCCTCCGGACGCCTCGGCGAGATGCTCGTCCGTGAGAAGCTCATTTCCCCCCTTCAGCTCCAGAAGGCCGTTGAAGGCTCCCGTGCCAGCGGCGGTCGATTGGGCCACCAGCTCGCCAAGTTGGGCTATGTCGACGAGAACGAGCTCACCGCCTTCCTGGCCAAGCAGTACGGCGTCCCGAGTGTCAATCTCAACGATTTCGAGATTGACCCCGAGGTGCTCAGGCTCCTCTCCAAAGAGGTTGTGGTACGCCACCAGATCGTGCCGGTCACCCGAGCGGGCAACATCTTGACTGTCGCGATGGCGGATCCGTCCAACATCTACGCCATCGACGACATCAAGTTCATCACCAACTTCAACATCGAGATCGTCGTGGCGGCGGAGGCACAGATCGCCGACGCCATCGAGAAGTACTACACCTCCTCCGTCAGCTTTGACGACGTCATGACCGACATCGGCGGCATGGGCGACGACGAGGACGTAGAGCTCGCGGGCGAGATCGACGAGGACATGAACGTCCTCGACCTCGAGAAGAGCGCCGGCGACGCACCCGTCGTGAAGCTCGTCAACCTCGTGCTGCTCGATGCGATCCGGAAGGGCGCGTCGGACATCCATGTCGAACCTTATGAAAAGCAGCTTCGGGTGCGGTTTCGTATCGACGGCATGATGTACGAGGTCATGAAGCCGCCGATGAAGCTCAAGCACGCGATCATCAGCCGTCTGAAGATCATGTCCAACCTGGACATCGCCGAGCGCCGTCTCCCCCAGGACGGACGTATCAAGTTGAAGCTCGGCAAGGGCAAGGAGATGGACTTCCGCGTCTCGATGTGCCCGGTGCTGTGGGGCGAGAAGTGTGTCATGCGACTGTTGGACAAGTCCAACCTCCAGCTCGACATGACCAGGCTCGGCTTCGAGGAGCGTATCCTCCGGGACTTCAAGGACGCGATCAACAAGCCCTTCGGGATGATCCTCATCACCGGCCCGACGGGCTCCGGGAAGACCACCACCCTCTACTCCACCCTGTCCGAGCTCAACAAGTCCACCCACAACATCTCCACCGCCGAAGACCCCATCGAGTACAACCTCTACGGGATCAATCAGGTGCAGATGCACGATGACATCGGGCTCAACTTCGCTGCGGCGCTCCGGTGTTTCCTCCGGCAGGACCCCGACGTCATCATGGTCGGCGAGATTCGAGACTTCGAGACGGCCGAAATCGCGGTCAAGGCCGCGCTCACCGGCCACCTTGTGCTCTCTACGCTCCACACCAACGACGCGCCCTCCACCGTGTCGCGACTCTTGAACATGGGTATTGAGCCCTTCCTCGTTGCGAGCTCGGTCAACCTCATCGGCGCCCAGCGTCTGGTGCGTAAGAATTGCGCCGACTGTAAGGTGCTGATCGACATTCCGCGCCAGTCGTTGATCGACCTGGGCGTGCCGCCCGAGGCGGTGGGCGACTACAAGCCGATGCGCGGCCAGGGCTGCAAGACCTGTAATGGAACAGGTTACAAGGGCCGTATCGCGGTGTACGAGGTCATGATCTGTGGGGAGGAGCTCAAGGAGTTCATCCTCAATGGCGCCTCGACGCTGGAGCTCAAACGTGAGGCGATCCGCCAGGGAATGAAGACCCTCCGGATGAGCGCGTTGACAAAGCTCGCAGAAGGGATGACCTCGGCCGAAGAGGTGATCCGCGTCACCGCCCCAGACTGATCGGCGGGCGACGTGGGCGCTTCGAAGGGGACTTGGGCGCGCGGCCTCGCGCTCGCGGGAGCTGCCAGCGGCGCCGTCTTCCTGTCCGGGTGGTACCTGCAGTCACGCCGAGCAGGTGTCAAACCCTGGCGTATCTCCGAGAGCCAGTACGCGGAGGACCGGCGTCGGCTGGACGCCGCCGTCTCCCGGATGCCAGTCATGCCAGGCTCGGTCGCGAAGCCAGATATCGTGGTGATCGTCCTGGACACGGTGCGCGCCGACCGGCTCGGGATGTACGGCTACGCCGAGGGCACGAGCCCCCGGTTGGACGCGTGGTCCCAGAACGCCCGGATCTACGACCAGATGATGGCCAACGCCCCGTGGACCCTACCTTCACACGCCTCGATGTTCACTGGACGGTACCCGATCGAGCATGGCGCCCACGGCACGCCACCCGAGTCCCAGGAGACCGCCTCCGCGCTGGCTCCAGGCAGCCCGACGGTCGCGCGGGCCCTGCGCAGCGCGGGGTACCGTACGGCCGCGATCGCCGCAAACCGTGCCTTTCTCCAAAGCTCCTTCGGGTTGAACCAGGGCTTCGACCTCTACCTCTGCGAGACCCTGGGTCGGAGTCCGCGGGGCGTCGGCTACGTCAGCGGCGACCGGATGCTCGCGCTGGCTGAGGCTTTCCTCAGTCAAAAACGAAGTGACGACCCGCTGTTCCTGTTCCTCAACTTCATGGACGCCCACTCACCCTGGGTGCCCCGTGAAGGCTACGTGCGAAACGAAGAGAAGATCAACTTCTCCCTCCTACCCAGCACACCAGGCTGGTCGGAGGCGGAACAGGCGCTCTACGCCGGGGGCACGATGCCGGAGGGCGGCGCCGAGAGCTGGTCTCTGGCTTATGACGCCGAGCTTCGTTTTCTGGACGCTCAAGTGGGCGCGCTCCTGGAGCGCCTCCCTTCGCTGGGCATCGGGTCCGAGGACTACGTGTTCATCCTGTCCGACCACGGCGAGTATCTTGGCGAGCACGGCCTCCTCGAACACTCCAAGGACGTGTACGAGCCGGTGCTTCATGTACCCCTGCTGATCCAGGGGCCCAGCTACGCCCCGGGCCGTGACGCCCAACCCCTGCAGCACCACGATCTTGCCACGATGATCCTGGCTGCTGCCGGACTCGGCTCGTTGCCGAACGCCGAGACCACGCATCAGCTACAGGTCGCCGAGCTGTATTGGACCCGCCGCAAGGATCTGCACAGTCCCGCGTACGGGGACCGGTTCAACCGGATCCGCCGCGCCTGGCGAAGCGGAGACCTCAAGCTCATCCTCGGGAGCGATGGCTCGGCTGAGGCCTACGATTTGGAAGGTGATCCCAGCGAATCTCGCAACCAGATCCACGCGGAGTGGGCGAAAGAGCTACAAACCGTCGCCGAGCTCTGGCTGGCCGACCGCGTCGCCGCGCCCGTGAGCGCGCCCGACAAGAGCACCGACATCACCGCCCTTCGTGAGCTCGGCTACTTGGAGTAGCCCGGCGGAATCGTCCACTCAGCCCGGTTTGACCAGAAAGAAATAGGCCCCGATCGCCTTGGTGCCCTTACGGGCCTCGCCGATGATCACGTGCTGGGAGACCCGCCTGCACCAGTCCTCCGTGCCGCCGTAGACCAGTCGCGAAAAGCCCTCGTCGTTCCGCGCGAGCGCCGGGAAGTCGGGCGGAGCGTCCGTCGGGTGCTTGAGGTAGTCGATCACCACCTCGTCGCCCTCCTGGCGCACCGTGAAGTGTCCGGGCCCCACAAGCCACGCCATCGAGGAGTGGTTGTAGCCCGTGATCTGACCGTTCCGCTTCGCGAAGCGCTTCTGGAACACCGAAAACGCGGGCAGAGAGTTCTGCCCCTCGTGTATGACCGTGACGGCATCGTCGGCGCAGAAGTGGTCGAGGTAGAGCGGGCTCCCTTTCGCGAGCGCAAAGATCGCCACGAATTCACGGCGGGGC
>CANKTH010000204.1 GCA_947486185.1 Deltaproteobacteria bacterium
AATTGGCAGCACCGTAATCTCTACACCATGGCCGGCGAGGCCACCACGGACATCCTCCCCGCGATCTACCTGGGTACTTCGGGAGCAGTCGCCGGTTTCTCCCTCGGCGCTGCGCTGTTTGGCAACTACGCCTTCCGGATCCCCGCGGGCGAGCAGCCTGACGTCGAAGGCAAGGCGCCCAAGGACCACGTTCGGGCCGGGCTCGAGGCGCGCGCCGGCCGGGGCCCGGTGACCCTCGAGGTGGGCGGATACACCTACCAGCGCCTCGGGGGCACCATCCACTACACGCTGAAGGGCTCACCCGACGTGTATGCCGCAGCCGACTATGACAATGTCAGCCTCGGCCTGAAACTCTCCGTGTCCCTACCCAAGAACAATGGCCTGCACACCGGGTTCACCCGAGCCGTGTGGGTGCACAACGGGCCGATCCACGCCACCGACGTGACACTGGGGTTCCATCACTATTTTGCGCCGTGAGCCTTCGGTGGCCGAGCCCGCGGCGCCGCAACGGGAGCAGATCGGCAGCGCGCTCGGGCGGGATCATCGCCGACGCTACCGCTGTGGGCCGGGCTGGGCTGTCGCGCCGGCGAGAGAACGAGACGATGCAGATCTGGATCGACGCCGACGCGTGCCCGAGAGAGGTGAAGGAGGTGGTGTTCCGTGCCAGCGAGCGGCTCGCTGTGCCGGTGGTCCTGGTGGCCAACAAGGCGATGATCGTGCCGAAATCCTCGCGCATCAGCTTCGTACAGGTGCGCGGGGGGCCAGACGTCGCCGACGATTACATCGCCGAGCACGCCGTCGCGGAGGATCTCGGTATCACGGCCGATATTCCGCTCGCGGCCCGACTGGTGCGGGTCGGGGTCACCGCGATCGATCCGCGGGGCCATGTGTACGACGCCCGCACCATCGGCGACCGCCTCGCGGTGCGCGATCTGATGTCGGACCTTCGAGATCAGGGTGCGGTAACCGGCGGTCCAGCCGCGTTTTCGCCCAAGGACAAACAACGTTTTGCGAGCACCCTGGACCGGCTCCTGTCGGCCTGGCAGCGGCGGCAGCAGGCCTGACAGTGCGAGCCGGCCATCCGGTCAGCCCGGGCAGGCCCGCCACGCGGTGTAGTTGAGCCGCCGGTCCATCCCCACCGTGAAGCCCAGCGCGCCCAGGACCACCGATAAGCCTTCTTCTACCGGCATTACTCCCGCAGAGGTGTCGACCGCGCGGACGTGGGCCTGGCCGTCGAGGAGCTCCGCGCTCATCAGCCCCTCGGACACCCGCAGGCGGCGCGGAAGGCGCACATCGAGGCGATCGGGAGCTCCACCACCGGGAAAGCGCGTGATGAGCTCGACCGGATCCTTGCCGTGCGGGGTCGGGACCTGCTGGGTCAGCCGCACGCTACCGTCCGGGCCAGGGGCGACCCAAGCGAAGCTCAAGGTAGGATCGAGCGCGTCGAGGATCTTGTCGACGAGGTTGGCGCCGCGCGCGCCATCGGCGGCGATCTGGGTCGCCTCCCCGCTCGACACCGAGATCGACACAGACCCACCCTCCGTCTCGCCGTCGGCGCGCGGTGGCTGGCGGCCGACCACGGGCATCACGTCGTCGAGCTCGACCGGGGGGCCCGAGACGGTGGCCAACTTCATGCTCCGGCTCACCCACACTCCCTGCTCCAATCGGCCTTCGAAAGGGCCTTCGAGCACGCTCCGGGTGCTCTCGCCCGGGCTGCGCCAGCCGCCGGGTTTGACGTAGACGATCTCGATCTTCGCGGTGCCACGGACCTCCACGCAGCCCGATGGGCCGTCGAGCAGCGGGCGCGCGCGCAGCTCCCACGGGCTGGGATCGTCGTCGAGCGTCACCCGCGGAGACGGGGTGGCTGACGCCGGTGCGGCGGCCCCCGCGGAGGTGTTCGGCGCCGCGACGCCGAGGGGTACCACAGCAAAGAGGACCAGGAGCGCCCGGAGCGCCGACCGCGAGACGTGGCGGAGATTCATGGTTGGCAGCTCATCTTGGAAAATCATAGCGAAAAAGCCAGTCCCACACCGGCCTCCCAGATGGTGGGGCCGGCGACGTCGCCCGTCGAGGGCTTCTCGGTGACGCCGGTCGTCGCGGCTCCGGCTGCGGTGTCACGGAGCGCGCCGGACAAGCGGAGATCGACCGGGCCAACGTCGATATCGAGGCCAAGATCGAGCGTTTTCTCTAATTCGAAATCGCCGCCGCGTCCCGCGACGAGCCACGACGGGGTCGCCGCGGCCCAGGGTAAGAACGGACCCAGCTCCGCCGCAATTCGGAGCTGCGGGCCCACGGTGAGCCCGAGGGGCAGCGCGGGGCGGTCGGTCTCCAGGCGCTCGAGCCGGAGGGCCGGACCGGCAAACAGTCCGACCGGGCCGAGCCACAGACCGTGGGCCGAGACCAGGCGGAGATCCGGGCCTGATAGGCCGCCTACCCGCCCGGCGAGGTCCAGTTTTGTCTCCCCCGCGCCGCGTACCGGAGCCGCTGAGAGCACCCACCACTGGTGGGAGAAGCTCCCGCCGAGGGCGAGCCCGGTGGGACCGCCCGGAAGCCCGGTCAGGGTCAGCTTCGGCCGGACACCCCAACGGTCTCGTACGAGCGGGGCTTCGGGGTGAAGTGGAGCTTCTTCGGTAGTTCCGGAGGTAGCGCCATCGGTGGGCACGGCCGTGTCGTCCGCGGGCGAAGGCCGAGGGGCGGCGCTCAGCGGGTCGAGGGCCGACCCGAAGTCCCGGGGCGGAGGAGGGAGCAGGTTCCAGCCGGCGTCGGGGTCGGCGACGGTGTCCTGAGCGGGCGAGGCCGGAGCGGACGCGGTGTCCGCAGCGGGGTTGGTGTCGGCCGGCGCGGGGTCGGCCGGCGTGGGGTCGGCGGGGGCCGGCACGGGATCGGCGGCAAACGCGGAGAAGGCCAGGACGAACGGAAACAGGAGGGCCTCGGGCGGCGGCGGAGGTCTAACGTGTCCTTGGATCAGCGGTGGCGGCGCGTGGCGGTGGCGGGTCGGCGTGCCCCAAGGGACGGGCAGCCCCGCCGGGGCTTGAGCTCATCGTATCTCGGCCTGTGTTGGACCGTGCGTCCGCCATCCCCGGGGATCTTGTACCGTGAGTGTCTCGACCGTGACGCCCTGCCCCCACATGTGCCCCGGGAGCAGCCGCCGCGGGAGCCGAGCTACTACCAGCTCAACCGGAGCCTCGCCGAGGCGGGGATCGACGAGGAGCAGCTGAACAGCCGACTCGCCGCCTACATCGCCTGGTGTCGTGAACCATCGGCGGGAGCGACTCCGTCAGGCTGAGGCGCGCCTAGTCGCTCTGGAACTCGACGCCGGCAGGTGGGAAGGTGTTCCCCATGTGTACCCACCGCAGGTTCACCTCTTTCTCCTTGCCAGCTTCGACCGGGATCGTGCCGAGCAACACCCCGGTGCCGCGAGAGTTGATCCGCACCTCGATACGCTTGCCGTTCATCTCCACCGGCATCGTCATCGCGCCGCCGCCAGGGTTGAGGGCATCCTTCACCGCCTGCTTGGGCGAGGTGAGGAGGATCTTGGTGTTCACCTTCTGGCTCGACCCGTTCTTGAGCGTGTAGCTCAAGCGGTATTCGAGGCCGTAGTTGCCGTCGTTCTGCGTGGCGGCGGGGCCCAGGCCGGCCGGATTGGGCAGGGTCTTCGAGATCTTGGCGATTTCACGCTGGTCTCCGCCGCTGTTGCGGGTGTCGGTGGACATCACGAGGTCCCCCTCGCGGCCCCCCTTGGAGACTGAGACCACCCGGCCGCCGGTCACTACGCTGCCACTGGTGATCACGCCGTTGGGACGGCCCATCTTCGAGCCTTCTGCGCTGGCGTAGTCCTTCCCGGACTTCGGGTCGCCCGCGGCGGCGTAGCGGCCCGTGGTCACGTCGGCGATGCCCTTCTCGTCGAGGGTCTTGTCGGAGGAGACGTGGGCGAGGGTGAAGGTGCCTTTCGTATCGTTGGTGGTGATCTCGAGCAGCGAGAAGACCTCCGAACCCATCTCGTGGTACTGGTTGTTCACGATCTCGGTGTCGCCGGCCTTGATGGTGACGCGCTTCTCGAGGTAGCCGTTCTTTCCGGGTTTGGCGTCGAGGAAGCTCGTCGCAGCCACCGCCTGGGGCCCCTGGAAACCGCCGTCCTTCTTGTAACGCTGGTCAATGCGCCCGTCGGTCGGGGTGATGCCCTTGTTGACGAAGACCGTGCCTTTGATGGTGAAGGTGAGGTCCTTCGAGAAGGTGTTGCGGATCAGCAGCTGGTTGCGCTGGGCCTTGCCGGTGCCGTTCTGCGCGAGCGCGAAGAAACGGCCGCTGCCGACGAAGGTGTGGCTCGTGTCACCCCGCTCGGGGATGGGGGCCATCGTCGAACCGAGCGTGCCCGACTTACGGAAGGTCTCGGGGTTGTCGTTGATGAGCATGTCGGGGCCGGTCATCTTGGCGTTGAGCGGCTTGAGCTGATCCTCCGCGAGGATCTTCGTGGTCTCCGCGCCGCCGCGGCCGGTGGCGCCCCCTGGGTTGCCGGAGCCCTGGGTAGCGGGGAAGCGGCCGTCCTCGCGCACCGCCGCCATCGAGCTTTCTTGGCCCGTGGAGGCGTCGCTCACCTGGCGCCCCTTGTTCATCCGATCCCACCATTCGCCCCAGTACTGGTAGTAGTTCTGGCCGGTGGTGCTGGCTTTGTAGGTGGTCTTGAACTTCTCTTCGGCGAAGACGCGGGCCTCGGCCTCGACGAGGTCCCAGCCCTTCCCGGTCTTGACCGCTTCGTTGATCGCGCCGGGCCGCTTACGCTCCATGTGTGTACGGAACTCGTTGGAGCGGACCTCACCCGCGCCGCGGGTAGCCTGGAGACCGGCTACGGTGCCCGAGGCCTCCGCTTCGATCTCGTCCTTCATCATCGTCTGGACGTACTCTTCGCGCCCCATCTGCGTCGCCTCAGGCCAGGCGTCGATCAGGAAGTTGCGGAGGTGCGAGAGCTCGTGGGTGAGCTGGACGACGGCTTCGAGCTCCCGGGCGCGGATGTCGAGGTAGATAGCGCCCGCGGTCATGTAGGAGCCGCGGCCCGACCAGCGAAGGGGGAAGTCGAGGCTCCCACTGCTCTTCTTGATCTCTTCGAGCAGCACCGCGGCTTCGGGAACACCCTGCAGGCGGGCGAAGAGGGCCTGACGGGTGGCGGCGTCTACGTCGGTACCGGGCCGGCGCGTGCTGTCGACCGCCCCGCTCGAAGCGCCGGGGCCGGGTCGTGCGGCGTCGTGGTCGTCGTGCCCGTGGGCGCCGTGCTGGTCGTCGTGCCCGTGGGCGCCGTTGAGCTGGGTCCGGGCGAAGTCGTTGCCGCGCCCGGCGCCGCGGCTGCGCTCGGGGGGAGCGGTCGTCGGCGTGGGGCTGCCCTGCTGGGCGGGCTGGCGGGACTGGGTCATGCGACCCCCGGCACGTGCACGCGGGCTTTTCCAGGGTGGAGGCGCGCCATCCAGTGCTCCACGCCGTTCCAGGCGTCGTTGACGTCGAAGGAGACGGTCCAGCCATCGGCCTCACGAAGGGCGTAGGCGCTCTCGGCGACCACCTCCTGTGTGCGCCCGAGCGGGTGGTAGAGGGCGTGCACCAGCCTCGCGAGGGTCTGTTCGTCCGCCGCGTCCACTCCGGCGAGCACCTGCGCCACCGCCTCCGGATCGCCCGAGGTCACCACCACCTCACCGGTCTCCTCGTGGCGGGCCACGACCACGCCCACCGGGCGGCTCGTTCGCGCGGGGGAGAGGAGCCAGAGCGTGTAGGCGCCCACCTGCGCCGGGGTGAAGGGCTCGAGCACGTAGGCCCCTTCGTCCAGCGTCCACCGGTCGAGCTCGACATCGTCCAGTCGGGTGAGCGACTCTCGCAGTTGCGTATGGGAGAGAGTGGGCATGGGGCCTCCGGGTTCCGCGCGCGCTATATTATTTGCGTTATTTGCGCATGTCAACCCGTGACCCCCATGAAACCCCGGACGCGTTTCGCGCCGTTGCGTGAAGCGCGGCGACCCACGGGTTGATCGACCGGGTGATCCGTCCCAAGTGCCAGGCTCACGTTCGCGGTCGACGCGTGTGTCGAGGTTGAGTG
>CANKTH010000205.1 GCA_947486185.1 Deltaproteobacteria bacterium
ACCGCCGCCCTGCTCGGCGGGCTCACCGTAGGCGACCTCAAGTCGGAGGCGCCCGCCGCAGCCGCGGTCCTCCACACGTCCCGGCCCATGGTGATCGGGGCCTGCACCTGGGAGGGTGAAGAAGGCGCCTTGCTGGCGGCGATCCTGGGACTGTCCCCTCGCCCTCTACTGGTCCTCGCCCCCCGCCAGCCGGACCGTTTTGACACGCTCGCCCGTTGGCTGGCCGAGCAGCCGGTTCGCAGCGTGCGACGGAGCGCGCTGGGCGCGGGGGCCGGGCTCGTCGTGGCGGACGAAGTGGACGTGGTGCTGCTCGACAGCCTCGGGGAGCTGTCTGGTCTTTACGCATCGGCAAAAGTGGCGTTTATCGGAGGGACCTTTCGAGCAGACGTCGGGGGTCACGCCCCCACCGAGGCGCTGGTGGGCGGGTGCGCGTTGATCCGGGGCCCGGAGATCAGCGCGAACGCCGCGGCCTGGCGCGGTGTCGACGCCGTGGTCGTGGATGGACCCAAAGAGCTGGTGTTGGCCCTGGCGACTTGCCTGTCGGAGCCAGACAGGCCGCGCGCTCCATGCCCCGCCGCCGGAAGCGCGGTCAGCACTACCGTGGACGCGCTGGCCCGCATGGGCCCGGAGGGCCAGGCGCTGTGGCAGGCCCCCGTACCGCAAGAACGGATACTTCGACCTTTGCTTCTGCCGTTGGGATTTCTGTGGATGGCCGCGGTGGTGCTGCGTCCGCGGCGCCGCGCGCGTGCCCCGCTGCCGGTGGTGGCGGTGGGCGCGCTCACCGTCGGTGGCTCTGGAAAGACCCCGGTCTCGGCCATGATCGCCTGGTGGCTCGCGTCGAGGCGGCCGTGGGTGGTGGCGCGGGGTTACCGCCGGGGGCCCGGGCCTCCCGTCCGGGTGGCTGAGTCGGCGGCGCCAGCGCCGGCGCCGCTGGATCGGGCGGGTTGGCGGGAGCTCGGTCCGACGGTGGCGCCACGCCAGATCTCGGCGGCGGAGCTTGGTGATGAGCTGGCGATGCTCGCGCGCCGAGGGCTTCCGGTGGTCTCCAGCCCCGACCGACTCGCCGGAGTGTTGGCCGCCGCGAGCCGGGGCGCGGGCGTGGTCATCCTCGATGACGCGCTGCAGCACCGGCAGCTCCATCACGATGTTGAGGTCCTGTGTATCGACAGCCGCTGGCCCACCGGTGGTGGCCCACTTCCGGCCGGAGATCGTCGAGCGCCTCTTTCTCGTGTTCGGGAGGCTGACATCGTCTGGAGCAATCACGGGCCCCTGCCCCCCGAGCTCCGCCGCGCGCTCCGGCCGGGCGCCGTGGTGGTGGAGGCCCGCTACCGTCCGGTGGCGTGTATTCGGCGCGGCGAGGTGCTCCCGCTCAACGTGCTCACCGATCCGGACGCCGCGCAGAACGCTGGGATCTCGCTGTCTCGCCCACGCGGAGCGTTCGCGGGCATCGCGCGGCCCGAGGGCTTCTTCCAGCTCCTCCGGGACGCGGGACTGGCCCCGAGCGAGACCTGGGTCTGGCCGGATCATCATCGTTTCTCCTGGAAGGACCTCCAGCAGATCGAGAGCTGGCTCGACACCTGGCTCGTGCTCACGACCGAGAAGGACCTGGCCCGACTGCCTCCCGGGCTGGGGGTGATTGGCGTGAGGATCGAGCTCGAAATCCTCTCGGGTGAAGCGGAGGCCCGCGCGCTGTTGAACGCCCGCACCCAACCGGAGGGCGCCGATCATGGACCCGCGTGACGCCCTGGTCTGGCTGTTCGCGCGGATGCCCCTGAGCCTGGCCGACAAACTGAGCTGGTTTCTCGCGTATCTCTGGTGGTTCGTCCTCCCCATACGCCGGAAGGTGGCGGTCGACAACCTCAACCACGCCTTTCCCGAGCTCGCTCCCCGCCCCGTGCTCACCCGGATGATGCACGACATCGTGTTGAGCTACGTTGAACTTCTACAATTTGATCGGATCCAGATCGAGGTCCGCGGCGCTGAGGCCGTCGCTGCCGCGCCGGGGCCGGTGCTCGCCGGCCACCTCGGTGCGTGGGACCTCTTCGTGCTCGCGTCGGCGGATCGCCTGCCGATGACCATCTTTTTCCGCCGCCCCACCGATCCGTGGACCCGGCGCTTCATGGACGAGCAGCGCGCAGCACACCGGGTGGACGGCCTGGCGGATGGCGCGCGTATGTCGGCGGCGTACGAAGCGTTTTCTGCTGGCCGGGCGGTGTACTTCGTGATCGATCAGTGGTTTGGTAAGGGCATCGAGAGCCCCTTCCTGGGCCGACCCGCCAAGACGGCTACGGGATTTGCCGCAGCTATCTTGAAGAGCGGACGGCCAGCCTGGTGCCAGACCGGCTGGCGCGAGGGTGTGGGGCGCCATGTGACCTGTATCCAGCCCTTTCCCATGCCGCCCTTGTCGGGCAATTTCGACGTGGACCTCCAGGCTATCACGGACGCAGCCAATGCTTTTATCGCCGCAGAGGTCCGAAAACGGCCACACGGCTGGTTGTGGCTGCATCGGCGGTGGAAGTAGGCCGCCTGGCATGCGGCGGACCGGAGCCAGCCCACCCCGCTCAGGCTACGCTCACGGGAAAGGGGGGCCTGTGACCGACACCGTGGGGCCAGTGACCGACAGCCTGCTCGATCAGCTGCGAGACGTGGGCGATCCGCTCACCGACAGCCTGCTTGTCAGCCTGCCTGACCCCGCCGCCGCAGCGTTGTGGATCTCCGACCGCAGCGTGCCCGATGCCACCCTCCACGCCTGGTTGGCTGAGAGCGGTCGCCTCCCCGGGGAGGTCGATTGGGCCCGGATCGAACGGGGGCAGCGCTTTTTTTCGCGCGTGGGCCCTCAGGCGCTCGTCGCGCTCCTCTGCCGGGGACTCCCCGAGTGCTACGCCGGCGCAAAAGGAGCCGCGCTCCTGATGATGTCGGGCAGGATCGCTGCTTCGCCGCGCCGCCGGGTGATGGAGACGGCCCGGTTCGTGCTCGCGGTGATGGAGCCGGGGCGGCTCCGAGAGGCGGTGCCGGAGATCCAGAAAGTTCGCCTGGTTCATGCGTTTTCTCGCCAGATGATTCACCGTCACCCGGACTATCGCCCCGAGCTGGGCGTGGCGGCCAACCAGGAGGACATGGCGGGGACCCTCCTGGCGTTTTCGGCCTTGTTGCTGGACTCGCTGCCCCGACTCGGTATAGTGCCCACCGACGAGGAAGTGGCGGACTACCTCTATACCTGGCGTGTGGTGGGCGGTTTGAGCGGGGTGGACGAGCGGCTCCTGCCCGCGTCCCAGGCGGGCGCCCTCGCGCTCATGGAGCAGATTCGAGTTCGGCAATTCCGACCTTCGGCGGCCGGTCGCACCATGACGGCGGCGCTGCTGACGATGCTCCGCGAGCTGGTGGTGCAGCCCGTGCCGTGGATACGCGGGCTCTCTGCGCGCGCCCCGGCAGCGCTCATGCGTTGGCTACTGCCCGGAGATGTCGCGGATATCCTCGATGTTCCGCGGGTGAAGGACCGGATTGTATGGGGGAGCGCCGCGGTAGGGCTCGGGCGCGTGGCCCAAAGCACCGTGCTCACCGACGGCGGCACGTTGTGGGAGCCGCTCGGGCGGGCGCTCATCGAGGTGGTGTATCGTTACGGGAGCGAAGGGGAACGCCCGGATTTCCACATGTCGGCGCCGCACGTCTGAGAGCACTCGGCCTGGGTGAGGCTGGCGGGTGGGCTAATCCAGCCGGTCGCGGACGTAGCTGCCGTAACGCGGGATCAGCGCCGCGTAATAGTCCCGGTAGGCCCAGACGTCGGCGGGTGTGTAGGGCCGGCGCGGGTCCACCTGAACGTCGGCTTCGGTGAGCGCCCACGCGGCCTCGGCGAGGGTCAGCACCTCGGTGGCGTCGTAGCCCTCCGTGGCGGCGCGGATGTGATCACGCAGCGCGTCGACGCACGCCGGGTCGTAGAGGCAGGCGAGGCCGAGACGGCCGCCCACCACCTCCCAGGACTGGCCAGTTAGCTCGTACTCCGCCCAGGACTCGTCGGTGCCCCAGGGCGCGAAGACGACGCGCTCGCCGTCAGAAGGATCGAAATAGATGAGCACGTCATTGAGGTTGAAGGGGTAACCATCATAATTTCCCAGCGCTGCGCACCAGCCCCAGTAGCTCAGCCACTGCTCCGTGTTGACGAGTCCGCCGAGCTCCCCGAAAAAATCGCCTGAGAAGCCGTCGAGCGCCGCGGTGATCGCCTCGAGCTTCCCGAGATCCCCGCTGCCGCTCTTGGGTACCCATCCGGTGTCGAGGTAGGGCGTGTAGAAGTCGCCGTAGCTGAAGGCGGTGCCCCAGAAATCTCCGGAGGCATCCTCAAATCGGCGTTTCAACCAGCGATCATCGGCACTCTCGAGGTTCGTGTAGAGCCCCATCAGCTCGCCGTTGACCGTGACGCGCGCAAAGTTGGAGCGCGAGGCGAGCTGGCTCTGTTGGCGCAACACTTCGTAGGCGATGACCTCCTTCGATTGGGTGTAGTCGGTCACCATGTTGTTGAGGGTGATCCGCTCGAGCCCGCCGTAGAGCTGCCCCTGCACGTACTTGTTGAGCCGTAGCTTGAACGCGGCTTTACAGAGCCCGTCAGCACAGTCGAGGTCCTGGTAGGTGGACGAGCCCTTCAGCCGCACTCCCACCTCATCGAACGCGACACCGTTGATCGTCGCGGCGCCCTTGACGTAGGTACGCCCGTCCTGGTGCAGCAGGTTGATCGCCTCTGCGCTCAGTCGGATGTCGACGACCTGGATGACCGAGACATCAAAAAACTGCTCGTAGAGCAACTCGTCTTCGGCGGTGGTGCCCGTTTCGCCGGTGTCATCGGGCCCGACGAGCGTGTCGGGTGGGGAGTCGGGCTCGGAATCCAATGGAACCGACTCAGGATCGAAGACGATGGTTGGATTGGCGGCACATGCAGCCAGGATCAGTGTGAGCAGGGCGACGCCGGGTCGTCGCTGGCCCGGGACACCCGCGCATCCGCGGTCGGTGAGGAGTTTCGAGGCGTCGGCTCGTGCTCGGGGCGGCATCGCCGGCGTAGCATAGCACCGGTGCTCGGAGCAGAGGAGACCGCGTCACTCGACAGGTCAAGATTGTTCCCAAACCTCGGGCCACGATGCGTGGAGTCGGATAAGAAATTTGGGTGAGCGCCTCTGCACCCGATCCAGCACTGGAGTGGCTCTTTGGGGCGCTACCCCGCGAGACGATCCGCCGAGTGCTCACCCGCACCTGGGGCGCGCGCTTGGCGGCGTCCCTCGCTGGTGAAGACGAGGACCTCGCTGGCGCGGCCCTGGCAGAGCTCCAACGTGGCGGGTGGCACCTGGAGCGAACGCTCTACGAGGTGCTCGAGCGCGAGCTGCCCGCCGAGGCCGAGGCGATACGGGCGCTCACCGCGCGGCTGGGTATCCGCCCGGGGGACGGCGTAGGCGCGGAGGCGGGAGACGTCGCATCGGCGTTACGGGGACGCTTTCGCCGGATCCGCGTGATCGACGGCGGCGAGACCGGGACGGTTTTTTATGGCATGGACACCTGGGCGCGACGCGTATCGGAGCGGGCGATACGGGTGTTGCCGCCGGTCGCGCGGCTCAATGCGTCATGGCGCTCGGGTTTCCTGGCCGATGTCACAAGCGTTGTGGGTGTGGCACACCCCAACCTCGGGCGCGTGTTTCACGTCGAGGACGATCGGGGCACCCTGTTCACGGTCTCGGAGTTCTTGCCCGGTGGCAGCCTCGCCCACCAGCTCATCGACACGGGTCCCCTCCCCCCGGCGCGTGCCCTCGCCCTCGCCGAGTCGCTCTTACAAGCGCTGACGGTGCTGCACGACGCTGGCGTGGTGCACGGCGACATACGTCCTCACAATGTGGTTTTTGACGCGGACGGCGCGCCCCGCCTGGTTGACGCCGGGCT
>CANKTH010000206.1 GCA_947486185.1 Deltaproteobacteria bacterium
CCTTGAGCGCCGCAGCGAGCTCATGGTCTCTCGCTTTCATCGCCGCGCCGATCACGGGGGACAGCCGGTTCCGGGTCGCGCGGCACTGGTCGAGCTCTCCGCTCAAAGCGCGGCGCGTCGCCACCAGGGCGAAGAGCCGCTCGGCCGCGGCGACGGTCTCGGCCCCCGCGTGTCGGCGGCGCAAACTCAGGCGGACGGTGTCGGGATCGTGGGCGTAAAGGTTGGGATCAAGCATCGCCGCGACGGCTAACCCGGCCGCCCTCGCGCGGCAGCGCGAGCGAGCCCCACAGCCCGCGGCGATCGGTCAAGGCGACCAAACCACGACAAAAACGGTTCGGACAGCGTCCACGCCGCGTCAGCCGATGAGGAGCCAGACCGCCAGGGCTACCAGCACCACGAGCAAGAGCGCCGCGAGCCAGAGTCCGCTCCGGCCCGTGCCCGCTTCAAGGTCCATCGGGCGGCTCACGCCCGCCGGGAGCTCCGCTTGGATCTGCGCGAGGCTCCGTCCCGCCTCCTTCCACTTTCCGGCGCCCCTCTCGGCCATACGCGCCGGATCACCCTTGATGCCTGGCACGCCCTCCCAATGTCCCTCCGAGCCCACGTTCTCGCGGTCGAGAAAAGCAGGGTCAGGGACCGGCTCAGCGGCGGAGCGCTCAGGCGGGCGTTCATGAAAAGGCCGGGCAGGGGCACGCCCCTCGTCCGCAGCGGCCGCTGGTACCGGGCGAGGGAAATCCACCACCGCCGGCCGTGTCGCGCTCCGGAACACGGGCCGTGGCGCGAAGCCCGTTGGCGCCTCTTCGTCAGGCTGCGCGAGCCCCTGCGTCTCGGCGCTGCGCCCACGCTCATCCGCGCGCACCAGATCGGCGATCGCGCCGCGCCGTAAGTGGTGAGGCACCTGCGGGATCGCCGCGTGCAGCGCGGTCACCTCCTGAGTCATAACCTGCACCCGCACCCGCTCGGACTGGAGGCTCTCGCTGTCTCCTCGAAGCTGGAGCCTCGCTTCCGCGAGGGCCGCCCGCTCCGCCCCCACCCGTCCCTCTTCGCCCGCCAGGCGTTCACGATCGGCGCGCACGCGCGCCGCTTCGTTCCGCGCAGCTTCGAGCTCCACCGCAGCGCGGGTCTGCTCGGCCCTCAAGCTCTCTTGGCCGGCACGAAGCTCAGCCTGCTCCTGGATCAAGCGGTCCCGCTCGAGCCGGAGGCGGCGCTCCTCTTCGCCCCGGCTCGCCTCGATGCGCGCGGCGTCAGCGGCCAGGCGCTCACGCTCGCCCTCAGCACGTGCTCGCTCCTGCTCAGCTCGCTCGCGCAGGCCGTCGAGCCGGCTCTCTTCTTCCTGCAACCGGCTACGTTCTTCAACGAGCCGAATCCGATCCAGCGCGCTCGCCTCTCGCTCGGCGCCCAGCCTGCCCGATTCAGCCGCCACCCGTGCGGCGTCGGCTACGACACTCGCCCGCTCGGTCTCCAGCCGCTCGCGCTCCTGCCCTGCTCGTAATAAATCAGCGGAAAGACGCTCTTTCTCCACATCGTGCTTCTCGCGGTCCCCACTGAGGCGCATCCGCTCCTGCTCCAGGCGCAGCGCCTCCGCCTGCAGGCGCTCACGCTCGGCGTCGAGCTGGCTCCGCTCCCGATCGAGGCGTTCATGGCCATCCTTGGCGGCCTGGACGACGTGGGCCGACTCGGCGGCGCGCGCCACCGCCTCTTCGGCGAGCCGGAGGCTGGTCTCAGCCGCAAGGCGCTCCATCGTGATCTGGGTACGTTCTTCCTGAGCTCGAGCCTGCTGCTCCCCGAGAAGTGCACGAGCGGCGTCCAGCTCGGCGCGCTGTTGCTGAAGCGCCTCGGTTTCGTATTGCCGCGCTTCATGGAGGCGTCGCTCCTCCGTTTCCACCGCGGCACGCTCCGCGACCAACCTGACGTTCTCGTTCGTCAGGCGATCCCTCTCCGCGTAGAGCGCCGCCCTCTCCGTCTCGACGGCCAGCCACGCGGCCCGCGCACGCTCGCGTTCGGCCGCTACCTCGGCCCGCTCTCGGGAGACGTCCGCGCGAAGGGCCTCTCGCTCTTCCGCGACCCTGGCACGGTCCGCGTCAACGGCCGCACGCGCCTGTTCCACCGCCCGCCCGTGGCTCTGCAGGCGCTGAGATTCCTCCGCCTGCGACCGCCGCTGCTCGATCTCGCTCCGAAGATCTCCGCCGCGGAGCTGATCTTCCACCTGGCGCACCCAGGCCCTCGCCTCCTGCTCACCCGGTCGTTTGCCCGGGGTGCCGAAGGTGCGCGCCGGAGCCGGAAGGCGCGCGCCGACCGCGGTCAGGAAGGCGGTGAGGCCGGTGTCTCTCTGTTTGAGGAGGGCGAGCAGGGCCTGACGGGCCGCGCGGGCATCCAGAAACCGTTCTTGAACCCCGCGCAACCAGCCGCGAGCCAACGGCGAGATCGCGTCGAGCGCGTCTGAGCTCACGAGCAGCTCCGCGAGCGCCCCGACCGCGCGGACGTCCAGCTCCACGGTGGCCGCCGCGACGCGTGGACCAGGGAATACCCGGAAGGTGCCGTCCGCGGCAAAACCCACCAAAGAGGGTTCGATCGCGCCGTGCACCCCGCCTTCGCTATGAAGCGTAGCGAGATCGTCAAGCACGACCAGCAGGAGGCCCAGCGCCACCTGGGGCGGCGGCCCCATCATCAGGAGGCTGCGCTGCGGTTGGCCTCCCGGCGGCGCAAACACCCCGCCCACGGGGAGCGCGGAAGGAAAAAACGGGTCCCGGATACCGGCGACGCTTTCGGAGTCCATCTCTTGTACTAACGAGGCCGCGGCACCTCGGCCGCGCGGGCTTCAGCCAGAGGCGCGCGGAGCGAGGAGAGTCCAGTCGACAGGACCAAAATCCTGGCCGGATACCCGGAGCGTGAGCCGTTGGGGGCCAGGACGACCCGGCCGGGTGCTCACCGGACGGGTGTGGAGTCGCGCGCGGAACGACCACACTTCACCACGTTCGAGCTGCCGATCCGCGCCGCGGAAGGTCTTGGAGCACCAGCCAGAACGCGCGCCCGGCCACGCCCAGGCGTAATCGACACGTAATGAAGCAGCCTCCATCGCCTTGATCTCGGCGCGGACGGTCGCTACCTCCCCCAGCGCCACATCATCCACCGCGAGCCCCGTCACGGACACCGCCGCCGGCGGTACGCCCACGAGCGCCAGCGCGCCAGGGTGCCCACGTTTGAGCAGGTCCCGAAGAGCGTGGCGCAGCAGGGGCGCGCGGTTCGGCCGCTCGCGTAGCCACTCCGCGGCCAGGGCGACTGTGGCGTCGGCATCGAGCTTGCCGAGGTCCCCCAGGTGGTTGGCCACCGATCGGCGTACGTACTCGTTCGGATCGTCCACCAGCTGGTGGAGCAGAGGAAGCGCCCGCGGGTCCGGGTCGAGGCGGAGCCCCCAGGGGAGCCGCGGCCGGGAGCCTTCGCTCACGAGGCGCCGCACGTGGGGGTCCCGGTTGGACACCCAGGCCGAGAGCGCGGCCCACGTGGCGTCAGGCCAGCGCCGGAGGAACGGACGTATAGCGAACTCGGCGGAAAATCTGCCGGTCATCTCACGAAGCGCCGGGAGACTGTGCGTCGGGTCCTGATGCCCATGCCGCTCGACGACACTCAGCACCGGCCAGAACTCCAGGCCACCAAGCTGGCCAAACTCGGCGGGGCTAGCTGGCGGCAGGCTCGCGCAGAGCACACCGACCGCCTCGGGCCACTGGGCCGGGAGACGCTTGCGCAGGCAATCGGCCACATGGGCCACCCGCTCCTTGAGCGCCATTGGCCCAAGACCCGCCTCGGCGGCCACCTCGAAGGAGGATGATGGAAATTCAGGGTAGACGGACCGGATACGCGCGGACAAGCTCCGGATCGCATCGGGACCGACCTGGTTCTTGAACGGCGCTCCGGCGGGGGGCCGGTCGTTGGCGGGCTCAGCCATGGCGGAACCTAACCTCCGCCTCCTGAACAGGCAATCAGATTCGCGCCGCCGCGCGCCGGCGTGCGGCCGGCCGACGACGCAGGTTCTCAGCAATCTTCTCGGCGAGCGCGGGGAGGCCCACCGCGTGCTCGGGTTCGAGCCCAACCGCGCGTAGCGTCAGTAGCTCGGTGGATGGCAAGGGGCCGCGCGTAGCAAAGACCACCTTGTTGCTCTCATCCTCCGAGGTCACCACCGTGAGCTCTCCCTGGAACACGTCCCGGATCCGGCGGATGTGGCGACGATGCGCCTCGTCGTCGAGGTTGAGGTTGACCACCATCACTCCGCCCTGCCGAAGATGGGCACGCGCGCCAGCATAAAAGGCGGGCGTAGTGAGCTCAGGAGCCTGGCCGGCGTGATCGAACCCGTCCACCAGCAGCACATCGGCCTGCTGCGGAAGATCGGCGATCCAGGTACTCCCTTCGGCCACCACGACCGAGAGCTGCGCGCCGTCGGCGGGGAGACCGAAACGGCCCCGTAGCGCGACCACCTCCGGCAGCAGCTCCACGACCGTCATCTTCGCGGAGGGCGTAGGCAAAAGGCACGTCCTCAGGCAGTGTTTCACCAGTGAACCGCCGCCCAATCCGATCATGCTGATTCGCGCTGGCCGGGGCACGAAGAGCGCGAAGCCCGCCATGGCGCGGGTGTAGGGCACTACGAGCGCGCTCGGACCTTCGCGCGACATCATACTTTGAATCTGACTTTCTTCGAAGTGAAGCGTAAAAAAGCGGTCCGACTCGACAATGTACGGCCGCGGGCGAGGTGCGGTCATCGGGCTCCGGAGCGACTCGGACCGATATGAGGCGCGGCCGGGCGAAGCAAGGGCGGAAGCTCGCGGGCAGGGGAGCGCGGAGATAGGCCTCCCCGGGGGCGGCCGGTGCCGAGCTTGATCCACACCGATCCAAACCCGATACGTCTGGGTCCGGCGCCCGACCCCTACACCCCGCCGTACGAGTCGGTGTGGGTGAGCTTCATTCCCGTCGAGCCAGATCCGGGCGTCATCCACCACACGCTGGTGATGCACGACACCCTGGAGCCAGAGCGTATGCCTACGCGCGCCGGGATCGAGGCATTCCTGGACCGGGTGCACCGCGACGCGGTATCGCGCCCTTCCTACTGGCACTGCTTTGCGGGCATCAACCGGAGCGCCTTTGGGCTCGCCGCCTATCTCTACCGTTTTCGGGGCATGCGCATCTCGGAGGCGATCGCGACCCTCCGCGAGCGCCGGGGCCGGATGATCCTCTCGAACTCCCTCTTTGAAGCGCGACTCCGCGGTTGGTATGGCGCGCCGGCCGAACACGAGTTCGCGAACCCCTGGGGGCAGAGATTCCACGCGCTCGACTACGTCCCATCGGCGGAGGACGTGCCCGACGATCCGCTGATCGGGAGCGTCGACTGAGCCGCTACACCGACGCGCGGGTCCAGGCCCGCGCGCTCAGGTGAGCACGACGGCGACGCCCCAAACGACGTGGCCCAAGCCGAAGAGCACGACCAACGCGGCCTCGACCCGGGGGGCGCGCGGCGGAGGCTCACGCCACGCCGCGGTGAGTGACCGCTCCATGATTGCGGCCCGCGCGGCGCTCAGGCGCGGCTCGGGAGGTTGATCCAGGTTCATGATGTTTCCCCCATGATCTCGTTCAGCTTCGCCCTCGCCCGCGCGAGCCGCTGACGCGCGGCATCTGGGCGTATTTCCAACACTTCTGCCGCGGCTTCCGGACTCAGACCCTCGAAGGCCACCAGCACGAACACCTCCCTGGCCGCTGCCGGCAAGCCGCTGACCGCCGCGCTCAACCGGCGGGCCGCCTCGGATGCGGCGACCTCATCGAAAGCATCGGGTGGGCGGGCGGCCGGAACCGCCCCCGCGAGCTCGAGCAGCCGC
>CANKTH010000207.1 GCA_947486185.1 Deltaproteobacteria bacterium
CCCCGGCGGAGCCGGGGGCACGCCCAGAGGCGCTTCGTCTCCCAACAGACGCGGAAGAGCCGTCTTCGCCGACAGTTTTACGGCAGGATCAGCGGATCGCCAGCGCGGTGTCGCGCATGTTGTCGTAGTGGACCCAATAGGCGCTGGTGCTGTGGGTGCCGCAACCGCCGAAATGGACCGCGGTGTAGGCGAAGAATTCGTCGGGGACGGTGCCAGTGGCGGCGAGTCGGGTGTCACGCCAGCGCAGCGACATGTTGTAGTCCTGGTTCCAGGTATAGCTGGTGCCGGTACGCCAGAACTCGATGTAACTGTTGCCGTTCGCGTCACAGTTGGTGAAGGTCAGGCTGGTGCCGTTGGAGACAAAACCCTGGGTCTGCCCATACACATTTGCGTCCGGCCGCGGCACGAAGGTGATCCGCGTGCGGCTGCTGTCCAGGTCCGCGACGTCGACATCATAGCTGATAAATGCCGGTAGCTGCTCGACTTCGGTGTAATAGCGCGCCCCGGTGTAGCTGCGGAGGTAGACCATCGCGCGGTCCATCTCGGTACGCATCGCGTCGAGGCTGCCGAGTGAGCCGAAAAGATCAGGATGGAGCACGGTCCATCCGCCTCCCGCCGTGTCCATGTCGCAGTAGACGGGCATGGCCGTACCGTCGAATTCCACCCAGTACTCGCCGCTCGCCGCGCCGACCCGAGTGTCCATGATGTCGACACAGTTCACCGCGCCGCACGCCTCACCCGAGCCAAGCAGATCGGCAGGATCGTCCACCACTCCGTCACAGTCATCGTCTGCGCCGTCACACGTCTCCGCGGCCGATGGTGACACGCCCGGATCGGCGTCATCGCAGTCCCCCGCGCTCGTCGCGCTCGCTGACGGTTGGGCGCAGGCCCAGAGCAGCACCGCGGCGTCGCCATAGCCGTCACCGTCGCCGTCGGCGTACCAGGAGCTGCCGGTCGCGGTGTCCACGTCGGCGTCCGCGTCGTCGACAAGTCCGTCGCAGTCGTCGTCGATGAGGTTGCACACCTCCGCGCCTGCCGGAGATACGTCGGCGTTGGTGTCGTCGCAGTCCGAGGCGTCCACTGCGTAGCCAGCGGGCACAACACAGGCGAGCGCGGGCGACCCGCCGTCGCCAAAACCGTCACCATCAGCGTCGGCGTACCAGGTCGTGGCGTCCGCCGCGCTGTTTTCGTCCACGGTACCGTCGCAGTTGTCGTCGATGAGGTTGCACAGCTCCACACCGGCCGGCGAGATTCCCGCGTCGCTGTCAACACAGTCATCGGGGTTGGCAACATAACTCTCAGGCTGTACACACGACGCCAGGACCACGCCGGCGTCCCCGAAGCTGTCCCCGTCGGCATCCGCATACCAGATCGCGGCGTCCGCGGCGCTATCTTCGTCGATCGTGGCGTCGCAGTCGTCGTCCACGCCGTTACAGAGCTCGGCGGCCCCGGGCGAGATCGCCCCGTTGGTGTCGTCACAATCGTCGGAGCTGGCCACCGTGCCCGCCGGGGCGGCGCAAGCGAGCGTCGGGGCCGCGGCGTCCCCGTACCCGTCGGCGTCAGCGTCGGCGTACCAGGTACGGGTATCGGACGCGTCGTCTTCGTCAACCACCGTGTCGCAGTCGTCGTCAATCCCGTTACAAAGCTCGATACCCGCAGGGGACACCGTCGCCGCGGTGTCGTCGCAGTCGGTGTTGTCGGAGATGCTACCGGCGGGCGCGCTACAGGCGGGCGCGCCGCTCAGCGGGTCCCCGAAGCTGTCTCCGTCGAGATCGGTGTACCAGATCGCGGCGTCTACCGCGTCATCTTCGTCCGAGGTGCCGTCGCAGTCGTCATCCCGGCTATTACACAGCTCGGTGCCCGCCGGCGAGACCGCCCCGTCGAGATCATCACAGTCACTGCGGTCTGCGACGTAGCCGGCCGGCGCCGCGCAGCTCGGCTCGGAGGACGAGGGGTCCCCAAAGCCGTCGCCGTCCGCGTCGGCGTACCAAGCTGTTGCGTCGACGCCGCTCTCGTCGACGTCGCCGTCACAGTTGTCGTCCACGCCGTTACACCGTTCTTCGGCGGCAGGCGAGATCGTGCCGTCACCGTCATCACAGTCGGTGCTGTCGCCGACGTGCGCGTCGGGCGCTTCGCAGGCCACCATGGTGAGCAGGGCATCGCCAAAGCTGTCACCATCCGTGTCGGCGTACCAGGTGCCGGCGTCTACGGCGTCTCCATCGACGTCGCCGTCGCAGTCATCGTCGCGGTCATTACAGACCTCGGTCGCGTCCGGGGAGATCGCCGGGTCCCCGTCGTCACACTCGGCACAAGCGGCCCAGCCGTCGGCGTCGGCGTCGGCGAATCCTACCGATCCATCGCAGTTGTAGTCGTTGGGGTCGTCGCAGTCGGCCTCCGCGGCGCCCGGGTTGTATGCTGCGTTCGTGTCGTCACAGTCGCCGTCGAGCCCGACCGCGCCGGAGGGGGCGTCGCAGCTCGAGCTGGCCGTGCCGGCGCCGTAACCGTCCGCATCACCATCCAGGTACCACGCCGGGGCAGCGAGGGCGTCCTCGTCGAGCTCACCGTCACAGTCGTCATCGACGTCATTACAGGTCTCGTCGGCGCCCGGCCAGGTTGTAGGCCGGGTATCGTCACAGTCCGTAGCGTCTTCGACGCCCGTAGCGTCGCAGCCTTCGCTCGGTGACTCCGGGTCCCCGAATCCGTCTCCATCCAGGTCTGCGTACAGGGTCGTGCTATCCGCGACGTCCTCGTCGATCTGCCCGTCACAGTCGTCGTCCAAGCCGTTACAGAGCTCAACCCCGTCGGGGGACACGGCCGGGTTGTTGTCGTCACACTCGACACACGCCGCCCAACCGTCGGTGTCGGCGTCCGCGTAGGCGACGAGGCCATCACAGTTGTAGTCGTTGGGATCGGTACAATCCGACTCGTCTGCACCCGGCGACCACGCCGGATCCCCGTCGTCACAGTCACCGCCGACCTCCACCGTGCCCGCCGGTGGCGCGCACGTCGAGACCACGCTCCCATCATCGCCGTAACCGTCGCCGTCGGCGTCTTCATACGCCGACACGACCTCGAGCCCGTTGTCGATCACCCCATCACAATCCTGATCGATCCCGTCACACAGCTCAGCCACACCGGGCGCGACCTCCGGGTCGGCGTCGTCGCAGTCGCCCGTCTCGGCCGCCGCATCCGCAGGAGGGGCGCAGGTGGTATCGCCATCGGGGCCGCCGATGCCATCGCCGTCTGCATCCAGGTACCAGGAGACGGGCTCCCCCGTGGACGGGTCGGCGTCGTCACAATCGACGTCGGAACGCACCCCGTCGCCATCGGCGTCCTGGGCGTACTTGGGGTTTCCCTCTTCCCGGCATGCGACGAAGCTGAGCGCGGAGCAGGCAATGAAGACGAAATTTCGCATGCAAGCAGTATCGGGCACGACAGGCCGATCCACAAGTAGGCGGCACCGCGCTGGATTGCGGATTAGCCGCCGTGCTTATGCGCTCGACGGTGGTCCGCGGCTTCTTCGTTGTCCTCGGTGTGTTCTTCTTTCTGCTCGGCAGCATCGGCGTCGTGCTACCGATCCTGCCAACCACTCCGTTCTACATCCTGGCGGCCTTCTGTTTTGCGCGTGGATCCGACCGGATGCACCGGTGGCTGCTCTCGCGCCCGGGCGTGGGGCCGATGCTCAGCGTGTGGGAGCGTGAGGGGGCGATCCCTCGGCGCGCGAAGCAGATCGCCACCGCAATGATGTCGATCTCCTTTGCTTTTCCGCTCTTCATCGTGCCGGAGCTCCCGATCGCCGCACGGATCGGCGCCGGCGCCATGATGGTCGTCGCGCTCGGGTGGTTGTGGACGCGGCCCGAACCTCGGCCCGACCCGGGAACATAGGCGCCTTTCTATCGATCAACGCCGAGGTTTACGGGTGACCTCCTCCTTCCGGGGCGGCGCGATCAGGGTCTCGGTGCCTTCGGGGCCGACAAGCCAGACGCCGCCACCGCTCGCGACATAGACCGGTTGTTCCCCGAGCGTCGCGCGGAGGAGCTGCTCGACCTCGGGCCGCGCCTCCGGGCTCTCCAGGCTCTCCAGGATCGGGCGGCGGAAGGAGCCGGGCACCACGAGGCGCGCCTCACCGGCGATCGTCAACCACGCCGACTGAAGCCCGGCGGTGCTGGGGATCTGGAGGAGGTGCAGCCCCGGACGGAGGGAAGCCATCGCGCCGACGGTCTGCCCGTCGAGGTTGGGGCCCACGCCTGCGGGAGAGACTTGAAGGATCAAGGCCGGCACTTCGGCACGCAGCTCGTCGGTGAGCGCGGCGCCCTCGGGGGGCAGCCAGGTCTCGTAGACCATCGTTGGGGTGAAGCTCAAGGCCGTGCGCAGCTCCTCCCTCGCGGCTTCAAGCTCCCCGCGACCCGCAAAAAGCGCGCCACGAAGGAGGAACAGCCTCGTCGCGGTGGGCGCCTCCACCCGCTCCACGAGGCAGCCCAGCCCCGCGATGCCGAGATCGAGCTCATCGAGCGCGGCCGGGAGCTCACCCGACCGAAAGCTGGCTTCCGCCCGGACGGCGCTCGCCCGCAGCTCGGCCACCCGCGTCGCTGTGGCGGCGCAGTGGCGCAGCGTTGCGGCGCCGAGCACGCGCGGGGTCAACTTGAGCAGCGTAGAGAGATCGGTAGGTTCAAGCTGCTCGGGAGGCAGTCCGGTCCGTTCGCTCACGGTGAGCGCCAGGGTGCTCCCGCTGCCGCCGTCGTGCACCATCGGCACCCCCCACGCCGCGACGATCATCAGGGAGAGGGCAGACAAAACGCTCATCGGGGGCACGCAGAGTTGGTGTCGAAGCTGTAGCAGATCTCGACCGTCGCGCCGGCCCGAATCGAGACCGCCGTGCTCGTCTCCTCACCGCTGCTGCTGATGAGCTTCAGCGTGTGGGAGCCGACCGGGAGCTCGTAGGTACCCGAGGCCACGGGGCTCAGGCTTCGGCCTTTGAGCTGTACCTTTGCGCCGCCTGGCAGCGTAGTGACCGAAACCCGGCCGGTGAGCGCCGCGGAGGCGACCGGCGTGGCCGATTCGACCGTCGGAGCGGTGGTAGCCGCTGCCGTCGGATTGACGACGATGATCGTCGGCGTTTTTGCCGGAGTCCCGACAGTCGCCACGTCGGGCCGGGTGCGGCTTGGAGAACCCGATGTGGGGGCCGGCCCAAGAGCCGCGACCCCTGGGTTTGAAGCGGCAGGAGCCGCGGCTGAGGGTGGGGCAGGGGTCTCGGCCAACGCCGTAGCCGGATCGGCGGCCCCTCCCGCCGGAGCCGCTCCGGCGCTGGCCCCCTCGCCGGCGACAGCGTCCGGGGCCGACCTGGCGGTGTTCGGGGCCGACCCCTCCGAGGCGGTCGCCGCCGAAGGATCCGCCGCCGCTACCACGGTTTCTGCGGGGCCTGCCGGTGCGGTCTTGCCCGAGCGCCACATCCACAGGCCCGCCAAGGTCAACACGCCCACCAGCACCACGGCGGCCAGCGTGAGCCCAAAACCAAGGAACATCGCTCGGTGATCGGCGGGATGGGCACCGATCTGCCCCGAATCGGCGCTGCGGGTCGGGGCTGGAGGGGGAGCAGGAGGCGAGGACACCTCCGACACGGGCTCATCGGTGGCGGTAACCCCACCCAGCGCACTTGAATCCGTGGTGGAGGCACGTTCGGGGTGCAAGGTCGCGAGCGAGATCGGCGTCGACTCGAGATCGGCGGGCGGCGGG
>CANKTH010000208.1 GCA_947486185.1 Deltaproteobacteria bacterium
GACGCCCACTCCAGGGGAGACGTGTGCCCACGATCGGCACCCTCACCCTGGGAAGGGTCCTCCGCGACCCCAAACGACCACCGACCCCAAACCCTTGACCCGTCAACCTCAGAGTCACCGGAGTCTCGTCTGGGGCCACGATCTTCTTCAGCGCGAGAGCGCGAACGCTCGGTGACGCGTCCGCCTTGCAGATCTGCAGCAGGGAGTCGCCGTCCGACAACTTCTCCAGGTAGACCAGCCGAATCGTAGCGTCCGCCTCTCGTGGAAGCAGATCCGGCAGAACGCTCTCATCGCTTATCCGCTCGGCAGCTGCACGGCGCACCTCAGGATTAGCGTCTGTCCGGGCGATACCCGCGAGGGACGCCTGAGCATCCACGAGGACAACCGCAAAGGTCCGAACCGCCGGATCCGCGTCCTTCCGCGCGGCCTCCACGAAGGCAGTCTGGTCGTTCAACCTTCGTAGTGCCGCGATCCGGAGCTCAGCCTCTGGATCTTGACGAGCCACCCGCGAGAGGCTCTCTCGGTCGTCAGCCTTCTCAATACAGATCAGCCGCACCGCCCTATCGGGTGCGGACAACGCCACCTGACCGAGAGACTCGCCCGTCAAGAGGCTCGCCGCGGCGCTTCGGACATCTCCGGACGTGTCCCCGATCGCCAGCTCGACGAGGATCGGCTGCTGAAGGCCAGACAGCGACTGGCGGCGCACGTCGGCATCGGAGTGTCTCCACTTCGGTCGGAACAGGTCAAACAAGCTCATGGCCGGGAACGTACACAGCTCGGCAGAACAACGCAACCGGGCAGCCGGGGTCGCGCGCGGACCGACCCTTCGTAAGGCGTGGGCGAAGCAGCAGGAGCCGGTCCGAGCTCGGAGGGCATTCCACACCGTCGGCCGGCCTCCGCTCACAATGGCAACCGGCAGTCGCACCCGTTGTCGGCGCGAGGCCGACAGCTATGACGCGGTCCGCGGGTGGACGTTCAGAAAAGCGGCGTGTTACCGTGCGGCACGGACCTTGCTCTGAGCCGAGCGCGGAGGCTTCATGTTCGTGTTCCTGCTCCTCACCGGCTGTCCCACTCCCGACCTGATCGCCAACCCAACCGGAAGCTGCGAAGCAGCCGACGATGGCGCCCGCACCTGTTACCACAACCCCGTCGCGGGCGATCAGTACCTGCCCGACTGCGACCCGCCCTTGAAGCGTGAGCTCTGGCGCGTGTTTGCCCAATCCAACGACACCTCCTACGTCATCCCTCGGCCTGACGGGGACCGCCGGTTGGCCGAGCTCTGTGTGAGCGACGACGCCGAGCTCCTGGGGCTGCTCAACACCTACACCCTCTGCGGCACCCCCAACATCGACAAGATCAACGCAATGAAGCCGGCGGACGCGCTGGTCGTCACGCACGCCCTCCACGAGCGGCTCGACTTCGAGGCGGTGGACTACGGTTCGAATGACTGGGGACTCGATCCCTGGGTGCCCGACACCGATCTGATCGACGCCTGCGCGCTCAACACCGATCCGGAGCTGGACGCGATCTGCGCGGCGTTCGTGCCGCGTGCCGAGGGCGAGAGCTGCCCGGACATGGCGATCATGTTCGATGAGACGGAGGCGCGCGGCCTCGCCGAGCTGCTTGACGAACTCTACGGCGTGCCCTGAACTGAGGCAGTGCTGCCCATAGGGCGTGTTCTTGGCGGATAACCCTGATACTTCAGTCTCGGGACTCCGAGGTCCTTACACACGTCTTGGCTTCTGTCGCGGGCGCGCGTCGCGACCGCGACGCTGCGCGAAGACAGCGGTAAGACGAGGGGAACGCGCGGGGGAAAACAACCCGCTTCAGCGCTACACTCTCCGGGATGCTCCTCCTCCTCCTCCTCCTCTCCGCCGCCTTCGGATCGGCTGGTTCCGGCGACTCTCTGTGGACGCTCCCTGGCGTCCCCCTGACGAGGTACAACAACGCGAACGGGGCGCGGGTGGTGCTGCGCTACATTCCCGACCCGAACTTCGTCGGTATGACCTTCGCCATCACCGTCGGGGCCGCCGCCGATCCCCCAGGGCTCGAGGGCCTCGCTCATGTGGTCCAGCACCTCGTCACGCCGGTGAACTCCGCCGAAGACCCGGCCCCGCCGGGGCTGGAGCTTGGGGCACGCACCACGCTTCACCACACGGTGTACACCAGCCTCGGTCTGCGGACAGGATGGCATGCCCAGGCCGGGCTTTTCTGGAAGATCTTCCAGGATCCCCTCGCCGGGCTCACGGTGGACCGACTCAATGACGCCCGCGAACAGGTGCGGATGGAGCTGGCGACCGGCAGTTTGGGCGTACACGAAGGCCCGGAAGCGACGCTCACGCCCTTCGCGTGGAGCTTGCTGGATATGCTCATTTATCCTCTAGATCACACCTTTGCCCGTGCCGGGCGTGGGGTCATTCGAAACGACGGAGCGCTCGACCGCATCACTTTGGACGATGTCCAACACTTTGTTGCCCGCGCGTATCGCCCCTCCAACACCCGCGTGCTGGTCAGCAGCGCGCTGGAATCTTTCGAGATCCTCCCCTACGTCAGCCCCATCCTACGCGGCCCCCTCGTCGAGGTCTCTGTTGATGAGCTCGGTTCTCTCTCCGATCTACCCTCTCTCCCACCCCCCGCCGTGCCCGCTGAGCTGAATGGACGTTGGTCGCGAGTGTCACGAGTGCCGGCCCCGGTGGAGCACCCCTGGCTCGTGCTCGGTTGGCGACTCCCCCACGATTGGGCCGTCTCAGACGCTCTATTTGACGTGATCGCGATGCGCGTGGAGGGGGTGATGGCGTGGGTTCTTGGCCGGCACGAGAGAGACCGGGTGGTACGGTGTCGCGCACAGTTGGGGCGCGAGGCCGCCCGGCTTGGCTGTCAGATTGAGATCCGCCCAGGCGAAGAGGCCCTCGAGCTCCTGGAGGTGGCGTTGAGCGCCGTGTCCGAGGTGTGGGTTCCCTACCCTCCCTCATTGGACCGTTTCGAGCGGGACATCGTGTTCTTGCGGGAGCTGACGACGATCGACAGCCCGGCTACAGCGTGGTCTCCTTCACTGGTCGATGCGCTCGATTGGTTGGTCCGCACCGGCAGCGCGACTTGGATGTCGGATCGGGTCCTGGTCGCCAACGCGAGCCAGGGCGAGCACGTCGCGGCGTGGGCGAGCCGTTATGTCACGCGCGAGCGGGCGGTCGCCGCGGTGCTGGAGCCCGGCGGAGAGCAGCTGCCGGGGGTAGGTACGTCGGAAGAGGGCGCGCTTCGCTCCGTTGCCGAAGCGGCGCGACAACGAACGCCCGTGGTGCGAAGCGACGCGGGGCGGGTGAGAAACCACCGCTGGCGTACCTTGCCCAACGGTATGCACGTTCTGGCGGTGGAGAACGGAGTCGGAAAAGCAGCACTTACGCTCCGTTTTGACGCAGGCGCACGCAGCTTTCCCGGCGAGCTGGGCTCCTTTGCGTTGGCGATGGTCGAGGTCCCGAACCTGACGCCGCAGTTCCAGCATCCTTACTGGAGTGGCGCCGTATCGTTGACGGCGGGCGCGGCCGCGACCGAGCTGCACACGACCTTCCTGCCGCCGCCCGTCGGCGCGGGAGTAACCGAAGACGCGCTCCACCAGTTGCGCGGCATCCTTGACGGTGTGACCGTTGATCTTGGGCGTAAATCATACTGGAACGCCCGGCGATCCTCGGCGGCCGAGCCCCGCAGCCCCGCCGACCGCGCGCGCCAGAGCCGGTGGCGCTCGCTCCTACAAGAGCCCTCCGCGCAAGGGAGACGCCCCCCGAGCTGGAGCCTCGAAGGGGTGGAGCACGTATTGGGACAGGTGTTTCGCCCGGATCGGGCGCACCTCGTGGTCGTGGGGCCGGTGGACATCAACGAGGTCATAGCCTCGGTGATGGCGGCGTTCGGCGATTGGCGTGGACGACACCCGGCGCGCCGTGAAGCCCTGTTGACCGATACGCGACAAACCCCAGTGATCGGCTCCCCAGCGGGAGGAGCGCGGGTCGCGACCGAGGACTCAACCGCCGAAGACCGACTCCCCACGCCCGACTCGGGACTGCCGGAGCCCCCGCTGCAGGTATTTGAGCATCCTTCCCCGGTTGTCAGCCTGGAGCGCTGGTGCACCCTGGCTTTGCCTCCCGGTGTACATCCGTGGGTGTTGGAGCAGCTCGCCCTTCTGTTGGAGACGCGGGCCTCGCGGGTGTTAGGTGCCAGCTCGGGGGCGGCGACCGGGGTGACCGCGGCGTGGGAGCGGCTGCCGTGGATCCGGCGCCCCGAATGGGAGCATGCCGAGGTCTTTTTGCTCAAGCTGTCGGCCCGAGTGCGTGTGCCTCACCTCGATCGACTGCCGGCGCTCGCGGCAGCGCTGATCCAAGCGGTGTCCGCCGACGAACACCGGACGACGATGCACGCCGCCTTCGGGCGTTATGATCTGGGTTTCAGCTCCGGCAGCCACACGCTGACACAGATCCTCAATGGGCTACCCCAAACTCCCGGCGGACTCCGAGGCGCGCCCGTGATCGAGCCCGCTGAACGCGGAAGCGCCCGCCTGAGCCGCTGTGCCTCGGAGTCGGTGACGACCTTGGTGGGAGCTTCGGAGGCGATCTTTGCGGTGCTGGAGCGCGCCGGGGTGAGTGCCGTTCGGGTCTCCGACGGCGCTGATCCGGGAGTGCCGGCGGGCAGGGGGCGGCCGGGTTGGACTCATTGATGTGGCCAAGCTTCGAACGGCCCCCGACCCAACGGCGGTCCCGCGGCCCGCTCGCGGCCAGCCTCGATCCGCGCCCCCCCGGACCGATCCGCCGTCCCCTCGAGCTGGCCGAGGCGACGAGGAGGTGCCAAGGATTCAGATGACTATTTCACGGCCGGCGCCGCGCCATGCGCCCGGAGCTTCCTGAGGAGGTACTGGGCCACGAGGGGGGCGTAAGGCGGCAAGCCTGCCGGCCCAGGTGACTGCGGTCGGCGTTCCACGCCCTGGCCTCGAAGTGCTCGATCTTCATCCCGATCATCGGGCCACCCCGCGGGTGCTGCGCTCCTTCATCAACCGGCGCGTTGTGGCGGACGGCGGGCTCCATCACCAGACGGTTGGTGCAGCAGGCACAGAGGCCGCCCTGTTCCCGGACCAACGCAGCACGGACTTCGCCAGCCAGGTCGCCGAGCAATTCCCAATCTCCCGCCCGCGCGGGTCGGTTGAGCCGCGCACGGGCACGTCGCCGCGCCGCCAGCCCGTCGGGCTCGGGCCCCTTCTCAATCCGCCGCACCGTTCAGCTCCCGATCGCCCAGCTCCCACTGAAGTTCGAGCACCGTGGTGTCCTGTGGACCCAGCCGCTCCGCCAGCGCCTCAAGCTCGGCCCGCGCCGCGATCAGGTCGCCCTCGCTGACGTACTGCTCGACGCGCTCGAACGCCTGTTGTGCCCACTCCGGACGCTCTCCAGTCCCCATGAGCTCTCGAAGCAGCGCGTTGGTGTCGCGGCCCTCGGAGTAGCGCGGC
>CANKTH010000209.1 GCA_947486185.1 Deltaproteobacteria bacterium
GACGGGCGGCACTCACAATGACTCAGGCTAATTCCTGGTTCATCGCGGAGAGGCGGGTTTTTCCTAACTCGACGACGGGAATTGTGCAGCGATAGCACACCTATATCAAGGCTTTTCTACGAATTCGATTCCCGTGGTCTTGAGTCCGGCGCCCCCACCACCCCACCCTCACGTTAGCCCCACAAAGTATGCCTGCCGTCGCGCCCCTGCTGTTCCTCTTCGCCTGCCCCACCGAGCCTCGTCCGGATGCTCCGGCACCGACTGACCCGGCCTGCTCCCTCCCGTCCCCCGTCACCGGGACCAGCAGCTGGGGCGGTCTCATCGACGCCGAACCGCCGGCGGCTACCGGCTTTTTCGGCCTCACCCAACGTTGCGGCCGGGACTGGCTGCGGGATCCGGACGGCTACCCCTTCCGGTCCTTCGGCATCAATACCTTCGGGCCCTACGGCGCGGCCGGCCAAGTGAGCGGCCGGGACCTGTACGGCGAATATGTGGCAAGCACCTACGGAAGCTCCGATGCCTGGGCCGAAGCACAGCTTAGGTTTGTGCGCTCTTTTGGCCTAAACACCGGCGGGGCGTGGTCCGACACGACGCTTCTCGTGGCCCATGGTTTTCCCGTCACGCCGATCCTCTACCTCTCGGGCGGAGATTGGCTGACCGGGGAGATCGTCGACTGGTGGGACCCCGCCTGGCAGGGCGCTGTCGAAACGGCGGTCGCCGAAAAGGTGGCGCCTTGGGTCGACGAGCCCGCGATCCTCGGGTGGTTCCTCGATAACGAGATGAGGTGGGGCCCAGACTGGCGCGGGCCCGAGACCTTGCTCGCGCTCTACCTCCGCTTCAGCCCGGAGGCCGCGGGCAAGACCGCCGCCGTGGACAGCCTGCTCGATCACTTTGGCGACATCTCCGCGCTCAACCAGGAGCTTGGCACCGGGTTCGCCGGTCGGGACGATATGCTCGCGGCGACGGACTGGCCCGCCTTCGGAGTCGACGATCCCTGGGTGCGGGGGTTCTTGAGCCTCGCCGCCGACCGCTACTTCTCGGTGACGGCCACCGCGGTTCGTGAGGTAGACCCGAACCATCTCCTCCTGGGTAACCGCGAGGTCTCCGTGATGACCCCGGCTGAGGTCTACGAGGCGGCCGGACAGTGGCTCGACGTGGTCTCGATCAACGACTACGTCTTCACAGAAGGAATCGCCGAGGTCGCCTTGACCCTGTCCGGCGGCCTCGACCCAGCGGATGGCTTCGCCGCCCAGCACGCGCTCGCCGGCCGACCGATGCTCATCACCGAGTTCGGCTTTCGCGCGGACGACAGTGGGCTGCCCAACTCGTGGCCGCCGCAGTACCCCACGTATGAGACCCAGGCCGAGCGCGGCGTCGCGTATACGAGCTACGTCGAGACCTACCGCGCCGTCCCGTGGGTGCTGGGCTGGCACTGGTTCCAGTGGGTCGATCAGCCGGAAGAAGGCCGATTTGACGGTGAGGACAACAACTGGGGCCTGGTGAACATCTCGGGCGAACCCTACACCGAGGTGCTCGGCAGGATGGCCACTCAGCACTTCGTCGCCCAGGCCGAGCTCCTCGCTCCGTGAGCACCGGCTGGGCACGGTCGTCGGAGTTCGAGCGCGCCTGCGGCCTCTGGCCCCAACCCGTTACACTGCCGGCCGATGTCGGGCTCCAACGAGACCATGGTGCCGGCCGCGATCGCGGCCACCATCGCCACCACCGGCGACGCCGGCGAACTGCTCGCATGGATCCGGAGCCGGCCCCGTGACGACTGGGGCCTCGTGCTCGACGAGATCGGATCTCGTGATCCCGGGCTGGCAGCCGCCTTACGCGCGCAGCTCCGCGCAGACGAGTCCCTCGCACGAAGCTGGAAAAAGGGCGAGAGGCACGGGGCGTACACGCTGATCGAGCCGCTCGGCGTCGGGGGCAGCGCGACCGTGTGGCGCGCGCGAGATGAGGGCCTTCAACGCCTCGTCGCGCTCAAGCTCTTCGACCTGGTCGCGCTCGGTGACGGGGGCACGCTCGCGCTGTCGGAGGCGCGCGCCGCCTGCCGTATCGCGAGCGACTTCGTCATCCGTGTCTACGACGCCGGCCGTCTCGACGCGGATACCGCCTTCATCGCGATGGATCTCTGCGAGGTGCCCACCGCCGATGGCGGGAGCGAGCTCGGTCGCTCCCTCGCCGACGCGCCACCCGCCGACGCCACCGACGCGGTCCGGGTCATCGCGCAAGCGGCTCGGGGGGTCCACGCGGGCCACCAGGTCGGCGTGTTCCACCGGGACGTCAAACCTGCCAACATCCTGCGTCGCCCCGGGGATCGCCGCGCACAGGTGATCGACTTCGGCATCGCCGCCCGCGCCACCCGCGCGCGCCCCGCGCAGGCCGACGCCGACAGCGCCCGGCGGATAATCGCGGGAACTCCGGCGTTCATGGCCCCTGAGCAGGCCGACGGGCTCAGCCCGGACGTCGACACCGGCCGCGAGCCTGGGCGACTCGTGCTCATCGACGTCTACGGCCTCGCCGCCACCCTTTGGGCCCTGCTCGCCGGCCGGGACCCTTTCTTGATGGACCCTGAGGCCGGCGATCCCCTGCGGGAGCTGATTGACCGCGTGGCCGCGACGCCGCCCGCCCCGTTGGCCGAGGTCTGTCGCGACGCCGGCCGGGCGGTGCCTCACTCCCGCCTGCTCCGGATCCTCGAGCGTGCGATGGCCCACGACCCCCAGGAGCGCCATCCGGACGCCCTGGCGCTCGCCGCGGATCTCGACGCGTTCTTGGGTGATTTTCCCGCGTCTACCGATGAGGGGCGGCCCCTGCTCAGGGCGCGACTGTGGGCGCGGCGGAACCCCTCCAGCCTGAGTGCGGGGCTAGCGGTGATGGTGGCCTCCGTCGCGGTGGTGACGACCCTCGGATTAGCCTGGCGGATCGACGATCAACGCCAACAGCTGGCTGCGTCCGACGCCAGGGCAGACACCGTGCTGGCCGAGCGTCAGCGCGCGGACGCGTCGCTCGCTGAGACCCGGACCGTGCTCACCGCCGCGCGTGAGGACATGGCCGCCGTCGAAAAGTTGCGCGCCTCGATCGAGCAGAACCTCGGTGAGCGTGAAAAGACGCTCCTCCGTACCCAGCGTACACTCCGGGAAACCGACGCCCGGCTCGCGTCGGAGACCCTCGCCCTTCAGGCCTCCGAGGCCGAGGCGGCCTCTCAAAAAGCGCGAGCTGACGCCGGAGAAGCGCTCGCCGCCGAGCAGAGGGCGCGGGCCGAAGTCGGGGAAGCGAGAGCCGCGGCAGAGGCGTCGCGCGCTACGCGGGCAGAGACCCTCGCACGGACGTCGGCGGAGGAGGCCAACGAAGCCCGCGCCCGGGCGGTGCAGGCCGAGAGCCGGGCCGAGCGCGCTGAGGCCCGCCTCGCTGCCGCCGAGACCCGACTCGCGAGCGCGGAGGCGGCAACGGCCGCGGCAGAACGTAAAGCAGACGCCGCCAATCAACGTGCCACCGCGGCGGAGGCCGCGCTGGCTGCGCTCAACCCCACGCCGAGTCCCTGAACCCTTCGAGTCAAAAACCGACGAAGCAGGGCGGCTCCCTTGCCATCCGCCTCGGAACGCGCCACCTTCGCCCCATGCGTATCGTTGTCGCGATGTCAGGCGGGGTGGACTCTTCGGTCACCGCGGGCCTCCTGGTCGAGGCGGGTCACGAGGTGATCGGCGTCCACATGAAGTTGCACGACCGGCCCGATGGCGACGCGGGTCACTGCTGTGGCCTCGACGACGCCCGGAACGCCCGGCGGGTGGCAGCGCGCCTGGACATACCCTTCTACGTCATGGACCTGAAAGAGGCCTTCAAAGCTGCGGTGATGGACAAGCTGGTCAGCTCCTACCTTGGGGGCATGACCCCCAACCCCTGCGTCGCCTGTAACGGGGTGCTCAAGTTCCAGGTGCTCCTCGGCCGCGCCGTCGCGCTCGGCGCCGAGAAGCTCGCGACCGGCCACTACGCCCGCACGGACGGCGCCCGCCTGTTCGTAGCCGCCGACGCCGCGAAAGACCAGACCTACTTCCTCTATCCCATCAGCGCCAAGGCCCTGGCCCGCACCCTGTTCCCGCTTGGCGGCCTCACGAAACCCGAGGTCCGCGAGCACGCGCGTCGAATGGGGTTGCTCAACGCGGACAAGCCCGAGTCGATGGAGGTGTGTTTCCTGCCCGATGACGACCACACCCGTTTCGTCGCCGAAGCGGCGCCCGAGGTGGAGGCGGCGGGAGACATCGTCGATGAGACGGGGAAGGTGTTGGGACATCATGATGCGTGGTTTCGTTATACCGTTGGTCAACGCCGAGGTTTGGGACTTGGGGGCGGGCCGTGGTACGTCCTGCGGATAGAGCCCGACGCGCGGCAGGTGGTGGTCGGGCCGGCGGAGCGCCTGGAGAGCCAGGGGTTGGAGGCCAACCTTCCCCATTTCCTGGCGCCGCTCGCGGTCGGCGAGATGGTCGAGGCGCGGCTGCGCCACCGGGGCGCCCGGATCCCCGCGCAGATCCGGAACCTCGAACCCCTACGTCTCGCGTTCGACGCCCCAGCCCGCGCGGTGGCCCCGGGGCAGGCCGTCGTGCTCTACCGCGGCGACCAGGTGCTGGGCGGAGCAACGATTCGTCGTAGCTGGCGCCCGGACCAGCCCGTGAGTCTGACTACGGTCGCCGACGGCCCGACGCTGGGCTAACCCCCCCGCCATGCGCTCCCGTGTCCTGGTCGTCGATGACGAGCCCTCCTTACGAAAGGTCTTACAAGCCCAACTTGGCCGTGCCGGCTACGACGTGGAGGCGGTGAGCGACGGCGCCGAGGCGATCCGTCGCCTCGAAGAGATGCCGTGCGATCTGGTCGTGTCCGACCTCAAGATGCCCGGCATCGACGGGCTGGAGCTCCTGGCGCACACCCGCCGCTTCTTCCCGGGTCTTCCGCTCATCGTCATCACCGCCCACGGCACGGTGGACAGCGCGGTCGAAGCCCTGCGCCTCGGCGCGGCGGACTACATCACCAAACCCTTCGACCTCACCGAGCTCCAAGGTGCCGTCGAAAAAGCCCTCGCGAGCGAACGAAGCCGCCGTCGCTCTTTGCAGGACGACGACGCCTGGCGGGAAGGTCGGGGCCGTTACGACCTCATCGGCACCACGAGCGCGCTCCAGCGCGTGTACGCGCTGGTCGAAAAGGTAGCGGATACGCCGAGCACCGTGCTCCTGAGCGGAGAGAGCGGCACGGGAAAGGAGCTGGTGGCCCGCGCGCTGCACGCCGCGTCGTCGCGCCGGGACGGGCCCTTCATCACGGTGAACTGCGGCGCCATCCCCGAGAAACTGTTTGAGAGCGAACTTTTTGGCTACGAAAAGGGCGCATTCACTGGCGCGGTCACCTCCAAACCGGGCCGGTTCGA
>CANKTH010000210.1 GCA_947486185.1 Deltaproteobacteria bacterium
CTTTCCGGGCTCGCGATGGCGGTCACGGCGATGTTGATGTGGTGGGGCTGCAACGCGTTCATCCCGCTCGTGGCCGGAGGCCTCGGGGATCGGGCCGCGTTGGCGGCGGGGCTTACGGGCGCGGACCGTCAGGGGCTGATCGAGAGCTGGAAGACGTTGGCGACGAACCTGTTCAACACCGGCGGCCTCATCGGCACGCTGCTGACCGTGCCCATCGCAAAACGCTTCGGCCGCCGCCCGATGTACGCCATCTACTTTACGGTCTCCGCGGCCTCGATCCTGCTGGCCTTCGGGGTCGACTGGCCCGCGCAATGGCGCCTTTATTTCTACTTTCCCGTGGGGCTCGCGGTCTTCGGGGTGTTCGGCAGCTTCACGTACTACCTGCCCGAGCTGTTCCCCACCCGGCTGCGGGGAACCGGCGCCGGCTTCTGCTACAACGCCGGGCGGATCGTGGCCGCAGGCGGTCCCTTCCTGGTCGGGGCGATCGCCGTGCGCGGGGCAGACGCCCTGGACACCGCGCTGGGGTTGTTGAGCGGCATCGCCATCGTGCCGCTGCTCGGCCTTTGCGCGCTCCCCTGGGTCATCGAGACGAAGGGGCGAACGCTCGCGGATTGAGGGCTCCTTGATAGCTTCCCACGATGTTGCGCCGCTCCTGCTCGCTCGCCCTGCTGATCCTGCCCGTTCTCGGCTGCCAACCGCCTATCCTCGCGGACACCTCCCGAATCGTATGTGACGAGCCGCTCTACATGGACGCCGACGGCGACGGCTGGGGCGGGGAGGAGACGAGCTGCAACGATCCCGATGCGGTGCTTCAAGGCGGGGACTGCGATGACGACGCGAGCTCCGTCCACCCGGAGGCTGCTGAACTGTGCAATGGCGAGGATGACAATTGCGATCAGGTGGCCGACGACGGGGCCGAGGCCACGACCTGGTACGTGGACGCCGACGGGGATGGCCACGGCGACGCGGCGCAGCTTGAGGAGCTCTGTGACACCCCCACCACTGGCTACTCGGCGCAGGGCGATGATTGTAACGACACCGACGACACCGTCTACCCGGGAGCACCCGAGCTCTGCGACGGCATCGACACCGACTGCCTGAACGACGGCGACGGCCAGGTCGCCACATGGTTCGGGGACGATGGGAGCGTGACGGACTACACCGCGGTGCCGACCGGCTCCGTCACCCTCGACGACGACGGGACCTTGGCCCTTTGCGGCGGTGTCTGGGCGTGGCGCCCAGTGATCGGATCCTCGCGCACTGTGAGCATTCTTGGATTGGGCGAAACCGTACAGTTGGACGCCCGAGCCGCGGGCACCGCTGTCACCGTGGGGTCCAGCGCGACCGTGTCCCTATCCAACCTGGAGATCATCAGCGCCCGGTCGACCGGGGATGGCGGTGGCATCTCGGTCGCCACGCAGGCGGACGTGATCTTGACAGACGTGAACGTGACCGGCGCCCTGGCCACCGGCCTCGGCGGCGGCATGTCCCTCGCCGCACAGTCCACCGCCACCGTCACCGGGGGGAGCTTCACCGAAGGGATCGGGGAGATCGGCGGCGGCATCTACGTCGAGGCGACGGCAGAGTTGGTCGCGACAGGCGTGACCTTCTCCTCGAACGACGCGGTGGACGTCGCAGGGGGCATAGGCATCAACGGCGGCACGGCGACCATCACCGACTGTGTGTTCACCGGCAACACCGCGCGCACCGCGGGAGCGATCGGCATGAACGGGGGGGAGTTGACCGTGCTCCGCGGCTACTTCGAGGCCAACGAGACCGACGACTACGGCGGCGGGATCAGCGTTTACCTCGCCGACGTGGAGATCACCGACTCCGACTTCTTCGAGAACGTGGCCCTCACCGGGGGCGGCGGCATCTTCGCAGCGGACTCGGAATTTGTGGTCACGGGCACCGATTTTACCAGCAATTCCGCCAACACAGGCGGTGCCATCTCCGTGAGTGGCGGATTGTTCGACCTCGACAGCGCCTCCGTCTCCACCAACCAGGTGAGCTACGACGGCGGCGGGATCTCGGCGGTTGAGGCGGACCTGGTGTTGAACCTCGTCACGTTCGACACCAACACGGCCTCCCATCACGGCGGCGGCTTGGTGGTGAACGATGGCTCGGCCACCCTGACCGACGTCGTGTTTTCGGAGAACGCAAGCTCGGTGTACGGCGGTGGCGCGGCCCTGCTCGGCGCGGCCGTAGTCGATGGGTTCAACGTCACCTTCACCGAGAACACCACCTACAACGGCGCCGGCATGCTGCTCGGAGAGGGCGCCAGCGTCACGCTCGCGGGGGGCAGCTTGGATGGCAACGTCGCGACCTACGGCGGTGGCGCGTACGTCGATGGCTCCTCGCTCTCCCTCGACGCCACAGCGGTGACCGCCAACGAGGCGGAGACCGGCGGCGGGATCTATGTGCTGCACACCGTCCGCGATGGGGCTTCGCTCGCGATGGTCGACCTCGCAATGAGTGACAACGTCGCGAGCCTATCCGGCGGTGGTGTGTATGTCAGCGGGGCGGCAGCCATCACGGTGAGCGACGGCACCGCCATCACCGGCAACACGGCAGGCGACAACGGCGGCGGGCTCATGCTCGGGGCGTTCGGAGACCTCTTCGGCGGGACCGCCACCTGCAACGACGCATCCCTGCGATCGGGATCACCCCAGGACGTCGCGGCTGGGCTCACTCCCGGGCTCGGCACGTTCACAGGGGTCAATTGCACGGTGGACAGCTTGGAGCTCGTCGGCGGCAACTCCTACGCCGACCTGTCCACCTTCGCGTGCAGCTCCTCCGGCTGCGAGTAGCCCCTGGAGCGCAACGTCGAGATCGTCCTGCCGGCCAGCTCCGGCTCCCCGTTGGAGGCCGAATCCCTCCGGCGGCTCGCTGAGCGCCTCTCCGGGCGGCGCGTCGGGGTGGTCGGCGACGTCGCCCTGTGGGCGCCGGAGGGTGTGCTGAGTGTGCTCGCCTTGGGGGTTGCGGCGCTCGCGGCCGCCGGGTGGGTCAGCGAGCGGTCGGTCAGCCTCGCGTGGGTTGGCTGCGCCGTCCTCGTCGCGGGCCAGTTGTCGGGGGTGCGGCTCCTGGACGGGCTCTTGCCCCGTCGCCCGTCGTGGGCGGTGATCGCCGACACCGCGCCGTTGAACGCGGAGACACGCGCCGTGGTGGCCATCCCCACGGACCTGCCGATCCGCGGGCTCACGGCGGCCCGGGTCGGCTTGCTGCTGCTGCTCCTCCTCCTCCCGCTCCTCCCCACGGCCTTTGCCCTCGCTCTGCTCGCCCCTTGCGCGTTGCTCTTCTGGCCGGCGCACGTCCCCCAGGTGTCTGCCCAGTTTCGGCTCGCGGAGCCGGTCGGAAAGGAGCTGGGCGTGCCCATCGTGCTGGCGGGGGCCTCGCGCCGAGATGCACAGGGCCTCCTGGGCACGTTGGACTGGCTGCACGCCGAGCGCCCCGCGATCCTCTGGGTCGTGGGGGTCGGCGGCGGGGTCGAGCATGTGGCTGGCGTCCGGCCTTGGACCTGGTCGGGCCCCGCGCGACGTCGCCTGCTCGACCCCGCGATCTTGAAGCTTTGGCTGCGGGGTTTTGACGTCTGGGTCGTCGGTGGAGGCGACGGTGCGCTCGGCACCGCCATTCGGCTCGCGCTCGCTCAGGCTATGAAACCCGCGTGACCCTGCTCCTCCTCCGCTGCGCCGTGGCCCCCGCGTTCGCCGCTTCGCTCTCCGGCCAGGTGCTCACCGACGACGGGGATCCGGTCATCGGCGCGACCGTGCTCGCCTACGACGAACGCCTCAACTACGGCAGTGCGACGACCACAAACGACGGCTCGTGGTCGATGACCTTCCTGCCCGAGGGCCGCTACCGGGTCCGAGCCATGCCGGGCACGGACAGCCTCTACGCCGACCGTTTCTACCCTTCGGAGTGGGACTTCTGCTCAGCCCCGCCGATCGATCTGGCCGATGGCGAGCAGATGGAGGGTGTTGACATCGCCGTCCCCTTGGGCGGCGTGCTGCGCGGCACCCTCTCCGATCTGGCCGGCGCGCCATTGGCCGACGCCGAGGTCTATGCCCAGGGTCTTGACAGTCGCACGGCCTTGGGCACACGTGGCACGCTCACCGCCTCCGACGGCAGCTTTGAGATCACCGGCTTGGACGCCGACCCCGGGTTGGCGACAGACTGGCAGTGCTACGTCCGCCTCGATGGTTTTCCAAGTCAATGGCTCGGCGGGACCTACGACGATGCAGACGCAGCCATCTTCTCAGTGTCGCTACCTGCCGAGTCTGGCCCTACCGAAGCCGGGGCCAATGCGCTCTTGGACGGTATCCGGGTGTCAGGAACGGTTTACGGTCCAGACGGCCCCGCAGCCGAGGGATACGCCTATGCCTACGCGTCTTCCCAGGTTCTAACCGCAGAGATTGACGCCGACGGGGTGTATGTGGCGGACGGTTTGCCGCCCGGGGATGTGATCACCTGGGCGACCGTCAGCGGGTTGGCCACCACCTATTGGCCCGACAGTGACCGTCCGACCGACGCGCGCGTAGCGGCGCCGGACGAGGGCGGCGACATCACGGACGTGGATTTGAACATGCCCGCCGAGACCGTGCTGACGTTGCAGTTCACGGGGGAAGGTGGGGATTTCAGCGAGATGTCCGCGCTGTTGTACAATGACGAACACACCGTTGGCCGCGGAGGACCCGTCGAAGAAGACGGCACGATGGTGATCGATGGGCTCTGGCCCGGCGTCTACGACCTGTACGTCTACGGGGCCGATGGCGGCTACGTGGACGCCTATGTGTTCGAGGATCAGGAGATCCTCGACAGCACCACCTTGGAACTCCCACTGGTGGTCGGGGCCTCGTTCGCTGGCCGTTTGACCGACGACGAAGGCGGAGGCATTTACGGCGGCTACGTCTATGCGTTCCCCGCGGACGATCCCGACGAGAGCTACGCCGCCGTGGCCGACTCCGACGGGTATTACAGCCTGGGGGGATTGCCCGAGGGATTTTATTCCCTGCGCGCGAGCTACGTGAACTATTGTCCTACGGACCGGGGATTTGTGACCGTTTATTTTGACGACGAGCTGAGCGAAGAATGGGCGGGCCAGCTCTCGGTCAGCACCGGCGAAGCCTTGGCGGGCCTGGATTTTCACCTACCCAACGACAACGACCACGACGCCATGGGCGACAGCTGGGAGCGCGCCAACGGCCTGGATCCAGCCCGCGACGACGCCGCCGAGGATTTGGACGGCGACGGGTTCACGAACCTGGACGAATACCTGCTGGGGAGCGATCCCAGCAGCGATTC
>CANKTH010000211.1 GCA_947486185.1 Deltaproteobacteria bacterium
GGGTCGGTGTCGGTGTCGGTGTCGGTGTCGGTGTCGGTGTCGGTGTCGGTGTCGGTGTCGGTGTCGGTGTCGGTGTCGGTGTCGGTGTCCTCGTCGGTGTCCCCCGAATCGGCGGTGTCTCCACCCGTGCAGCCAAGAGCGAGAACGGTCAGGAAGGTGTGCAGGCGCATCAAAGTGTCTCCCCGGCCATCTTCGCACGGCAGGCCGCAACCCGCACCCCCCACGACCCCGCGTTACATTTCAGGGGATGCTCGCTGTTGTCCAGTTCAAGCCCCGCCGGGGGGCGCGGAACGCAAACCTGGAGAAGCTGGCCGCGCTCACCGAGCAGGCGCTCATCGCCGGCGCCAAGCTGGTCGTCCTGCCGGAAATGGCGGCTACAGGCTACCGTTTTCCGAACCCCGAGGTGGTGCGGCCGATGGCTGAGCTGCCGCGCGGGGCGACCTGGCGCGTCTTGGCGCTGCTGGCCAAGCAGCACGCCGCCCACATCGCGATCGGGTTCGTCGAGGACTGCGAGGGAAAGCTCTACAACGCCGCCATGGTGATCAACCCCGAAGGCAAGATCGAGGCGGTCTACCGCAAGCGTCTGCTGTACATAGACGACCACACCTGGGCCAACCCGGGTGATCTCCCCTACCCCGTTTTTCAGACGGCCTGGGGCAAGACGTCCCTCGGCATCTGCATGGACATCAACGACCCGCGCTTCCTCACCCACATTCGAAAAGTTCGTCCTGATCTATTGCTGTTTCCCACCAACTGGGTGGACGAGGGGGCCGACGTCCATGCCTACTGGCGCAACCAGCTCCGCGGCTGGAACGGCATCTTCATGGCCGCGGACCGCTGGGGTGACGAGGACGGCGTCTTCTTCGCGGGACGATCAGCCATCTTCAAGAATGGCGTGACCCTCGTGGAGGCCCCGGCCGAAGGGGACGGGTTCTTCCTCGCTGACGTGCCAGTCAAGGCGGCGACCGTCGCACCGGTCGTTACGGGGTAGCCACGCGGGCTCGCCGTCGAGCCGCAAGCAGCAGCGCGGCGATCAGGCCGGCCGGCCCCACAAGCCCCGCGCCCGTGCCGCACATCACCTCGGGCAGCGCGATGACCCCGTTGCCGCCGCCCTTCCCGGGGCCGCCGACGTCGTCGTCGTCACCGCCCGTGCCGCCCCAGGCCACGCTCCCGTCGTACTCTTCCGCACAGTTGCCGGCGAGCAACGCCCCCGTCGCTGGGAAACGCCCCGACTCGCCGCCGCGCGTCTCCCACTCGACGACCCAGGGGGTGCACTCCTCGACGTCGAGGCTCTGGTAGTACACGCCATTGTCGGGGTCGCCGACGAAGGACTCGAGATTGGTCAACTGCCCATCGACATTGAGCTGAAGGCGCGCTGGTGCGGCGTCATCGCCCCAGTCCGCGTAGACCGCGTCGCCGTATTCGGCGGCCACGCGCACCGGCGGCTCGCCTTCCTTCAGCTCACCGGCCGCGAAGTCCTGCGTCAGGAAGTCCGACGCCATGCCGCCGCCCATCTCGTTGAAGCTGCCGCTCATGATGTTGGCGCGGTGGCCCTCGTGCGAGCACATCCACATGGACATCACCGCATACCGGGGGTCGGTCGTGCCGTAGGCGATGTTCTCGCCGAGGCCGCCGTTGGCGTCGGTGTAGTAACGACCGACGCGAGTCCAGGTGTCGGTACCATCGCAAGAATCATGCTGGAAGCACCCGTTGTCGCGCATGTCCCGCGAATGGACGCGCGCCACCTCAGTCAACGCCAGGTCCAGATAGAGCGGCGCCTTTGCCGTCTTTTCGTCGGCGCTGAAGTCGCCCATTGTGCAGCCGCCGGTGCGGTAGTCCTGCTTGAACTCGTCCGGCGCCACGCGGGCTGCGTTCGTCCATAGGACCAACGCCCGCTCTTCGTCAGAGGGGTAGCCGTCCACGGGGTCCCCGTAGCCCGCCACCACCGACAAGAGCACAAGCTGCGCGAAGTCCATCACCCACCCTCGACAAGACGCCGGATCACCGGTTCGGCTTTGGCATAGCCCCGCTGTACCTGTTCGGCGATGTGACGCTCGATCGAGCCGCCCACCAGCGCCACCCTCACGTCAATCTTCCCGGCAATGACCCGCTGGCAGCCGCCCTCCGCGGCGGACACGCGAGACTCGCCCCGGCAGCTCACCCGCTCGCTGAACACGTCCGGCACGATGGCCCACTTCGTGGCCAGGCGGACGTCGTCGCGCTCGACCTCCTGAACGTAGCGGAAACGCTCGACGCCGAGGGCCTTCTGCGCGACCGGCGGCATCGGCTGGTTCTGGGTGACCCGGGTGCGCTGGGTGGGCCCGCGCGGGGGCATGTGTTCGACGTGCACGTCCGCAGCCGCAGCCAGAGCGTCCTCGAACTCCGCGGCGCCCGAGCGCTGCCAGTACACCTCCGGCGTGCAGGCGAAACGCTGGACCACCGTGAATTCCATGGTCCCGGAGGGTAGACGCGGTGCGAGGGAAGCGCAACCGGACGCTGTCAAACGATGGTGCGGGGTGGGGGCGCTGCGGTCCGCATGCCAGCCCGCGTTACGCCGGCCGCATGCTCCTGTTCCTCGCCCTCACCGCCCAGGCGGTCCTGCCGCTCCCGACCTTTCCGGAGTGCGGCGAGCCCGACGACGACGCTTCCTGCCCGAGCGACCTCGAGCGCGATTGGGCACTGATCAGCTACATTCCGGAAGGGAGCCGGGCGACGATTCGGCCCGGTGAGACGGCCAGCGGCGCCAGCGCCGACCGCGCCTGGCGGCTTTCGACCGGCCGATTCGACGTGACGCTCGGGGTGTGCGACTCGGGTTTTGACTGGAGTAACGGCAACTACGTCAACAAGATCGCGCTCAACACTGCGGAGCTTCCCCTCCCCGAGGTCGAGCCGGGGGTCGATGCCGACGACTATGATGCCGATGGCAACGGGCTCGTCAACGTGCAGGATTGGGCTCTGGACACCCGCGTCGACTGGACCGCAGGTCGCGACAGGGGCGATGGTATGCTCGACCCGAGCGACCTCATCTACACCTTCTCGGACGGGCTCGACGATGACGGCAACGGCTTTGTCGACGACATCGCCGGCTGGGACTTCTTCGGCGACGACAACGACCCCTACGCCGAGCTGCAGGTGTCCTACGGGGACCACGGCGACGGCGTCGTCGAGGAGATGGCGGCTGAGGGCGGTGATGGCGGCGACATCGGCATCTGCCCCAACTGCTCGGTGCTGCTCTTGCGGACCGGGGACGGTTTTGTCACGGACGGCCACCGCGTCGGCATGGCCATCGCCTACGCCACCGGCCAGGGCGCGGAGGTCATCAACATGTCGCTGGGAGCGCTGTCGCGACCGGCCGAGCTGGAGAGCATCGTAAAGTGGGCGCACGACCAGGGCGTGACCCTGGTGGGAGTGGCGGGCGACGAAAATGCCTACCACCACAACCAACCGTCGATGTTGGACGAGATCTTCTACGTGAAGTCGATTCACTCCGACACCCGCGAAGAGGACCGAGGCGCCTACAGCTACCAGAACTTCTTCAACTGCAACAACTTCGGCTCGCGTCTGGACTGGAGCGTCGACACCTCGGCCTGTGCCACGGGTGCGGCGGCGCTGACGACCGGCGCGGCCGGGATTCTCATCTCCTACGCACGGGACCACGGCATCGACCTGACCCCGGACGAAATCCGCCAACTCCTGGCGATGAATGTGGATGACATCGCGCTGAGCGCCGAGGAGACGGCGGAGGCCGGCACCTACCCGTCGTCGGAGGGCTGGGACTTCTTCTTTGGCTACGGCCGAATGAACCTGGGCGCGGCGACGCAGGCCTTGGCGGAGGGGCGCATTCCTCCGGTGGCCACGATTGCGACGCCGGGGTGGTTCGACACCTACGAGGTGCTCACCGGCCAGATCCCGGTCCGCGCCCGCATCGCCGCCGAACGATCGGGGGGCTTCCATTACGTGGTCGATTACGCCCGCGGCTGGGATGTCCCGAAGTGGACCACCCTCGCGGAGGGCGACAGCACCACGGTCATCGACGGCGAGGTCGCCTCGCTCGACGCCGCCACGCTGGGTGCCGAGGTGCTCGAGCCGGGCAAGGGCGAGACCATCCTTGGGCGGATGGACCGGGTGTTTGCGCCCAGCGTGACCGTGCGGATCACCGTCACCGACGTTGAAGGGAACGTCGGTCAGACCCGCCGCACCTTCTTCGTCAAGGAAGACAAGGACCTCGTCGGCGGCTTCCCGATCGCCATGGGCGACAGCGGCGAGTCGAGCCCGGTGCTCTACGACATGGACGGCGACGGTGACTACGAGATCGTCATCGCGACCGGCGGCGGCCGAGTGCACGCCTATCAGCACGATGGCAGCGAGCTTGATGGCTGGCCCGTCGAGCCCCAGGTCTCGGCGCGGTGGCACGTCGGTCAGGCCGCCGAGGCCGCTGGCATCCCGCCGCTGCGCGACGGCTTCATCGCCAGCGTCGGGGTGGGCGACCTGGAGGGGGACGGCGAGCCGGAGGTTGTCGCGGCGAGCGGTGGCGGCTTCGTGTACGCGTGGCATGCGGATGGCTCCGTGGTCAGCGGGTTTCCGGTGGAGATGGTGGGGCGCGCCCCCGAGGACTTCGGCCCCGCCGATGCGTGGGACAACGGCTTCGCCGGAGCGCCCACCCTCTACGACCTCGATGATGACGGCACCGTAGAGATCATTGTCGCGGGTCTCGACCAGCGGCTCTACGTCTGGGACTACACCGGGGTGCCGTGGGGACCCTACCCCTTGGAGATCTGCGCCGAGGAGCTTTGCGGCGTCGCCGGGAACCGGATCATCACCGGGGTCGCGGTCGGCGACGTCGACAATGACGGCGATCTCGAGCTGGGCCTCGGCAGCAACGAAGCGGTCCGCGACGGGCGCTTTTCGATCAGCTACCTCCTCGACGCCGCCACCGGCGCGATGGCGACGGGCTGGCCGCTGGAGGAGTCGGGTCTGGTGGGAGAGGCGGCCCTCTTGCCCATCGTCGGCGAGGGCCACCCCTCCAGCCTCGCGTTCGCCGACGTCGACGGCGACGGCGACCTGGAGATCGCGAGCTGTGTCATGCTCGGCCAGAGCCCGCTGTACCACCACGACGGGAGCGTTGCCGTCGACCTCAGCTACGTGCGCACCGGCTACTCCGAGGGCGGCAACACCACCGAGCCGAGCCTGACCACCATGTCCAAC
>CANKTH010000212.1 GCA_947486185.1 Deltaproteobacteria bacterium
CGAGCTTGGCCTGCTCAAGCCCGAGCAGGCCCTCCACCACCCCGACAGCCATATGTTGCTCCAGGCGCTCGGGGGCGGGCCCGCGGCGCAAGAGAGCTTCAAACCTGATGTTTCGCCCGATCCCCTCGTGTTGCAGCGCGGCGATGTGGTCCTGCTCTGTAGCGACGGTCTCTACGACATGCTGCGTGATCCCGAGATCTTCGAGACCGCTGCCGGAGCGACGCCGGACGAGGCGGGGGTAAAGCTGATCTCTGCGGCAAATTTCCGCGGGGGGCACGACAATACGACGGTCGTGCTCGGCGTGTGGGGCCAGGACACGATTCCCCACCTGTCGGAGCCAGCCCGCGCGCGGCTTGACGCGATGCCTCCGCCCCCCACGGAGCCGCCGCCGCGCGTCGACCAGTACGACAATCAGGGCCAGAGAACGGCGATGATCGCTGGCCTCAGCATCGGCCTGCTGGTCGCGAGCGTCGTGGTCTGGCTCCTGGGTGGCTTCGGCGGCTGAGCGGGCCCGAAGCGTGGCGCGCTCTCAAGAATAGTGGACCCGAATCGTCTCGATGATGGTCTTGAGCGCACGCTGGACCACGGTGTCATCGGGGTGTTTGACGATCACGTAGCCCTCCCCCTCGTAGCCATCGGCCTTCGGCATGCCCACCTGCGGGAGCCGCGCCTCGGCCACGAGCCAGCCCAGCGCCCGCTCCACCTCCTGCACCCCGTCGACCCGCGAGACTCGACCGCGGCCGGTGCCGCGCAAGAAGGCACAGCCCACGGAATATTGCCGATCCCAAGGGCCATCCCACGCACCGTCGATCACGGCGCGCGCCCACACCCGATAGAAGTCCGTGTCGTAGGCGAGGCCCATCATCCGCACGAGATGGACCCCGGGCGGGCGCATAGCTACCTCCCCAATCGCGAGGCTACCGTCCGGACGCCGAAACCACTCCATGTGGGTGACCCCATCGCGCATGCCCAAGGCCTTGATCGCCGCGACCCCGACGCGGCGGATGTCGTCGTACTGCGGCGACCAGATGTTCCGCGGCAGGTGGACCACGTATTGGATCCATGGGTTGCGCAACACCTCGAGCGGACCGGGAAGATACCGGGAGATCGAGTGAAACACCGGCTCTCCGCCGAGTGTGATGGTCTCGAAGGTGGACTCCTCCCCGCGGAGAAACTCCTCGGCCAGCATCACGCGATGCGGCGACGGCGACAGCTCGGCGAGCACGTCGCGAAGGCTATTGGCGTCGTCCACGCGGTAGGTGGAGCGGCAGCCGACCCCCGAGGGCGGCTTGATGACGATGGGGTAGCCGACCTCTTGGATGAACCGCACGGCATCGTCGGCGCCGGTGAGCAGTTTGTGGCGCGCGCACGGCACTCCCGCGGCGCGAAAAGCATCCTTCATCACCGACTTGTCTCGGAAGCGCTCGGCGGAGGCAACATCTTCACCAGGCACGCCGAGCTCGGCCCGCACCTGGGCGAGCGGCCCCTGCAGCGCTTCGAGCACCCCGATGACGCGGTGTATGCCGCCGAACCGCGCGGCGAGACGGCGCGTCGCCGCCGTGATCGCCCCGGCGTCGAGGCCGTCTGGCACGAGCTCAAACCCCTCGAAGCCGATTCCGGCGCTGTCGGGAGGGGCTTCCTGGAACACCCCGAGGAGCCGCACACCGTGCACCTGGGCAGTGGCGCGCATGAACCGCTTGGTGGTTTCGAGGGGGAAAGGCGCGACAAAAACGACGTTTCGCATGACGCGCGCGGCTATCACACCGGGGGAGCCGGGTCCATGCGTTCACCGAGGCGAAAAACGCGAAGACCCGGAGATCCTTGATGATCTACCGGGTCTCACTTCAGGAGCATGGAGAAGAAGGGGATCGAACCCTCGACCTCCGCATTGCGAACGCGGCGCTCTCCCAGCTGAGCTACTTCCCCGAAGCCGGGCTCAAGTATCTTGGGCCCTCGGATGCGTCAAGGCCCCCGGCGCCGCAACCTCCGGGCCTCGCAATGTGCCCTGCAGAAACCCCGAGCCGGACAGCGATGCCCGCAGGGGCGCATGTTCAGCCGCGAGGCGGTCGTGAGCGCGGGGCCCGTGGCGGATTCTCTCTCGGTGGCGCGCGGCGGAAACGTCGCGCCGAGATAAACGCCGCGCGTCTGGAGACACGATGGCCGAGCTCCCGGTGCTCAGTGGATTTGCCGTGGCGCCCGACGGGCTCCGTCTCTATTGGCGGCGCCTCGGTTCCGGCCCCGCGATCGTGTGCTGTAACGGCGTGGGCGTGAGCATCTACTTCTGGAAGTACGTGATTGAGCACTACTCGCGCTCTCACACCGTGCTGGTCTGGGACTATCGCGGCCACGGTCGCTCGGACCGGCCGCCCGACATCGGCAGCGCCGACATGCGGGTGGAGCGCCACGCCGAGGACCTCGCGACGGTGATGGACGCGGCCGGTATCGACACCGCGCTGCTCATCGGCCACTCGATGGGCTGCCAGGTGCTGTACGAGTATTATCGGCGCTATCCGAGGAGAGTGCTCGGCCTGGTGCCGATGCTGGGCACCGCCGGCCACACGCTAAGCACCTTCTTCGACTACCCAGGCTCGCCCAAGATTTTCGCGCTCGCCGGCCGAGTCATCTTCGGCTTGGGGAATGCAACCCACCTGTTCGTTCGCCCGGTGCTGGAGTCGCCGCTGTCCTGGTGGTTTGCCTCTCAGTTCGGGTTGGTGGACGGCCACTACGCCAAACGGGAGGACCTCCAGACCTATCTGAGCCACATCGCGAGCCTCGACATGCGGATCTTCATCCGCAACGTGCTCCTGCTCAACGAGCACGACGCCTGGGAGGTCCTGCCCCGCATTCAGGTTCCGACGTTGGTGATCGCTGCCGAGCGCGACGCGTTCACGCCGATGCGCCTGTCGCGAAAGATCGTGGCCTCGATCCCCGACGCGGAGTTCCTCGTGCTCGCCGACGGCACCCACGCCGCATTGATCGAGCAGCCCGCCACGCTCGCCGCCAGGATCGACCGTTTTATTCGTGAACGCGGCGTATTTTCCGCCACTGGCACGCGCCCGGCGTCCGCGGCGCTGGGCGACGCGCGCGGATGACGTAGCGCGTCAGGTCTCAAGGGCATCGGCCGGACTTCGCAGACGCGCCACGAGCTCCGCGAGCGCCGCTTCGGCCTCCGGGCCCTCGTATCGTGAATCACCTGCCTCTAAGGCCATGATAGGGCCAATGGGGCTCCAGCGGAGGCGCAGACGCATCCGGAGCCCCCCAACCTCACCCGACGCCGCCACGACCGGCGCCCAGCCCTCAGCCTCCCAGCGGAGCCCGAGGCGCTCGACCGGTTCGTTCAGCCGGGCCGACAGCTCGACGCGGACCAGGAACGGGATGAGCCAGACGCACCACAACACCGTCAGCGCCGCGAAGATCCCCGCCGGAACTGACTGCAGCACGGCGATGTCTATCCAGGAACCTACCCCTCGAGATCCACGATCTCGCCCTCCCGCGCGACCTTCACCGTAGGGTGGGTGGCGCTGGCCCAGCGCTCAGCCAGGGCGTCCAACTCGTCGTCTGTCGCCTCGGGGGCGTGATGGAACAGGTAGAGGGTACGAACGTCGGCCGCGACGCAGAGGGCGACCGCATACTCCGGATAGGCGTGGCCCCAGGTCATACGCTCAAGGTAAGCCTCATGTGTAAACATGGTATCGAACACCACAGCGTCGGCGCCTCGTAACAGCTCGACGAGCTGACGCTCCCGCGCGGTCGGCTTGCCGCCTCCAGCCAGCCCCTCCCCCGGGCGCGTCAGCGGCGCCGTGTCCGTCACATAACAGACGACCTTACCGCCCTTTTCGACACGATAGCCGCAAGAACCGCCGGGATGATTGAGGGTCTCGCTCCGAATTGCGTAGGGGCCGCGCTGAAAGGGCTCGCGTGGGCGGACCGCGAGAAACTCGAGCTCGGCGGGGATGTCGGCGAGGCGGAGCGGATGGAAAACTCCGTTGAGGTAGCGGGACACGCGCTCCCGCGTCGCGTCCCCTGTGAACATCGGCGCGGTGACGCTTACGGCAAACGCGGGCGTATAGAGCGGCGCGAAGAACGGGAAACCGAAGAGGTGGTCCATGTGGAAATGGGTGAAGACGACGTGAACCGCCCGCTCCGGCCGGCCCACCAGCTCGCGTCCGAGCGGCCGGGCCCCTGTGCCACAATCAAAGACGAGGGTGGGGCACCCGTCCTCAAAAATCTCGACGCACGAGGTGTTTCCGCCGTAACGAGAGGTCTCCGCTCCAGGGACCGGGATCGAGCCTCGGACACCCCAAAAACGAAGCCTCATCGGCCAACCGCCGGCGCAAGGGCCGGGGGACCGATCGCGTCGCCCTTCGCAGCAGCAGCGGCCATGAACGTCAGCGATCGCACGGACTCACCGGCCCTCCCGAAGCCGCAGCAGCACGTAGCCTGCGGCCGCTCACTTGGCCAAGCCAGGAACGCCCTGACAAGCGCGCACTCCGGGCCGCGCCCCTCATCACCGGCCTCGCCGGTCCCCACGCCGCGGGGAGCACCAGATCCCGCGCGAATTGGTGCTACCGGCCCGCCGGCCCGCGTCGAACACGACGCCGGTTGGAGCCAGAAAGGGTCATGCGCGGTAGAGGATTCGAACCTCTGACCTTTGGCTCCGGAGGCCAACGCTCTATCCAGCTGAGCTAACCACGCAAGATGGCGCCCTCTTACTCGGCCTCTTCCGGCGCGTCAAGCTGGCCCGCGGCGAGCGCCCGCATACGGGGCAGCAGCACGCGCTCCCAGTCGTCGCCGCAACGCGCTTCGGCGAAAGCCCGAAACAGCCCGCCGATCATGAACGTGAGCTCTTCGTAAAGAAACATCCGCTCATAGAGGATCTCGGCGGCTTCTCCGGACTTGACCAGGGACGGGATCTTCGCGCCCGCGATTTCCACCGCAGGCCCGCGCAGGCTCACCAGGTATTCGCGCTCCTCGCGCCGGAGCGCCAGTTTGAGCTCACGCAACACCTTGCCACCCCGCAGCGCCGCCCTGGCTTCTGGCGACGCGGACGGGCGCTCGCCCGTGAGCACGGCGGAGACCTTCTCTTCGCCCGCTGACCGGAACGAGAGCCGGTCTTCGACCCAGAAGTCGACCGAACCCGAGTCCTCGAAGGCCAGGGTCCCGCCGCCCGTCTCGCTC
>CANKTH010000213.1 GCA_947486185.1 Deltaproteobacteria bacterium
CTGCCTGGGGCGTCGCGGACCTGCACTATTCGGTGCTGGGCGCGCAGTTCGTCGTGCCCGCCGCGGTGCATTTCGGGCCGGTGCCGACGGTCACATCAGCCGAGAATGGGGCCTTCGGGGGCGTTCGGCTCGGCTGGGAAGGTGGCCGGAGCTGGACCACTGAGCTCGTGGTGGCCACCGACACGGGCCTCATCCGTTGCGGCACGGCGCGTGACGGAATGGACGTGCCTGAGAGCCTGGTAGCGCGTGCACGGGGCGCCTGGCTGCGGACGGTGGTGGTGGGCAACACGGGCCACCTGGGCGTGGTCGTGCGCGTGCGTACGGTGATGGAGCGGGCGATCTCGTTGGAGAATCCCGTTGCCGACGAGCTGCCGACGCCACCGCGGCAGGGTCCAGCGAGCCCTGCGCGTCCGTTTCGCTGGTGGGGGCCGCCTCGGGCTTGGGGGTGAGCCCCTGGGGCAGGGTCCTACGTGGACGGGCCGGCGCCCCTACGATAACTTTGGAAAGGTGGCGAATGAGGTGGGGCAGACGGAGTGGGCGCCGCGGGCGACGATGTCCGGCGGGCGCCTGAGTGCTCCTGAACGCGCTCCTGATGTGGTTGAGCGCCTATGGCGCCTCCGGCGCCTGGGACGCGGCGCGCCCGGCCCCGTTCGACGCCGTTGGTGGGCCATCCCTCCCGCGACACGCCTTTCAGTTGGGCCTGCGTGAGGATGTCGCGTGGTTGAGGTCGGAGTACCCGGCGGTATGTCCCGACGTGAATCCTTCGTTTTGTGAGAAGCAGCCCCTGCCGGTGCACGTGCGCGAGGAGGAAGTGCTTGTGTCCCGGAGCAGCCTGTCTCTGCGCTGGGGCGTGACCGACCAGGTTCAGTTGGCGCTGGTAATGCCGGTGGAGCTGCGCTCCGGGAGCGTCGACGTTCAGCTCGTCGACGGTACGCCCTATACCCCGCCTTACCTGGAGCTCCACACGGTCGATGAGCGCCTCGTCGGGCTGGCAGATGGTCGCTTCTACCTGAGCATGGTCGGCCCACCCACGCGGGGCTGGGATCTGGCCTTCGCGCTCGGGAGTACGCTCCCTTGGGCGAAGAGCCAGCCGGATCCCTACCGCGCCGGGGCCGCGGGGCGGGCGCACACGCACCTGACGTGGGGAGAGGGGGTGCCGATACCCCTCGCCTACACCTCCGTCGCCTGGCGCACGGCGCGCTGGGGCCTCGGGGGCAGCCTCGCGGGCCGGCTCCCTCTGTGGACCAACGCTGAGGGCCTCCGGGCGTCACGAACGCTCGGCTTGCTCGTTGAACCGATGGTCTGGCCGGCGCCTCGGATCGGGATCGGCGCGGGCGTCGGCCTCGAGCTCCGCGGCCCGGAGGTGTGGTCGGGGCTGGAGCATGGAGGACAGATGTCGGTTTTTGTAGGGCCGCAGGCGGAGGCTCAGGTCGTGCCCCGTTTGGCGCTCTCTCTCGCGGCGCGCGTGCAGGTGATGGAGCAACTGTGGGACCGCCAGGATGAACCGTCGTTTGTGATGCCCTTTCAGCTGCGCCTGGCGCTCGACTGGCGGCCGAAGGCAAGGCCCGGACCGTGAGCCACGACGTCGATGTCCCGCCCGGCGCAGCACTGGGGGGGCGGAGTGACGTAATTTCAAGGATTTAGGTGCCTGGCACGGTTCTTGAAGTATGGGTCGGCATCCCCTCACGGAGTCCACGATGTCCAAGCTCTACCGCGCCTTTTTCGCTCTGACCGCCCTCACCGGCCTCGCCTGTGGCTGCGAATTCCGCGGCACTGGCGACAGTGCCCGTCCCTCGCCCCTGCTCAAGCTGCTCCCCGGCAGCTACGACCTCGTAGTTGAAGAGGTGGTTTGGTCCTCGTGCGGGGACATCGACGCGGGCCGCGTCGCGATTCCCGTAGAGCTGGACGGCCTCGGCCCGGTCGAGCTCACGGTGGAAGGGTGGGAGTTTGAGGGGAACTACCGCGGCGGGCTCTTGACGCTCGAGGGCCACCCCCAGCTCGGGGGCGGCGCGCGCCCGGAACCCGGCGTCGAAGAGCCCGGGGAGCCGGAGGGCGAGCCGGAAGAGGAGGTGTGTGGCGGCCCTTCGGCGCCGGCGGAGGACGGTGACGCCGCTTCGTCCCCAGGTGCCGATAGTGGAGACACGAGCAGTGAGCGGCCCGATGAGGGGGCCACCTGTCCGGTGGAGCGCGCCCGTCAGCGCGGCACGCTGACGCTGCAGCCACAGGCGGTCGACGAGGCGTTGGGCCTGCTCAAGGTGGAGACGGGGCGTTGTTCCTACTCGGCGCGGGTCTCGCTGCTGCCGGCGCGTGACGGCGACGCGCCGGTGGTGCGTAGGGCAGAAGGCGAAGTGGCGGTAGCGACCTCGGCCGAGTGAGGCGCGGCAGGCGCCCGGAGGGCGGCGGCGCAGCCGCCGATTCCGAGCCAAAGGCGAGGATCGAGGCCGATAGGCCGAGCACATAGGGCGCCGACGGCGAAGCCGGGCCGCCCAGACCTCGGGTGGAAGCGAGCAGATCAGGACGGAGCACTCCCGGCCACCGTCCCGAAGTCGATCGCCGGAGACTATTCGCCGTCGCCTGCCGCCTCGGGCGGGTCCAGCGGCGGGTTGGACTTCGGCATCGCCCCCTCGGGGATCGGGCCGGCCTTCAGCGGGCCGCCGCTTCGGTAGCCGGGATAGCCCATGAGCGCAAAACGGGCGCGCGTCGCCTCATCCGGCATCGCCTTGATCGTTTCCGCGAGGTTGGGGTCCTTCTCCGCCGCCTTGAGCCACTGATACAAGGCGCTCTGGGCGTGGTAGGTGTAGTCGATACGAACCTTCGGCTCGTTCAATGCATATTTTGTGCCACCGACCACCTGTTCGGGTCGCGCAAAGAAACGTGTATCAAATGTATCATGCTGCATCACCAGCCCGAACCGTACGGCGTCGAGGGTCGCGGTGCCAAAATACGCTGCTTGATCAGGCGCCATCCTGAGGGCCATGTCATAGGCCGCGGCAGTGCCTTCTGCGTAACAGAAGGCCTGCATCGCCGGGAGCTCGCCCTCAAACTTGTAGTATCCGCCGAGGTAATCGGGCCACGGCGCCCGGTCGCGACGGTACTGGTAGGACTCCACCATCCACCGCGCCACCTCCAGACCGAACTCCGCGACGTCTTTACGGTCGGGCCGCACCCGGGTGAACGCGTTGGCGGCCATCACGGTCCAGGGCCCAAACTGGACCAGCTCCAACCGGGTGTCGTTTTCGTAGATGTGTGAGGGCCACACGCCGTTGGGCCGACGCTTGGCGGCGCGCTCCCGAAACCATGGGGAGTAATAGGAGAAAAAGCGATCGAGCGGCTCGAGATAACGTTCGTCGTTGAACCACTCGTAGAGGTACACCAGCGAGAGTGCCGCTTCGCCAGGCACGATGTCGTTGGTCTGGTCCCGGTAGCTGTGGCTCTTGGGCACGTGGTAGCCGCGATAACGCCCGTCCGGATCCTGCATGAACAGAACGAAGCGCCCGAAGTCGCGCATCAGCTCGTCTTTGCTGTGGTCATTCTGGGCCCGCGCCACCTCGATCATGCCGAACAGCCCCACCACGACACTGCCGAGCTTGCTGTTGTTGCCGTAGTCGAGGTAGGCCATACCCTCTTTCAGCAGCTCGTCCTTCATCGGACTCTTGGCGATATCTTCAAGCTCCCAGGCCGCGAAGTCGTTACCCTTACGGTCGACGAGGGCGCGTAGGGTCCAGTCCTGCGCCTTGACGGCACCGTCCAGGAATTCCGGGCGGGGATCGAGGGTCCAGGACTGCCAGAGGTTCCAGGTGGCCAGCTCGTGACGGACATGGTTGTATTCGTCCGAGTAACGATTGTCCTCAGGCCAATACTTGTAGGTGACCGAGCCATCGTGCTGGAGGTTCGAGAGGTACCACTCGCCCGAGAGGATGATCGACTGTTTGACATGCTCCAACGTCACCATCGACGGGGGCACCGGCAGGCTGCCTCGCCAGGCCGGCGCGACGTCGTTCCGGCCATCCCGCTGGACTCCAGGCGTCTCGACGTAGTGGACGTCTCGGATGATCGCGAGCTCGATCTCGGGCTCCCGCCAGGGGCGTATGCTGTCCCAACGGAATTCCCGCGCGAGGGCGCGCAGGTAACTGTCAGGATTGTTGATGCCGCGGGTGGCCGCGACCGAACCCGGCCACGAGCCAGACTGCTTCTTCTTGCCCTTACGGTCCAGGAGGATCGCCCCGTCAATCCCGAGCTCCCACAGGCTCTTCAGTTCCTCGTCGCTCCGCGCGTCGGGAGCGATCGGCGCACGTTCGATGATCCGATGGATCTCGATACGCAGGTCGGCGATATGCTCTGAGATGCGCGGGAAACCTGTGGTCTCGCGGTAGCGCCGGTGGGCGGTCTCGAGGTCCTCGGCGGCTTCATACAGGGCGCGGTCCAGGGTCTTGCCCTCGGAGAGCGAAATGGCGAGCTCCTGACCCTGACCCCGGATCGTGGTGATGAGGTTCCATTCGCCCTCCGAGGTGGTGAGCGGCGGAAAAGGCGCGGGAGACCGCCCGGCGAGCGTCTCGCGGATCCACGAGATCGCACCGGCGGCGATCTCGGGCGGGAAGGACACCGAGTCGGGCCGGATCCGGTAGAGCAGGTAGCCCCTACCTACATAGACCAGCTGAAACCTGCCCAAGGCGTCGTGGTGGTACACGCGCGACAGGACCTTGCTGTCCCGGTCGACCGAGGGGCGCACCTCGCTCAGCACGAGCAGCCAGGGCGCGCTCTTGAGCAGCAGGTCGGCGGCGGGCGCCTCGTCCGCATCCGTGAGGAGCGCGTCGGCAGCGGCGTCCCACCGTGAGAGCTTGAGCCCGTCCGTACCTTTGTACCGATCGGGCGCGTCGGCGAGGAGGGGGCGCTGGCCGATCAGCTTCAAGGTCGCGGCATCCAGCGTCACACTGTGACTCCGCGCGAGTGCTGCGGAAATCCGTCCTTCGTAGGTGGGTGCTTCCGCGGGGCCCTGCTCGGCAGGTGCGCTGACCGTGCTAACGGGAACCTCCACACAGGCCAGACCCAAGCTCAAGAGAAAGC
>CANKTH010000214.1 GCA_947486185.1 Deltaproteobacteria bacterium
TAGGCCTCGTTCAGTGCCCGAGGTGAAGGCCGAGGCCCCCGCCGAACGCCAGGGCCACCGGCCCGCCGTCCGTCTCCACCCGGAGCTCCTGCTGCACGAAATAGCGCGGGGTGATGTACCAACGCAGCGCGGCCCCGCCGCCGGTCACCCAGCGCGCCTCGAGCTCGAGAATGTCCGGCTCCTCCTCCCGGAGGAGCGCAGCGGTCTGCGCGCTCTGAGCGTCGACCACCCGGCCGCCGACACCGACGAAAACACCAGGGCGAAAGCGCGTTCCATCGACGAACAAGTTGAGCCGGCCGCCCGCGCCCCAGGTCGAGTCCCCGTCCGGGCTCCGGGTCCAGCCGGCACGATCCAGCTCGACCGACATGCCACGCGGCGGCAGGATCCACTCCAGGTTGATGCCAGCTGTAGCCGGGGTGCTCCAGCCGACCGTGGGCATCCACGCCGAATGGGTAGCGATCGTCCAACCTTTTTGGGGGCGGAAAGGCTCCAGCTCCTGGGCCCGGTACGCCGCGTCGGCGATCGACGCTCCCCAGAGCATCGCCGCGCTCATCCGCAGGTAGTCCGGGCCCGTGATTGCGCCCGTGAAGAAGCCGGTGTCGTTTGACCCGATCGAACCACCGAGCGCCGCGGCGGTCCCCAGGAAGAGCAACGTTCCTTTTCCCCAATGCCCGTTGTAGAACTGCCCGACGCCCGGCACGATCGTCGAGAGTCCGCCGGCGATCAGGGGCGACTCCCTGAGGTTGTCGGTGCTCACCCGAGCGCTCAGCCACTCCTTGCCCGTCTCCGACCATCGGCTGATCGTGTAAGGATCGAACACCAGACTCTGGCCCTTCACCGTGCCAGCCTCCACCCCGACGTCGCCCCAGCGCGACACCGTCAGGCGGCTGCCGTCGGTGACTCCAACGATAGCCTCCCGCATCTCTTTACCTTGGGCCAACCTGAATTTGTACGTCCCCGGCGCCAGCGCGAGCGTCACCGGAGTGCCGCGCCGTTTCGCCACCTCGGCCACCGGCGTCCGGTCGGGCAGGCGGAGCACCTGCACCTGGCCTTCAAGGTCGGCGGGCAGGGTCGCCGTCGCGCGCCCGAGCGACACCTTGGTCAGCGAGGGGCTCTCCTGGCCGCGGAGTCGATAGTCGAAATTAGGATGTTGTACGCCCGCTTCCGTGCCCCCCGTATGCGCGACCACCCGTTCGGAGGCATAAGCGTAAGCTTCATTGAGGCTCACCTCGCCGTCGCCCGTGTCGGCCGCGCCCCGCATACCCGAGATCCAATAGTGCGTGAAAAAACTCCCTCGAAGCTGGTCTGACTCCTGGGCCGCCTCGTCAGCCGACGCCGCGGTCATCCACGCCTCTCCCTCGGCCGCGAGCCGATCCTCCACCAAAAAAGGCGCCGACAACGCGGCGCCCTTCAGAAGGGTGATCGTGCCCGACCGGCATGCGTCGAGCACTCCGAGCTTGACCTCCGCGTCGATCGCCCGGATGTCCCCACGGAGCGTCTCGTAGGCGATGCTGGAGGTGCCGACCCGGAGTCCGCGCGCGTCCGCGTGGCCCGAGTAGTAGAACAGGAAAAGATCCTCGTCAAAACCACCGGCGATCGCGCCGTGGGCCTCGAGCGCGGCGTGTAGCTCGGTGGGGCTCGGCGCGTAGAGCACGGTCACAAAGGCCGGGTCGAAGCTTCCGAGCTCGACGAGCACCTCGGCCACCTTCTGCGCGTCGGTCTCTGCATAGCGGAGCGGCTCGAGCGTGCCGCCCCCTTCATTCGCGCCGACGATCAGCGCGTGACGCAGCACCGCGCCAACAGTAGAGCCGATGAGCCAGATCCCCACGTACGCTCACTCCTTCTCAAAAGAGATACGGGCAACCTCGGCGCCGGGCAGCTTCGGGCTCTCCCGCCCAAGCTCCGCGACGAGCTGGTCTGCGTCCGGCCGGCGGTCGCTCCACACCGCGAAGAAAGACTGCGGCCCCCGGCTCCCATCGAGGGTGAGCGCAAAAGGTGCCGTTTGAAGACCCCCTTCGTTCACCGGCAGCGTACCGTAGACCTCGACGCTCCCTGAACCGTCCCGCCCAGCCAGGGTGACAAAGCGCCGACCGGCCGGATGAAACTTGAGCTGCACCCGCGCGCCCGCCAGCAGGGTCTCGCCCGGCTCGAGGAGCCGGCTGCTTTTGCCGGTCTGAAGCCAGGCTTCGAGCCGACCGGCCTCGCCCTTCTCCCGCGTCTCTCCCGCCAGCCCGGGCGTCTCGACCACGCCGGCGTCAATCTCTGACCAGCTGCCAGCCACTTCTTCGGGGACTCCACCGATCATCATCAGCACCGCCGCCGCGACAGGCACCAGGCCCACGGCCCAGAGCTGCGCGCGGAGCCGGGACCACCAGGGCGGTGAGTCCGCCGCGAGGATCGCCGGGGGCACGGGCGCCTGTACGAAAGCGAGGCGTTGCCGATGCTGCACCCCGATACGCGCCTCACAGGTGGGACAGGCGCCCAGATGTTGTTTGGCTTCTACCTCGGCCTCTGACGAGAGTTCGCCCAGCCGGAAGCGATGCAGGGTGAGGGTGGAGAGGTGCGGGGTCATCGGTCGGCCTCCGTGAGCCAGTCGGGCGGGGACTGCCGGAGCGAACTCCGAAAAGTGGCGATACGTTTACGGACGGCCGCGCCCGAGATGCCGAGGAGCTCGCCGACCTCGTCGTAGGTCATGCCATCGACGTAGTGGTAGATGAGACAGGACTGTGTGCGCTCATCTTCGCCTGCAAGCAGCCGATCCAGGAGCTGCCGGAGCGCGAGGGCGTCCAAGAGCCCGTCGGTGGGCTCGCCCGGCGGCAGCTCCTCGACCGGATCCTCCGGGCGACGACGGCGCGATCGGATACGGTTGAGGCAGATCGTGGTGGTGATCTTGAAAAGATAGGTGGAAGGCGACGCTTCACCACGAAAGCTGTCGCGGTATCGGTGGAGCTTGAGGAACACCTCCTGGGTCGCGTCCTGGGCCTCGATGGGGTCGCGCAGGAGCGTTCTACACCTCCCAAGCACCATATCGCCATAACGGCGATAGAGGGTGGTGATGTCCAACTCGACAGCCACGGGTCTTGGCTCCACGTGAGCGCGGACTATCGTCGTGTCGAGCGAGATGGAGGAAGAAGCCATCGGGACTCCAGGGGGGCCTCAGCGGGCGTGACCGCCCGCCGGTCCTTGGGCTACTCGCAGGGGTCGGTCGTGGTGTCTCCGGTGTCGTCGGTGCCGCCGCTCGTGCCGGTGTCGGTGTCGGTGTCGGGATCCTCGACGATGCCGCCGACCTCAACGATCTCGAACACGTCTTCGAGGAGCTCCACTTCGCCTGACACGAACTCGATCAGGAGATCCGGACGAGAGCCGATCTCCGCGTCCGCCGGCACGGTGACCGCCATCAACACCTCGCCATCGCGGGCCTCCCAGACGTCAAGTTTGGCGTCCCCGTAGAAGCTCAAGGTGGAGATGGTGCTGAAGTCGAAGTCCTGATCGGCGCGCAGGCTCCCGAAGACGCCCGTTCCCACCTCGACCTGTCCCGGCTCGAAGCTGAACACCACCTCGATGTCGGCGGGCTCCTCGGTGGGGGTGCCGGTGTCGTCCACCCCATCGTCAACGGGGTTGTGACCACCATTTCCCGTCTGGGTCGTGTCGTTCAGGCCGTCGGCGTCCTCACAATGTTTGCCACGGCAGTCGGTGTCGTCGTAGATGATACAGCCTGAGAGCGTGGCGAGAAGGGCAAGGAAGAAGGGTGAAGTTTTCACTGGCGTCTCCGTGGGTTGAGTGGACGTTGAGGCGCCCTCGGGGCGGCGCCAGCAGCTGAATCTGCCTACGCGTCGGCGGCGTGGCTCTTCACAGTGGGTTGATGTTGCCTTTGACACCGGAGCCCGCGAAGAGCGCTACCGCGCCCGCTCCTGCGCCCGACAATTCCGGCGTGGAGCGCAAAATGGGGGACGCGCTTCGGCTCGGGACCCGGCTTTGGGTTATGACCGACGGTCGCCGGCCGACCGCCGCGCGCGACGGGGTGTAGAAGAACGGATGCCTATCACGCAGAAAGCATACAAAAATATTGGGTTTTTGACCGACCCGGTGGCCCGTCCGATCCGGATCCTGTGCGAGTACGAAGAACCCCAAGCGCGGTTCATTCAGCAGAAGGTGCACGACACCATCGTGGTGTTCGGGTCCGCGCGGGTCCGCGCGCCCGAAGATGTCGCGTTGGAGGTGGTCGAAGCCGAAGAGGCGGTCGCTGCGGCCACCACAGAGCTCGGCCGCGAACACGCGCAGCGTGCGCTCGCCCAGGCGCGTCGCGCCGCCCGAATCGCCCGTTATTACGGGGACACCATGGAGATCGCCCGCCGGCTGACCGAGTGGAGCCTCGCCCGAGCGGCCGGAAAACGGCGCTACCTCATCGCGTCAGGCGGAGGGCCGGGCATCATGCACGCCGCCAACCGTGGGGCCTCGCTCGTGCCTGGCGGCCGCAGCGTGGGGCTCGGAATCTCCTTACCCTTCGAAGAGAAGGTCAACGAGTTCGTCACCCCGGAGCTCGCCTTCGAGTTCCACTATTTCTTCATGCGTAAGTACTGGTTCGCCTACCTCGCCAAGGCGATGGTGGTGATGCCCGGCGGCTTTGGCACGCTCGACGAGCTGTTCGAGATCCTCACGCTCCGGCAGACTGGCAAGATCAAGAAGCGCCTCCCGATGGTGCTTTTTGGCACGGAGTATTGGGATCACGTGCTCAACCTCGACACGATGGTCGAGTGGGGCACGATCAACGAGCGCGACCTGCTGCTGGTCCACCGCACCGACTCGGTCGAGGATGCGGTCGCCTATCTGGTCCGTGAACTTGAGGTTGCGGAGGAGGATCGCCGATGACACCCTGGGGAATTCGGAAAAAGCTGAAGTCGTTCCTCGGCGCCCGCGGCGGCGCAGGTGGCGCCGACGACGAGATCACCGTGA
>CANKTH010000215.1 GCA_947486185.1 Deltaproteobacteria bacterium
ATGTCTACGGCTGCTGGTGAACGACAGCGTGCCATTGGAGTACGACGCGCTCTACAGAGTTGGCGACGAGGGCGGCTGGGTGCATCCGTCCGGGGCCGCCCCCGATTCGTCACCGACCGAAGGGTCGTGAGGCAACCGGATACCCATAATAGGCGTTCAGTAGAGAGAGGTCTCCGTGCTAAAGGGTCTCCGTACGAGCGCTATTCACGTCGCCGACCTGGCGGGTGCGCGGGATTGGTATGCTCGCGTGCTGGGTTTCGGCCCATACTTCGATGAGCCCTATTATGTGGGTTTTAATGTAGGTGGTTTTGAGTTGGGCATTCAGCCCGCGGAGCCTGGGATGGTGCCCGGCTCGGGCAGCGCCTCGGTATTGTGGGCGGTGGACGACGTGAGCCGCGCCATCGACGCGCTCCTGGCGCTGGGTGCGGTCAGGGAGCTCGACGCGGGCGACGTTGGCGGTGACATCGTGGTGGGCACGATGCTCGACCCCTTCGGCAATCGGATCGGCCTCATCGTCAATCCTCACTTCCGCCTCAGCGCGGCGCAGGCGGGCGGCGATGCGGTGCGGGGCCCGATCGCCGTGGTCGACGCCGGCGCTCGGCTTGGTGCTGCGGAGGGCGATCTTTCCGCCTGCCGCATCGAGCACGAGACGGTCGTGTCGGAGCCGCCGGCTGTCGCGTGGACGCGGTGGGTGTCGGCAGAGGGCCTCCAGTGGCTCGTGCCCGAGGCGCGGGTCGAACTTCGGATTGGGGGCGCCTACGAGCTCTACTTCATGAGCGACGCGCCGCCGGGCGTGCGTGGGAGCGAAGGCTGCCGGGTGCTCAGTTTTGTCCCCGAGCGCATTTTGAGCTTCACCTGGAACGCGCCACCTCACCTCGCCGAGACCCGTCCGCAACACACCTGGGTCACGGTCGAATTCGAGGCGGTGGACGGCGGTACGCGGGTGCGGATCACGCACCTCGGCTGGCCAGAGAGCGGTCTGGCCGACCCTGAGTCCCAATGGAGCGCCACCTTCGCCTACTTCGATCGGGCGTGGGCGTAGGTGCTTATCGAGCTTCGGCAGCTCGAACGCGCGACCTGAGCGCAGGCGGACTGTAGTGGCGCGTTTCTGAACTCCCGCCCCTATTCTGTCAGTCCTTGGGTATGCCCCGGGCCCTGCGGGTGTCGCTGCGCTGCCGTTTTTCTCGCAGACGCCTCTCGATTGAGCCGCGGCTCGGCCGCGTCGGGCGGCGAGGTCGCGGCGCGACGAGGCAGCCCTCGATCAGCCGCCTGAGCCGCGTGAGCGCCGCGTCCAGGTTGGCCAATCGGTCGCGATGGTGCTGCGCTTGAATCATGATGCTTCCGTCGGTGGCGATCAACGAGGCCGCGCCGACGAGCAGTCGGGCGTACTGGCCGGCGTCGAGCCCGACGACGGCGGACGGATGTACGTGTAGCTGTACCTTTGAGGAGACTTTGTTGACGTTTTGTCCGCCCGGGCCCGAGCTGCGCACCGCCGCCACGCCGATCATGTTGGCGGGCACCCAGATGCCGGGGCTGATCTGCAGATCTTCCACGGTTCCCCGCTAACGAGTCACCGGCGTTGGCGCAGCGCGGCCGCTTCAGCTTGCTGTTCGACGGGTCAGTCGGGGTGCAGGTACCCGAGCTGCTCCAGTGCATGTTGTTGTGCCGCATCGTGTGCGCCGGCGAGTACGTCGGCTTCGGTGACCGTAGGCAAGAGCAGGGTGCCCGGCTCGGCGATGGCCCGGAACCCGCGCACCCGTAGATTTCCAAGCGTGAGGGGCGCTTCTTCGCCTCCGGCCCTCACAACGGCTGCCGGGCACGGTCCATCGCACGCGACATAAAGGACCTGGCTTGGCGCTTTGGGTCCGGCGGTGAAGCGCATGACCCTCCGCTCCGCGTCCAGGCTGACCGTGCCGACCTCCGCGACGGTCACCGGCGGCACTTCCCCCCACTCGAGGTTAGCGCGCTTGAGGCTGTCTGCTTCGGGATCGATGATACCCGCTGACAAAATCGGTGCGTCAAAGGCAACCTCCAGATGAGATCCCGGCTCACCGCCCAGTCGGAAGCGCCAACCGGACTTCACCGGCCATCCGGTCGCCTCCTCCATCGCCTGGCGCATGCGGACCAGTCGCTCGGTCTCGGCCGTTCCAACGAGGTTCTCTCGTTCGAGTGGGTCGGCGTCGAGGTGGTACAGCTCTTCACGACCGGTCGACGTATGTAGGATGTACTTCCAGTTCTGGAAGATCACTGCCCACCGGTCGCGGTCGAACATCAGGTGGCCGGCGTACAGCGGTCGAGCGCGTAGCCGGTCGAGCAGCGCAGACCGTTCGGCTTGGCGGTTTTCGTCTACCAGAGCGCGTAAGGACACGCCGTCGAAGCTCGGCAGGCGGTCCGCGGGGACCTCCGCGATGTCGAGGATCGTCGGGGTGACGTCGATCAGTCCAACCGGCGCGTCGATACGATGCGGTCCCCCCCCGTAGCCACCGGGGGTGCGGATCCAGAAGAGCGTACGAATGAGCTCGTCGTACACGCTGTGGTTGTGCTCGAACCCGCCGTGATCCCAAAACTCCTCACCGTGATCGGATACAATCACCGAGAGGGCACTTCCCTGAAGCGCCTCGAAGGCGAGGAGGGCGCGGGTGAGCTGGTGTGAGACGTAGGCCACCTCGCCGTCGTAGAGGGAGCGAATGTATGTCTGCACCGCGCTCGTCAGCCGGTGCGAGCGCATGAGTTGGTAGACTTCCCAACGGTTGAATCGCTCCGACAGGCCCGGCGGCGCCGCCCCTTCACGAAAACGAGCGTTGAAGGGCTCAGGCGCGTTGTAGTTGGTGTGAGGGTCCATCAGGTGTAGGAACACGAAGGTGTCTTCATCCTCGTGTTCACGCATCCAATCCAGCATGCGGTTGCACTGCTGCTCGGCCGTGGCCCCGTTCTGGTAATACCATTCTTCAAAACCTCGGTTGAACTCGAACCGCGGGACCAGATGTACGTTGGCCGTGAATCCGGCGGTGCGGTATCCGGCGGCGCTCAGGAGCTCCGCGAGGGCGGGGGCTGCAGACGCAGCGAGAGGGTAGCGCCCGGTCAACACGGTCCGAAACGAGGGGCGAGTGCGGGGCGCCGGCGCCCAGGCATGATCGAGGATAAAGGCGTTTGCGGCCCAGCTGTCGAGGTCGGACGAGGTACGCCGGCGGTAGCCCTGCACCGAGAGCCCGTCCTGCCGCAAGGTGTCGATACCTACGAGCAGCAGGTGGCGCGGTGCGCGTGGTGTTGTCTGTCGTAACGTTGGAGCCGTTATCATGACATAGTCATGGGCCGCGTCGGCACCGGGTTCGGTGTTGAACTGGAGCTCCACCTCCTGTCCCGCGTACGCCGCAAGCGAAAGATCGGCCTCGATCGGGGCGTCGCCGGCCTTGAGCTCCCGGCGCCAGAGCTCGGTGCCGTTGACCGCCACGGATACCGTCGCGCCGTCTGAGCGGACGGCGAGCGGGAGCTGGATGAGCGCCGCCCCAAGGTCAAGGTACGACGCGGGTGCAACTGAGACCCGAAAGCTCGCGCTCGCGGGGGCCGGAAGGTGAAGGGCCGGCCGCGTCCGTGCCCCGATCTCTGCGGTTGCCTTGACAAATTGGGCCGGGCTCTGCCCCGACCCCACCGGATCGAGCGCGCGTACCCGGGCTGCGAGCTCGGGCGCCCTGAGCTCGACGCCGGAAGGGGGCTCGAGCACGATCATCAGCAGCTGGCCGTCCTCGACGAACCAGCCGGCGTCCGCCAGCTGGGTGACGTCGTTCGCGTACGGAACCTCGACGCCGTTCTGCCACAAAGTTGAACCCCAAGGCGAGTAGTTTGGCCTTGGCGCCGACTCGGTGAACGGAAGGGGCTGGTAGTAGACCTGGTACCGGCCGACGCGGGTACCGGCGCTCACCCACGTGTCGGGGAGCACAAAAGTGCCGTCAAACGAGGTGTTGGAGGAGGCCGCTGGGAGGAGGATGGTGGCGCTGTCGAGGTGCTCCAGCGCACGCCACACGGTGGTGGACGCCTCGGCCTTGAAGTCGAGACGAGGTGGGACCGTCGGTGCCGACGGCACTACGATAGACGCGGGCTCGCAGCCGAGGAACCCGCAGAGGACGCCGAGTAGTACCAGAGGGCGGCCCGGGTTCATCCGAGTGTCACGCCCGCCGGCTGGACTTCGGCGCCGCCACTACCGGGTCGCTCTGGGTGCCGCGGGCACGGTCAAGCGGTCGGGCCGGACCAGGCGCGGGAACAGGAGCGTCAAACCGAGGTTCGGCCTCGGCAAGCCGGTCCAACGCAGCGTCGACCAACCGATAGCTCCAGGGCTCCATCAACACCGCTTGCCGGGCGAGGGCCGGATCGAGCTTGCGGTCGGCGCAGCGCTCGGTCACATAACGCCGGCGTCCGCGGCCAACCGGAAAACGCAGCAGCAAAGTGGCTCGCAGCACGAGGGGCAAGGTAGCGTAGAGGCGCGTCACCGACGTGTCCACCCCCTCACACAAGACGGTCAGCCTACCCGAGGTCGCGCGCTCGCGGATCAACGAGCCGAGAAGATCCACGGCACCGAAACGCCCTTCGAGACAGTCGATGCCATCGAGGAGCAGCCGGTCGGTCGTCCTGAGCTCACGATCCCAGCCGCGGTAACGGGCCGCTTGGATGATTGCGCGGCGGAGGCCGTCTCCGTTGACCGTCCGGTGGTCGGGACCCAGCCGGCGACGCGCCACCTCGGTCTTACCCACATCTCGGGGGCCGAGCACAAAAAGCACGGGACGTTCCGCCAGAACCCGAGGCCATGCACGTTTGCCGAGCAGCTCGCCCGAGGTACGGGTCAGGAGCGCCGGCGCCGGAAAGGTGCCGACGGGCACCCCCGTCAGCGAGCCGTCGTCCGCCGTCTCCGGCTCG
>CANKTH010000216.1 GCA_947486185.1 Deltaproteobacteria bacterium
AGAAGGTGTTCAACCTTCCGATCGCGCAGCTCACGCCCGAGGCGTACAAGCGCCTGGGCGAGAAGGCGGCGGCGGAAGCGGCGTAGGGGCACACGGGAATCTCACCCGATGTACCGACGGTCGCCTCCGGGCTGGCGTGACGGGTCACCGCGCGGGACCGATGCAAGTGACAGGCCAGCCCCGGATCGACGGCGCGCGGCGCCGAAGTGGCCGCTCCGAGCCCGATCACGCGCGGCGCCGGGAGGGTTCGCGCGACCACGGCGGTCCTGGCCCCGGCTCCGGGGCAACGTTGTGGGGCAGGCGCGCCCCAGTGTGGCGTCGGAGCCTCATCCACCTTTGTGAGGATTGAGGCGGTTTTCGGGCCGCGCCGGATCGTCTCCGCCGGGCGCTACTCTTGCCGGCGACGACGCCCAAGCACGCCGAGCAGACCGAGCAGACCGAGCGCGCCCGCGCCGGTTCCGGCGTCACAGCCACAGCCCCCACCGCCTTCGTAGTCCCACTTGGGGATCGCGCCGGTGTCGGTTGGCAGGCTGTCGGTGCTCGGGCTGTCGATGCTCGGGCTGTCATCCGAGTCGTCGGAGAGCGGGACCGAGTCGCTGTCGTCCGGTGGAGGCGAATCCTCCTCGAGCGGGTCCACGTAGTCGGCGATGCCGTCGCCGTCTTCGTCGGCGACACCCTCGTCGAGGTCGTCCAGCCCGTCATCGTCGCTGTCACGGTCCAGGTGGTTGGACGAACCATCCCCGTCGGCGTCGGGGTCGGCGTCGCCGTCCCCATCGGCGTCTTCGGACAGCTCGCGGGCGGTGAGGATGCCGTCACCATCGTCGTCATCGTCCATGGCGTCGGCCGATCCGTCGCCGTCAGTGTCGCTGAGGCCCTCGTCGCTGTCGGGCAGGGTGTCGCCGTCGCTGTCGGTGTCGAGGTGGTCCGGAACGTCGTCGGCGTTGGTGTCGGGCGGCTCGTCAGCGGGATCCTCCGCGTTGTAGTCGCCAATCTCGTCGGACGTCGCGAGGCCGTCGTTGTCGTCGTCCGGGTCGAGGGCGTCGATCAGGCCGTCGCCGTCATGATCATCGGGCGCGCTGACATCGGGCGCCTCCGTGCCGTCGTACAGGCCGTCGTCGTCGGAATCGGCGTCGTCCGGATCGGTGCCCAGCAGCGCCTCATCCCCGTTGGAGAGGCCGTCCCCGTCATTGTCGTTGTCCTCGATGATGCCGTTACAGTCATTGTCGAGGCCGTCCACGATCTCCGGGGCGCCGGGGTAGACCGTCACGTTGTTGTCGTCGCAGTCATCGCCGCCGTCGAGCCCCGAGTCGTAGATCTCGGAGTCGTAGCCGTCTCCATCGGCGTCATCGTCCGAGCCGCCCGCGCAGTCGGCGTCTACGCCGTCGTACGGGACGTCGGTTCCCAGCGGGTTGATGGTCGGATCGGCGTCGTCGCAGTCGTCGCCGCTATGAAGATCCGAGTCGTGACCGTCGAGATCGGCGTCGTAGTCGGAGTCGCCGGCACAGTCGCTGTCGATGCCGTCGTACCAGTCGTCCGACGCCCCCGGGTAGACCGTCGCGTCGGCGTCGTCGCAGTCGGTGCCGCCGAAATCGGCGCTATCGACGCCGTCACCATCGGCGTCGAGATCCGAGTCGCCTGAGCAGTCCTGATCGATGCCGTCATAAGGCACCTCCACCGCGCCGGGGAACACTGAGGCATCGGTGTCGTCGCAGTCGGTGCCGCCGTAGTCGGCGCTGTCCGCGCTATCGCCGTCCTGGTCGTAGTCCGACGCGTCGTCACAGTCCTGATCGATACCATCGTACCAGGTGTCCGACGCATCGGGGTTGACCCCGGCGTCGGTGTCGTCGCAGTCATCGGGGATGTCCCAGCTATCTCCGTCGTAGTCGCCCTCGGACCCGCCGTCACAGTCGGTGTCGACCCCGTCGTAAGCGGTGTCGGCTGCATCCGGATTGATCGCCGGATCGTCGTCGTCGCAGTCGGTGCCACCCCACAGATCGCTGTCGAAGCCGTCCGCATCGGCGTCGTAGTCCGAGTCTCCGGCGCAGTCGCTGTCGACGCCGTCGTACCAGTCGTCGGTGGCGCCGACGTAGGTGGCGGCATCGGAGTCATCACAGTCGTCGCCGCCCGCGATGATCGCGTCAAACCCGTCGCCGTCGGCGTCCAGGTCGCTGCCGCCGCTACAGTCCTGGTCGACCCCGTCGTACCAGACCTCGGTCGCATCCGGGGAGATGGATGCGTCGAGATCGTCGCAATCATCCCCGCCAAAACTCGTACCGTCGTAGGAGTCGCCGTCCTGGTCATGGTCGGAATTCCCGGCGCAGTCGCTGTCGATCCCATCGTACCAGGCGTCGATGGCGCCCGCGTAGATGCTGGGATCCAGGTCGTTACAGTCGTCGCCGCCGGTGCCCGTGCTGTCGCCGCCGTCGCCGTCCTGGTCATGGTCGGAGTTCCCGGCGCAGTCGCTGTCGATCCCATCGTACCAGGCGTCCGGCGCGCCAACATAGGTGCTCGCATCGGTGTCATCGCAGTCCGTACCCCCCATCGACTCGGCGATGAAGCCGTCCCCATCGGCGTCGTCGTCGTTGGCGGGGACGCAGTCCTGGTCGATCCCGTCGTAGGGGATTTCCGTAGCGCCCGCGTAGATGGATCCGTCGATGTCGTCGCAGTCGCTGCCGCCAAACGTATCGCTGTCCTGGCCGTCGCCATCCTGGTCGAAGTCCGACTGCCCGTCGCAGTCCTGGTCCACGCTGTCGTACCAGCTCTCGGTGGCGCCCGGGTGGATCGTGTCGTCGAGGTCGTCGCAGTCGGAGCCGCCCGCCGCGAGCGTGTCGAAGCCGTCCCCATCGACGTCATCGTCGCACACGTCGCCCAGACTGTCGCCGTCCAGGTCGGCCTGATCGGTGTTGGGGTCCGCCGGACAGTTGTCGGTCTCGGTGCCAACGGTGTCCAGATCCGCGTCGTCATCCCAACGGATCTCGACCCCATCGAGGGCGACCTGTTGGGTACCATCGCCGATGAGGTAAGCGCACCAGTAGGCGTCCGTGCCGCCGAAATCCGGGATCGCCGCGTCGATCTCCGCTGCGGTGTTGGCATCGGATCCGTCGAGGGACAGCGACCACGCGGAGCCGTCGTACCAGAGCCAGGTGCTCCCATCTTCTGACAGGACATAGGCGACGGCGCCGCCGTCGGGGGTCTCGGTCGAGGAGAACCCGGTCCATACGAAGGGGACGGTGCCCGTCGCGGGGACCACCCCACACACCCGCGCCTCGGTCGGGAACCCGCCGTCCGCGGGGCCGTAGTCCCCGGCGTCCGGGCTGGTGATCCCCGCGACGGTGGTGCCGAAGCCGGCGTCCGCGGCGGCCACCCCGTTCAGCGTGTCCGCGTCGAGCCGGATCCGCCCTACGCCGCCGCCGCCACCGCCCGAGATACCCGCCGCAAACGTAGCGGCCGAGCCGCCGGTCGCGCTGAGCGAGCCGGTGATCGTGGCGCTCCCGGCGCGGACGAAGACGGAGCCACCGGCCCCGGATCCACCCGAACCCTGCCGGTGCGCGGTGCTGGATCGGGTCGCGGTCTGTCCGTCCGACCGGATGGTCCCCGCTACGGTCGCGGCGGTGGCATAGACCAATACGATGCCGCCGCCATCACCGCCTTCGGTGCCGGTGCCGCTGATCGTGCAGCCGCCACCTCCCGCGCCGCCTCCACCCGGAAACAGCGTCGAGAGGTCGGAGGCGCCGTAGTAGACACCGCCGCCGCCCCCGCCGCCGCCGTAGTGGGATCCGCAGGTGTCTCCGCCGCCGCCGCCGAGCGTCGCCGTACCGACCTCGCCGGCCCGTGTGGTGCCGTCGTAGCAGCTGCCTAAACCCCTGGCCCCGGCGCTGCCGGCGGCGCCGCCGTTCCCCCCTGCACACGACGAAGCTCCACCACCACCCGCGACAACCCCCGCAGCTCCGCCCGCGCCGCCGCTGCCGCCGACACTGCCGCCGCAGCCGGTCCCACCGCCGCCGCCACCGCCGCCGCCGCCGTACCCGCCGCCGCCGCCCGAGCCCGCGCCGTCGTCGGAGTTGTCGGTCCCGTCGGCCCCGCCGCCGCCCGCGCCGTAGCCACCGTTGCCGCCGTCCGTACCCACGGCCGCGGAGGGCCCCTCGCCGCCGCCGCCCCCGCCGGTGCCGTTGGACCCGTCGTTACCGCCAGGGCCATCCGCCGCGACGAAGGTCTCGCCGCCCGCGCCACCTGCGCTCAGCACCCCGCCCGCTCCACCACGATAACCGAGGCTCGACGCGGTGATCGTCGAAGCGCTATCGACGGTGAGGGTACCCGACGCGCGAAAAGCGACGATGCCGCCGCGGGTGCCGTCGAAGGCGGCGGCGGTGAGCGTGCCGGTCGAGAGCGTGACGTTGGCGTAGTTGGGTACGCGCTGAGCCACGACCTTGTGGGTGGCGCCGTCATATCCGGAGGTGGTGGCCCCGATGCTCACCGTGGTCCCGCTGACCCCGGTGACCCGCACCAGCTCCCAGGTGCCGACCCCCGAGGTCGACGACGTGGTGCCCTGCAGATCGAGGAGGAGGAGCTCATCGCCTTCGGCGAGGCCGCCGGCGTAAGCGGGCAGCTCCAGGCTGGAGGCGCCTGCGCTGACCGTCGCGGTGACCGCCCACGCCGCGCCGTCCGCTACGGTACGGCTGCCCGACACGCCGGTCGACAGGTTGAAGCTGGTGGAGGTGACCGTGAGGTCGCCGTCTCTGCTCGTGCCGCCCAGGAGGTCCCGCAGGCGGGCCGACCCGCCGCTCACGTCCACGTCGTTGGGGTCGTAGCTGAGCTCTGAGGAGAGGTCGAGGGGCCACGACACGGTGGTGGCGGTCGCGAGTCCGGCGGCGAGAAGGAGCAGGAACGGCG
>CANKTH010000217.1 GCA_947486185.1 Deltaproteobacteria bacterium
CGGCTGGCCTATCAGGTGGAGGGAAACCTCGAGGCAGGCTGTTTCCCGGTGGTCCTGGGGGGCGATCACTCCGTAGCTATCGGGACGGTCAGCGGCATCGCCCGTTATTGGCGTAATCGAGGCAAGAAGATCGGCGTCATCTGGGTCGACGCTCACACGGACATGAACACCCCCGAGACCTCCCCCTCGGGCAACATCCATGGCATGCCGCTGGCTGTGCTCCTCGGCTACGGGCCACGCGAGCTCGTCGCGCTTGCTGGCGATGAACCCGCGCTCGATGCAAAGAACGTGTGCGTGATCGGGGCGCGGGACGTCGACGGCGCCGAGCGGGCCCTGGTGCGCGAGGCGGGGGTCCGGGTCTACACCATGAGCGAGCTCGATGACCGGGGCACCGCGGTGTGTGTGAAGGAGGCCGTGGAGCGCGCAAGTGACGGAACCGTGGGTATCCACCTGTCTTTTGACCTGGATGGGGTGGATCCCCAAGACGCGCCTGGCGTCGGCACGCCGGTGCCGGGCGGCCTCAACGTGCGCGAGTCGCACCTGATCTGCGAAAAAGCCGCTCAGACGGGCAAGCTCCTCGGGGTTGAAATGGTCGAGCTCAATCCGGTGCTCGACACCGAGAACCGCACCGGGCGCCTCGCGGTGTGGCTGATCTTGTCGGCACTCGGAAAGACGATCCTGTGAGCTTCCCCAACCTGCTCGCCTCCAAAACTGGCCGACTCTTCGCGTTCTTCTGCCTGTACGTCACGGAGGGAATTCCGCTCGGCTTCACCGCCACGACACTGGCCACCCAGATGCGGCGTGAAGGGCTGGGTCCCGAGGAGATCGGCACCTTTGTGGCGACGCTTTACCTGCCGTGGGCCTGGAAGTGGGCGCTGGGTCCCGTCGTCGACACCGTCCACAGCCGGCGCTTGGGCCGCCGACGGGCATGGATCGTGGGCGCCCAGCTCCTGATGGTGTTGACCCTGCTCGGCTCGGCGAGCGTCGATTTCACGGAGAACCTGGCCTGGTTCACCACGATCATCCTGGTGCACAACCTGTTCGGCGCCACCCAGGACGTCGCGATCGACGCGCTCGCCGTTCAGACCCTGCCGGCTGAGGAGCGCGGGCTGGCGAACGGATTGATGTTCGGTGGGGCCTACCTCGGCCAGGCGATCGGCGGGGCGGGCATGCTCTTCCTGCTCCCAACTCTCGGGCTCAATGGCGCATTTGTCCTGGTATCGGCTACGATTCTGACTGTGACGCTCTTTGTCGCCCTCCCGCTCCAGGAGGCCGCGCCGGCGGAGCCCGAGCGGCCCCTCGGCCTGAGCGCCCTCCGCGAGGAGCTGGTCGGCTTCGTCAAGAGTTCGTTCCGCGCCATGTTCGGCACGCGTCATGCCTTTTCGGCTTTCTTCGTGGCACTCCTGCCCGCCGGGGCCTGCGCGCTGTCGCTCTCGTTGTCGTCCAACCTCGCGGTAGAGCTGGGGATGTCCGACGCCGCTATCGGCGAGCTGAGCTTGTACAGCGCGGTGATCGCCGCGGGCGCGTGCGTGCTGGGCGGTTTCTTGTCGGACCGGATCGGCCGCCGGCGAGGGCTGGCACTGTGGCTCGCCGGCACTGGGCTCCCGACGCTCTGGCTCGCATGGCAGATGTCCGAGTATGGTTGGATTACGCCGATCCCCCTCGATCTCCCGGATCGCCCGGTGGTCCCGGCGGGCCTCGTGGATGCGCTGTGGACTGCTTCGCTCGCTTTCGCGTTTTTCAACGGCTTGATGTACGGCACGCGGTCGGCCTTGTTCATGGACGTGACCAACCCGGCGGTCGCGGCGACGCAGTTCACCGCGTATATGGCACTTCTCAACGTCACCATCTCGTACTCGGCGCTATGGCAGGGGCACGCGGTGGTGCGCTGGGGCTATCCGCGCACGCTCGTGATCGACGCAGTGCTCGGGGTACTGGCGGTCGCGCTGCTACCGCTCACCGTGCCGCGACAAAGTGCGCCTACAAAGCCTTGACCGAGGATACGTCCACTCCCCACTTCACTCTTAGCAGCTCCTTCGCGAACGCCGACACGGCGTCGGTGTTGACGAAGGACTCGGGGATGCTCCCGCCCGGGTCGGAGCCAGCCTTGTAGGTGACGGTGCGGGCCGTCAGATCGAGGGTCCAGGAGCCGGTGTTGTACGGCGTGTACACATGGTCGGCGTGGGCGTTGAGCGTGCTGGCATAGGGGCCCGCAAAAGCGCCCGAGGTGCCCGTGTGTTTGACGAGCCACCACTCGATCACGACCTTGGTGTCGGTCTTCTGGACGGTGCGGAGCGCGATGACGTAATGGCGCGGGGAGAGCAGGAAATTGCCCCCGGTACGCTGATAGGCCACCGAGTAGCCGTCCGCCCGTCCGAGGTTCTTACACTCGGTGAGCGCGGGCACGCCCCCGTACTTCGCGGTCAGTGGGTACACTGAACAGTCGAGGATGACCTTCTCGAATTCATCGAGGCTGACCTGAGCCGCCCCAAGGCCCACCACGACACCCTTGGTGCTCACCGCGCTCGATGCGGTCTTGACCAGGTCGAGGGCGGACGCCGATGCCGGCGCCGCGGCGAGGATCAGGACGAGCACTGCGGATTTCCACGACATTCACACCTCGGGGTCTGCGGAACCCCCGGGTACCGCGCCGGCTTCCCGTGAGCAAGGCGGCGCGTCCGCGAATTCAGAAGACCCCGAGTACGCCCGGGAGGGTCACGTCGAGCACCAGGTCCACCTGGGCCGGCCCTGGGGTGCCCCAAGGGGGGCTCACAAACAGGCCAAAACCGAAGTTGCCAAATCCAACCCTGCCGCTCACCACCGGGGTCGCGCGCTCCTCACGCGCGAGCCCGCCGACGCCAAGGTCAAATGTGGACGACAGCGCGCCCCGGCCGACGCGTTGGCGTAGCTCCAGGGTGCCGATCGCGACGCCGGACCCGAAGGGGGACAGGGTCGTGCCGACCCAACCGCGCACCACCACCCGCTCCCGGATCGACAGCCAGATGTCCCCGCTCAGATAAAGTGAGCTTCCAGACTGGACCACCGCCGGGCCTACGCCCCAGGTTCCACCGAACACGCTCCCGCGGTCGGGCGCGACCAACAGGGCCAGCAGGTGGTTACCGCGGGACACAAAAGCGATGTTGTCTCCTGTCAACTTCCGTGACGTGATGCCGAGCACCCGACCGTGCTCGTCCACCACCGGGCCCCCGGAGTTGCCGGGGTTCATCCCCGCGTCGGTCTGAAAGAACCAGTCGCCGCGGGCCGCCACGATGCCCTCACTCACGCTCCATCGCAAAAGCCCGTCGTAACGCCCGGTAGCCGCGCTCGCGAAGGGGTGGCCCAGCGCGTAGACCCGCTCACCGATCGCCGGATCGTCCCCCCGGATCGTCAACGCCGGCAATACGCGCCCGGCGTCCACCGTCAGCAGGGCGAGGTCGTGGTCGGGGTCTCGCGCGATCACGGTGCCTTCCAGCACCGTCCCGTCCTGGAGCTCAACCTGGGGGCGCATGCCGTTGGCGATACAGTGGTAGGAGGTCGCGATGGTGCCTTGGGGATCCACGAGCACCCCGGCGCACCAGGACGGCCCGGTGAGCAGCAGCACCACGCTCTGCAACCACAACTCCATTCGGTTGCCTTAGCTCGCTCGCGGTGGTGCGGGCAGGCGCTGCCGCGGCCCCTGCTACGGTCCCGTGTGCTACCCTCGGGCGGGTAGGAGGTGAAGGTGCTGCGGATCGCGGTCGACGCGATGGGCGGAGACGCCGGTGCCCCGGCGGTGGTGGAGGGAGTGGCGCGCCTCTCCTGCCGGGCCGACAATATCCACACGTTGCTCGTGGGTCATCGGGACGTGCTTCACAGTTTGCTCGGCCAGTACCGGCATGATCCGAGCCGGATTGACGTCGTGCACGCCCCTGACTTCTTGCCGATGGGTGCCGATCCCCACGAGGTGTTGGAGCGGCGGCCTGGGGCGTCGATCCGGGTCGCGACCGATCTGGTTGCAGCAGGCGAGGCGGAGGCTCTGGTCAGCGCGGGGCCTACGGGGGGCACTGTGCTCGCGGCGACCGCGCGAATCGGGAGGCTGCCGGGCATTCGCCGCGCGGCCCTCGCTGCGGTCTACCCCACGGAAAAAACCCATGGTCCCCGCGGAGATCCGTTCGCGCTCATCCTAGACGTCGGGGCCACCCTTGGCGCTACGGCGGACGATCTTGTGGGTTTCGCGGTGATGGGCAGCGCCTATGCCAGGATCATCTCCGGGAACCCCAGCCCCAAGGTCGCCCTGCTCTCCAACGGCGCCGAGGCGAACAAGGGCACTCCCGCGATCGTGGCCGCTCACGCCCGTCTGCGCGAGCATCCCTTCATCGATTTTTCCGGCAACATCGAGGGGATTGACATCGTACGTGGCACAGCCGACGTGGTGGTCTGCGACGGCTTTCTCGGGAACGTGGTGCTCAAGATGCTGGAGGGCGTCGCCGAGGTGTTGTCGGGGCTGATGCGGGAAGCATTCGACGAACGCCTGTTGTGGCGCGTCGGCTTGTCGCTCGTCGGGCACGACATCCGTCAGATCAAGGCGATGACCGACTGGAAACAGTACGGCGGCGCGCCGCTCCTGGGCCTGGAGCGGGTGGTGATCAAGGCCCACGGGCGCTCAAACCCGCGCGCCTTCGCTAACGCCGTGAGGGTCGCGGCGCGGGCGGTTGAGGGGGGCTTGACCGAGCAGATCCGGTTGGGGCTGATCGAGTCGGCTAGAACGGAACCGCAGCTTCGACCGAGTTGAAGACCACCCCGTTGATGGTCTGCCGCACGTAGTAGACCTGGCCGTTGAGCCCGCCGACGTTGGCGCCAACCCCGACCACATA
>CANKTH010000218.1 GCA_947486185.1 Deltaproteobacteria bacterium
AGCGGATGATCCTCGAGGAGCTCCCAGAGCTTGTGGGCGTACGAACGGTCGAACTCTAAGGCTGCGAGTCGGTCACGATGTAGGAGGTACGATGCCCGTGCGCGATCCCGTGCTTGACGTGCGCCCACTGGGCTTTGTGTGGGACACCCTGGACCCCTTCCGGTTCTGCGTCCACCACGACGACCGTTATCCGCGGGGCAACTCCAGGTTTGGCCCGCAGGCCTCGCTCGCGGGTCGCAACCTCGGCAATGATTTTGAGCTCCGAGACGGCTGGCGGATGTACCACGGTGAGGTGGTTCCTGGCTTTCCCAGCCATCCCCACCGTGGCTTCGAGACGGTCACCGTCGTGCGTCACGGCCTCATCGACCACGCGGACTCGATGGGCGCCGCGGCCCGCTACGGGCGGGGCGACGTGCAGTGGCTCACGGCGGGTTCCGGCATCGTCCATGCCGAGATGTTTCCATTACTGAGGAATGACGCGGAAAACCCGGTTGAGCTCTTCCAGATCTGGCTCAACCTGCCGCGCGCCGACAAGATGGTGGCGCCCCATTTCAAGATGTTGTGGGCCGACCAGATCCCCACGGTGATCCATGATCCTACGGGAAAGCGCAGCCTCGTGACCGTTGTCGCCGGTGAGCTTGGCGGCACGAGACCGCCGGCGCCGCCGCCGAGCTCCTGGGCGTCCCGCCCCGAGGCGGACGTCGCGATCTGGACGCTTCAGCTGCAGCCCCATGCGTCGCTGATCCTACCGTCGGCAAAGCCGGGGACCAACCGTATGTTGTATGCCTTCTCAGGTGGGCCTATACACGTCGGGGCCCGAGAGGTGGAACCAGGGGCCCGCGGGCGCCGGGGCGCGACAGGTCCGGTCGGGCTCTGCCTCCAGGGGGACGCCGAGGTGCCTATCCAGAACGGAGCTGCGGCGTCGGAACTCCTGTTGTTGCAGGGACGTCCGATCGGCGAGCCGGTGGTGGCGCAGGGGCCGTTCGTGATGAACACGCCCTCCGAGATCCAGCAAGCCTACGCGGACTATCGGCGTACGGGTTTTGGGGGGTGGCCGTGGTCGTCACGCGACCCGGTGCATGGGCCGGAGCGCGGAAGGTTCGCGCGCCGGGCAGGGGGAGAAGAAGAGGTGCCGGCCTGAGCACGGGGCGGCGAGGGGGCCGTCGCCGGGTCGTTCACACCCTGTGGACCGTGACCCTTCGCTGCGGGGCTCGGGCGAGCCGACTGTCCCTCGTCATTGGGGTGCATCTGAGCGCCTCGGCGAGAAGCAGGTAGAAGGTGTCGTATGCGCTGGTGTTGCGAGGGTCGGCCCGCAGTCGCGGCAGCATCAGCGCGTCGGGCGACCTGCGGAAGGGGGGGCGAGGGCTGAGGCGCCCGCCGGCCGAGATCGGGATGCCGAGGATCCACATTCCGGATAGGCCTTGCCGCCTATGACCCGCCACCTCCCAGAAGCCGAACGCCGCGGCCAGATACTCCGCGCCGCACGTGGGGTCTTCATCGAGAGCGGATTTCTGGCCGCTCGCGTCGAAGACGTTGCGCGGCGGGCCCGCCTCTCCAAAGGCGCGGTCTACTTCTACTTCGACAGCAAACGTGCGATCTTTGACGCGCTGGTCGACGAGGAGCTCGCCCACACGGAGAGCTTCCTCGAGGAGGCCCAACGAGACACCCGGCCGGCGGCGATCAAGCTCGTTGATCTTGGCAAGAAGTACCTTGACTACTTCGCGGGCCTCAAGTCTCCGCCCCGCTTCTTCATGTTGATGAGCGAGATGGCCATCCGGGACGAGGCCCTGCGGGAGCGGGTCACCCGGGTCCACGAGCACTTCGTCGGTGGGATCGCCAGCGTGGTGGAGCAGGGTATCGAAGAGGGTATTTTCGCGGCCTACGATACGCGAGCAGTGGCGCTGATGATGAAGGCGATCATCGACGGCCTCGCGGGACACAGCGCCGTCGGGATTCGGCCCGACGTCGAGCGCCTCTCCAACGACGGCATCCGCATGATCCTCAACGGCCTGCTCGCTACGCAGACGGAGTCCTGAATGTCAGCTTCACTCACTGAGATTGAGCGATTTCGCCGGGCTCGCTGGCTGGGCGTCGTGCTCTTTGGGGTCGCCTTACCGGTGTCCGGCCTGATCCTGGTCAACGTGGCGAGCGGCCAGAGTCCGCCAGTCCGGCTACTCAACCTGGTCCTTTGTCTCGGGCTCTCCTTGGGTGCCTTCGGGACCGCCAACGACACGGCCTTGACCCTGATGGATCGCCGCGCGCGGCTCGGTGAGCTCACGGGGGACGCCTTGACCGAGCACCAGCACGAGTCGCGAGTGCGCCCCGCCCGGCTCGCCGAGGGCCATCACTCCCCCCGGATGGCCATGTTGATGCCGATCTTCGCCCTGCTCGCGATCAGCTGGTCTGCGTGGCGGGTGGCCGGTGAGGCGGGGTTCCTCCCTTGAGCAGACTCGCATTCATCGACGGGGATCGTCAGGTACAGACTCTCGATCTGGCTACCGGTGCGGCGCTGCGCCTCACCGGTCCGACGCCGCGCGCGGGTGGCAACTGGTCGATGCTCAGCAAAATGGAGGAAGGCTGGGCCTGGCCCACCTGGTCCCCCGACGGACAGGAGATCGCGGCGTTCTCGGTCGAGGTAACCGATGGCGCCGCGGGAGCAGTCCGCGTGGCCACTCTGGATATGGACGGTGTTCGACAGGTACAATGGGCAGATCTTCCGTCTGCTGCGCCGGTGTACTTACAGTGGCACCCTTCAGGCGCCGCCCTGTCCTTGCTGATGCAACAGGGCAGTGACCTGGTGCTGGCGTTGGTGCGCCGCAGCCGACTGGGCCAGGTCCGGCCGTTGGAGAGCGGTGTTCCCCTGTTTTTCAACTGGACCCCCGGCGGCGAGCGGGTCCTGGTCCACGTGGGCACCAGCGACCAGCCGGATGGTAGGCTCGTGCTTCGTGATCCGCTGGGGACCGCCGAAGATGTGCACCTCGATCGGGTACCCGGGAGCTTCTGCGCCCCGATTTTCGTCGCGGGCGAGGCGGTCTACGCTGTGCAGCGTCCGGACGGCGACTCCGATCTCGTTCGCGGCACCCCTGACGGCCGAGAGACAACGAGCCTGCTCTCTCGTGCCGGACTGCTCGCGATCCTCCCCGCCCCTGACGGTAGTCCGATCGTGGCGCTCTCCGCGGCCCCGGGGGGCTCGATGAGCCCATACCAGGGCATCGAGCTGGTCAATATCCGGACGGGTGAGCGCCAGCCGGTCAGCTCCGCCGACTGCTTCGCGTTCTTCTGGTCGCCGCTCGGAGACTTCCTGGTCTACGCCGTGGTTGATGCAGATAATAACTGCCTGTATTGGTATCGTGTATCGCGCGAGGGCGGGACGCCCGAGCGGCTCGGCTCCTTCTGGCCCACCCGAGAAACGCTATTTTACCTGCGGTTTTTTGATCAGTACGCGAACAGCCATCCGATGATCTCCCCGGACGCACGGCACATCGCGTTTGCGGGGTACCCAGCCGGGGAGGGCCAGGCGGATCTCTCGGCGCCCCCAAGGATCTACGTCAAGGATTTGCGCTCAAACGATGCGCCGGCGGAGGTGGCTCGTGGCTCGTTCGCGGTGTTCCCCGTCGCGCGCGCCTGATGTTGTCGCCGCTCACGGAGTTTGCGCTACTCGCGCGAATGCCGGATGAAGCATTGGATCTCGAGGCTCTCACCGCCAGCGTCGCGCGGATGGGGGATCCGGGGGTCAGCGCCGTCCAGCTCGGGATCCAGTTGGACCAGCTCGCGCACGACGTGGTGGATCAGGTCGATCCCGGCGCGCCGCCCGACCGGCTCGCGCGTCAGCTGCGTGCGGCATTGGTCGGAAGACTTGGGTTCACCGGCGATCTCGCGCGATTTGACGAGGTGCGTGGCTCCTACCTTGACGCGGTGCTCACGCTCCGGCGTGGGCTGCCGATCCTGCTGTCGATCGTGTGGATGTGCGTGGGCCGTCGGCTCGGGGTGGAGGTGGGCGGCGTCAGTTTCCCCGGACGATTCCTCGTGTGTGTCGGAGACCGCTCAGCAAGGATTTACCTAGATCCCTTCGATGGAGGGGCCGTGGTGGGGGTGGGCGAGCTGCTCGGAAGCCTGGGGCCTGATCGCCGCGAACGCGTCCTGCTCGAACCGGTCGGCCCCCGCCCGATCATCACTCGCGTACTGGTCAACTTGAAGATGCGGTTCATGGATGCACGGGACGCGGCCGCGCTGGTTGAGGTGAGTAATCGGCTCCTGCTCATCGCGGGAGAACGGGCGGAGGAGCTGAGGGACCGGGGAATGGCCCTGCTCCAGCTCGGGAAGAACGTTGAAGGTGCTGCGGATCTCCAGCGTTATCTCAAGCTTCGGCCCGACGCGCTTGACCGTGCCGCGGTGGAGGCTCTCCTCGTGCGTCACCGGAGCTGAGCCACCGCGGGTTGCCTCGTCGAGGTCGCCGAGAGGTGTGTATCGACACACGATAGAGTGAACGAAGTAAGCACGAGAGCGTGATACAACCCTTGACGATACATCACGGCCGCCGTATGTATCGGGCAGGAGTTCCGATGTCCCTCACCGACGTTTTTGCTCAACGCCTCTCCCGTCCCGCCGCCCGAGTGCTGGACGGGCCGATCCGCGACACGATTCGTGAAATGCTGCGGGAAGCCGGGTACGCCAGCCCCGCCGAGCTTCAGGCCGTCCGTGAC
>CANKTH010000219.1 GCA_947486185.1 Deltaproteobacteria bacterium
GGACCACGACGCGGACCTGGACGGCTTCGACAGTGCGGACCACGGCGGTCCGGACTGTGACGACGGATCGGCGGCGGTGTGGCCTGGCGCCCCTGACGCCTGGTACGACGGCGTCGACGGAAATTGCGACGGTGTGTCGGACTTTGACCAGGACGGTGATGGGCAGGACGCGGCGGTGTACGACGGAGACGACTGCCTTGACACCCTCGCGAGCGCCTACCTGGGTGCTCTCGAGGTCTGGTATGACGGGATCGACGGGGACTGCTCCGGTGGCTCGGACTACGACCAGGATCTCGACGGTTTCCTCGACCAACTGAATGGCGGAACCGACTGTCTGGACACCGACGCCACCGTGCACCCGGCGGCGACCGAGGTCTGGTACGACGGAGTGGACCAGGACTGTGACGCCCGTGATGACTTTGATCAGGATCGGGATGGTGACTACCGCCTCGAGGATGGTGGGACGGACTGTGACGACACCGACCCCTCGGTCAGCGGGCTCACCCCGGAGCTGTGGTACGACGGCTTGGACGGGGATTGTTCTGGGGGAAGCGACTACGATCAGGACAGCGACGGCCACGACGGTATGGATTACGGCGGCGACGACTGTAATGACCTCGCGTCCGACACCTACCCAGGCGCGCCGGAAGACGTCTATGACGGTCGTGACACGGACTGTGGCTCGATCGAAGAGTACGATGGGGACGCCGACGGCTACCTATCCGACCTCTACGGCGGGCGTGACTGTGACGACGAGGACCCGCTGGTCAGCCCCGGCGCCGTGGAGGTCTGGTACGACGGCGTGGACTCCGACTGCGACGGGCTCTCCGACGATGACGCCGACGGTGACTCGCACGACGCGCTGGCCTACGGGGGTGACGACTGCGACGACGACGACCGGGCGGTCTACCCTGGCGCGACCGACGTCTGGTACGACGGCACCGACAGCGACTGTGACAGCGCCGACGACTACGACCAGGATGGCGACGGGGAGGCGGACCCCTCTGGTGGCGGCCTGGACTGTGACGATCGTGACGCCAGCGTCTCGTCTGGCGCGGAAGATGTCTGGTACGATGGGGTAGACGCCAACTGTGACGGCGCCGACGACTACGATCAGGACGCCGATGGCTACCGTACCATCGGCACCACGGTGGACTGCGACGACGAGGACGCCTCGATCAACCCCGGGGTTGTCGAGACCTGGTACGACGGCGTCGACGAGGACTGTAGCGGCGGCAGCGACTACGACCAGGACCGTGATGGTCAGGACAGGGAGCCCGAAGGGGGAGACTGTGACGATCGTGTAGCTACAACCTACTCCGGCGCGACCGAGCTCTGGTACGACGGCGTAGACGGCGACTGTGACGGGGAGTCCGACTACGATCGTGACGCCGACGGGTTCGACGCCGCGGCTTATGGCGGGGACGATTGTGATGACACCGCGGACGCCGTCAATCCCGATGTGGCCGAGACCTGGTACGACGGAGTTGACGCCGATTGTGATGGTTCCAACGACTACGATCAGGACGGCGACGGCTACACGAGCGACTCCAACGCAACCGGCTCAGGCGCGTTGGGGACCGACTGTTATGACGCGCTCGACGATAGTTTTGTCAACGACGGCAGCCTTGACCCGGATGAGGTCTACCCCGGTGCGGTGGATGTGCCTTATGATGGCTCGGACGCCGATTGTGACGGAGAGTCCGACTATGACGCCGATCTCGACGGGTACGACGCCGATGATTACGGCGGTGGCGACTGTTACGACAGCGACGCCCTCGACCCCGGTTTCTACAATCCAGCGGACTTCTCCGCCGATGACGTCCGGCCCGACGCAACCGAGACCTGGTACGACGGCACGGACGAAAACTGTGACGGCCTGTCGGACTACGACCGCGACTACGACGGCTACGACAGCGACGAGTACGGCGGCTCCGACTGTAACGACTCGCTGATCCTGGTCAACCCGGGCGCGACCGAGACCCGCGACGCCGTCGACAACGATTGCGACACCGATTGTGATGAGGGTCTCCTGGTCTACGGGGACATCGTCATCACCGAGATCATGAAGGACCCCTGCGTCGGGGCGACCTCATCCTCGTGCGCCGTCACCGACGCCAACGCGGAGTGGTTCGAGATCTACAACAACTCGGGGGCGGATATCCGGGTGTGTAACTGGCGAGTCTACGACGCAGCCACAAACACCTTCGACGTCACCACCGAAATGCTGATCGAGGCGGGCGAGTTCCTGGTCTTTGGTCGAAGCTCCCGGACGACGGTCAATGGGGGGGTCACGGTTGACTTCGCCTACGCGACGGCGATGGATCTCGGCAACAGCGACGATGAGGTGATCCTCGTCGAGCCCGGTGGGGTCGTCCTGGACGAGGTCTACTACGACGACGACGCGAGCAACCCCTTCCCCGACGTGTTCGGCAAGAGCCTTAGCTTCGATTGGTCGATGATGGGCCCTGACGCCCACCTTGACAACGACGACTACAGGAACTGGTGCGTAGGCGCGACCCAATGGACCAGCGGCGGTGACTACGGCACCCCCCGCGCGGTGAACCCGGCCTGTCCCTGACGGCGCCGGGGGCGAGGGCCGCGGCACCCGGAGGCACGTCTCCGACGTCCCGCTGCGATACTTCGCGGTAGCGCGCCACGTCGTCCGAGTATCGGCGCGGACCGAAGCTATCACCTCCGCAATGAGCCGCTAGTGGTCGACCCGCACCTCAACCACCTCGACCCAGCTATCGGGCGTTGGCGTAATGGACTCGATCAGCACCGACCAGCGGGTGTCGGGTAGAAAAGCAGGATCCAGAACGCTAATGAACCGCAGGACATCGGTCGAAGACACGGTGCCGTCTGCCCGGGGTGTGTGCATACGGAGCTTGAGCCGGTCCAAGGGCTTGGTGCCGGTGTGTTGGATCAAGAGATCCTGCTGGCCTCTGCCCCGCGCCGATTCTCGGACTTCGAGCTCCAAGGTGACCCCGACGGGCAGCGTGCCCTCGAGCGTGAGCGGCGTTGCCGCCTGGGGAGGCGCATACTGAGGAGGGTCGAGGCGCAGCTCGGCGCGGTGCGGGACCTCGGGGAGCGGTTCGTTTGCGTGGAGCGGCGCCACCGCCCCGGGAGGCAAGTAAGCGTCGAGGCTGCCGACCAGGTAGACCTTGTCGCTCCCGATGGGTTGGCCGTCCGCGTTGTACAGCTGAAGCACCCCGGTGAGCTTGGCGATGTCCTCGGTGTACACATTCTCCAGGTAGCCGGACATTTTGTAGTAGAAGGTCCCGTCGCGGTGGCGGGTAGCGGTCGAGAGGAGGTCGGTCAGTCCCGGTATCTCGGCCCCTTGGTGGTCGGTGACCGCCAACGGAACCTCGGTTGGGGTGCGGTCGACGGAAAACTCACTCGGTATTGGCGCGATCTCCGCGGGCGGAGCGAGCACCCCCACGGGTTCGCGGACGGCGCTGTAGAGGCCGAGGCCGCTCGCCCCTACTGCGAGCGCAAGCCCCAGGATCGCGCCCAGGCCGGCAAACCAGCGCCCGACCCGGGGCCGGCGCCGCGCAAGATCGATCTGGTTGAGCCACTGAGCCACCTCCCGGTCGTCGGGATGAAATTGCAGCACGCGCCGCGCGTACCGCTCCGCGTGGTCGAGGGACTCGCGCTTCCCAGCGCACGCCAGGCGGAGGTGGACCTCTGCCAGCTCCCTCTCCAGGTCCGTGCGCCACGGGGCCAGCTCGGCGGCCACCTGGAGCTCCGCGAGGGCGTCCGCGGCACGGTCGGCGTCCTTCAGCGTGCGGGCGCGGGTGAGGTGGGTCTCGGTCGCGACGTCCGCGGCGCTGATCTGTTCAGGTTGAACACCGACCTCGAGCGCGATCGTGCGTAGGGCCTCCGCGCTGGGCGCCTTCTCCCCCGTGAGGCGGCCCACGCGGTCGATGTAGCGTTGTAAGGCGTCTTTTTCGCTCATGGGTCCATACAGTCGCGCTTCTGCTCGGCCTTGGACTTCAAGAGCGCGATGTTGCGTCTCGCGGCCGCCGACATGCGCGTATCCGTGAAGGTTGGATCAGCCGTGTACCATGGTTCTTTAGCGAAGTGTGCCTTCCACTCGGCGCTCGTGAACGGGTAGCCGTACCAGGCATAGATCGTGTTTCGGAGCTCGTCGTAGGAGTGGCACGTCGGCATGTCCGAGCTCGGCCAGTCCAGCGTGCACGCCCTGTCGTCCTGGTCTTTACAGAGCTCACAATAACGTTTTTGTACATCGACGTAGTCGTAGCTCGTGAGGAGCGCCCCGGCATGACAGCTGGGCAGCTTGGGCGGGGCCCAAGCAGCCGCGGGCGCGGCGACCTGGGCGGCAGCTCCGGAGGGCGCGCTGGGATGGGGGCGCATCGGAGCCGACGTCGTGGGGGTGGTCCCGCCCCCGCCGGGGTCGGGCGGCGCCCCTCCTCCGCAAGCCAGCCCGAGCGACACGAGGAGGAAACAAGTGGTCGCGCGAGGGTATCCCGGGAGGGTCATCGCCCGTGCCTAACCCC
>CANKTH010000220.1 GCA_947486185.1 Deltaproteobacteria bacterium
CACCGCCCCCCTTAGCTCCCGCCGCCGCCGCCGCGCCCGCACCGCCGGTCCCGCCCCCCGCGGCCGCCGTCGCGACACCGCCGGCCCCGCCCCTCTCGGCCGCGCCACCGCAGCCCCCCGCTCCCGCCGCCGCGTCAGCGCCCAGGCCCGTCGGCCCACCGCCGCTACCGCCGGCCCCGTCGGCCCCCGCGAGCGGCAGCGCCCCGCTCAAACCGCTGGTTCCTCCGGAGCCACCCCCGCGTGAGCTCGTGCCGCCCCCCTCAGGGTCGCACGCTCGCACCGGGCGGGTGATCCCCGACCCCGGCGCCTCGCTCGCGGGTTTCCCTCTGCACGCCGCCCCGCCACCCCCAGCGCCGGCGATGCCTCAGCCCTCCGCCAGTGTCCCGGTGGCGATGGCCTCCGCGACGAGCCCCTTTGAGGCCCCGCCCGACACCCCCTCTGAGGCGACGGTCATGCTGGCGAGCCTGCTCGTCCCTGGGCTCGGCCAGATCCTGTGTGGCCAGGTGCTGAAGGGTGGGCTCATCCTGGTGGGCAGCATGTTTCTCTGCTGCGGTCTCGGGGTGTTCAACCTGATCGCCGCGGCCGACGCCTACCGGGTCGCCCAGCGGATCAAGGCGGGAGAAATCGTAGGTCCCTGGCAGACTTTCTAACGAGAGCCCTGCTCTGCGCCCCGACCTTCACCGCTCGTCGATGGACGGGTTCAGCTCCGCGAAGCGGCTGATGAGTCGTTTGGACTCGTCGTCGAGCTCAGACGGTACGACAATCCGGATCTCGGCGAAGAGATCGCGTCGCACCCCGTCCGCGCCCGAAAAGCCTTTCGCTTTCAGCCGAAGTCGCGTGCCCGAGCTCGTGCACGGCGGTACGACAAGGCGCACCTGACCGCCCGGCGTGTCCAACGAGACCCGGCCCCCGAGTAGCGCTTCGGCGATGCCGATGTTCACGATCACCACGTCCTCATCGTGGGCCCGGGACCCCGGCTCGTCCTTCTCCGGGCGCGGCGGCATCTTCATCCGGTCGCTCGGACGAACCCGGCCGACAAGGCGGATATCACAGACCAGATCCCCATAGGGGCCACCGTTGAGGCCGGCGTCCCCCATGAGCGACACCCGGAGCGTGCCCCCGTGAGGCGTCTCCGGGGGCACCTTCAAGTCGTGCAGCTCGTCATAACGGTACAGCGTACGCCCATCTTCGCCCCGGCGTAGACGCTGGTAACGCACGCCGACCGTGCCCCCACGCGCCGCGACATCGCCCGGTACATCCACCGCGATTCCGATATCGCGCCCCGGGTGGGGCGCCTCCGCCCTTGTACGTGCGCCGGACGACGAGGCGGCGGCCTTTCGGCCCTGCCCGCCAAAACCAAAGTCATTCGGCGCAAAATCTGAGAAGATGTCCTCCAGGCCGAGGTCTCCCCCCATGCTCCCGTTGCCCGGCCCGGGCGGCTCCGGCGCGGTGCCATTGACCCGGCTCCAGAACTGCGTGAAGCTCGACGAGCCGTAGCCGGTGCCAAGACCCCCGTGCACGTTGGTGGCGCGGCGGTCTCCCCGACGGTCGTAGCGTCCCCGTTCGATCGGATCGGCCAGCACCTCGTAGGCCTCACGAATCCGCTTGAACCGGGCCTCCTTCTCAGGATCGGCCCCCGCAACGTCAGGATGGCACTCGCGCGCGAGCGCACGGAACGCCTTCTTGATGTCTGCAGGCGAGGCGTCTTTCGCGACGCCGAGCACCTGGTAGAGATCCTCCTCATCGCTCATCGCGCTCTGACCCCTCGCCACGGCATGATATGGACTTAGCCTATAGCCCGGCAAGTCGCGCACGCGCGGGTTGACGGTCCGGGCGCTACTCTCTTACTTGGTTCGGGTTGGGGTAGCTCGGTTTCCCCCTTCTCCGAGGAGCACATGCCGAAGTACTCAAACCCTGCCGGACTCTCGTGCTCCTTCTGCCACAAGTCCCAGCGAGACGTCGAGAAGATCATCGCTGGGCCCAGCGTGTTCATCTGTAACGAGTGCATCCGGCTGTGCCTCGACATCATCCGGGAGAACAAAACCCCGACCACCGCCACCATGGGCGGCGGGCGCATCCCCTCCCCGGCGCGGATCAAGGCCTTCCTCGACCAGTACGTCGTCGGCCAGGACGCAGCCAAGCGCAAGATCGCGGTGGCGGTCTACAACCACTATCGGCGGCTGGAGGTCAACCCCAAGGTGGGCGGGCGCGGCGGCGACGTCGAGCTGCAGAAGTCCAATGTGCTGATCATCGGTCCCACCGGCACCGGGAAGACCCTCATCGCCCAGACCCTGGCGCGGATGCTCGACGTCCCCTTCGTGATCGCCGACGCGACCACGCTCACCGAGGCCGGCTACGTCGGCGAAGACGTCGAGAACATCGTCCTCAACCTGTTCCACAACTCGGGCAACAACATCGAAAAGACGATGCGCGGTATCGTCTACATCGACGAGATCGACAAGATCGCCAAGAAGGCCTTCACCTCCTCGGTCAGCCGGGATGTCAGCGGAGAAGGGGTGCAGCAGGCCCTGCTCAAGATCCTCGAAGGCAGCAACGCCAATATCCAGATTAAAGGCAACAAGAAGCTACCGAACCAAGAGTTCGTCCAGATCGACACCACGAACATCCTGTTCATCGTAGGCGGCTCTTTTGAGGGCATCGACAAGCTGGTGCAAGAGCGAACCGGTAAGAAGTCGATGGGATTCTCGCGCGCACCCGTGGACAGCACGGCCAACGCGATGATGCAGAAGATCATCCCCGAGGACCTTGAGAAGTTCGGGCTCATCCCGGAGTTCATCGGCCGCTTGCCCGTCGTGGCGATGCTCGACCCGCTGGGGGTGGACGATCTGGTCCACGTACTGACCGAACCGCGGAACAGCCTGGTGCGCCAGTACCAGAAGCTGTTCAAGTTTGAGAAGGTGAAGCTCAGCTTCACCCCTGAGGCCCTTCGCGCCGTCGCCGAAAAGGCGGTCACCCGAAAGGCAGGTGCGCGCGGACTCCGCGCGATCCTCGAACAGTCGATGTTGGACATCATGTACGAACTACCTTCACAAGACAACGTGAAGGAGGTGGTGATCACCGAGGAGGTGATCAACCGCACCGGTGCCCCGCGGATCGAGCCGGTCCGCGACTACGGGGTGCCTGGATGAGCCCAACGCGCCGTTGTGATCGGAGCTGACGATGGAGCCCGGCCTGCTGGTGGCGTCGCCGCAGATGCGCGACACGAACTTCGCGCGGAGCGTGGTGCTGCTCCTGCAGCACAACGCATCGGGCGCGCTCGGCCTGGTCATCAATCGCACCACCTCGCTCAAGGTCACCGACGTGACGGCGCGCCTCAAACTCCCGCAGGGGAAAGCGAGCAATGCCGTCGCGCTGTGGGGCGGGCCGGTGGAGCCCGGCGCGGGTTTCGTGGTGTATGGCGGTGAGGAGTCCGAAGGCTGGAACGTCTCCCCTGGCATCGCGGTTTCGTCGTCACGCGAGCGCCTCGCCAACCTGCACATCCAGGATCAACGGTTCTTGCTCTGCCTCGGCTACGCCGGCTGGGGCCCGGGCCAGCTCGACGAGGAGTTTGAGACCGGATCGTGGGTCTGGGTCGAAGCGAGCCCGGAGGTGGTCTTCGAGAGCGACCTCGGGCAGCGGTACGACATCGCGCTGGCAACGCTGGGGGTCACCGCGCAGAACCTGTGGATGTTCCCAGTCAACGAGTAGGCGGCGCGGTCTGGTGAAACGGGGCAATCCGAGACGAGCCGAGGCCGATTCGGCCGGATAACGTAAGCGCCCGTTTGCAGAGGCTACATCGATGGGCTGGGCGTTCTTACGGTTGATCCTCGTTCTGGTCCTGAGCTTCGGCGGAGTCGCCTTCGCCGCCGAAGATCCCTTTCGGCTCGAGGTCAACGCGGCGCCGTTCGCGCCGGGCGGCACGGGGACCGTCGAGATCGCCCTGCGTATGCCGACCGGATTTCACGTCTACCGGGACATGCTCAGCGTCCAGGCGACCCCCGCGGCAGACCTCACCGTAGGAGCGGCCGTCTTCCCACCTCCGCTCACCAAGCCCGACCCCGCCAACCCGGCGATGGATCGCGAGGTCTACGAGGAGGACGTGATCATCACCGTGCCGGTCACCGCCGCGGCCTCGGTCTCTGGCGACCGGCAGGTCTTCTTTCACGTCCGCTACCAGGGTTGCAAGAAAAATCTTTGTTATATGCCGGCAGAACAGGATCTCACCGCTACGCTGAGCTTCGCCGGCACCCCTGCGCTGCCCCCCGCAACCGGTGCGATGCTCGACGGTGGGGAAGCGAGCGCGACCGCGAGCGCCGCGAACCCCGTCACGTTCGGCCCGGGGCCTGCAGCCGAGGGGAAATTGGGGATCCACGTCGATCTTCACGGCGACTGGCACCTCAACCGGATGTTCATGTCCGGGCGCCTGCTCGACGCCGACGACTGGAGCCTCGGCGAGCTGATCCTGCCCGACGGCGTCAAGACCG
>CANKTH010000221.1 GCA_947486185.1 Deltaproteobacteria bacterium
ACCAACCATCCAGGTCCGACTCTTCTCGTGCTGCATGCTGGAACGCCCGAAGCGACCTCATGGCCTCGTCCGACCGGAGCTCCGGAGGCACCGCTTCGCCATTGCGACTCCTCGCCACTGCACACCTCACGCCGCGCCATGATGTATCGGCGGGCGTTGACGCGTCAAGGATCCATGCGCTGTGATGCGATTCTGTTCAGCGCGCCACAGTCACGGTGGCGCTGTCGCTCGCACCGCCGTCGAAGGTGCTGCTGACGGTGAGCGTGTGCTGGCCCGCGGTCCAGTCGCTCGTGTCGATGTCCATCTCGAAGCGCTGACAGGCGCCACACTCGAGATTACACTCCCTCGATCCGGCGGAAAGGACCGTGCCGCTGAGCGCGGAGCCGTCCAGCTCCCATGTCAGGTCGTCTCCACTGATATCGAGAGAGGCGTCCGCGACCAGAACCTCGTGGGTGGCGACCGTGCCCGAGGGCGCGACGATCCGGATCTCAAGCGGGTTGGCGACCGTCACGATGACGGCGTCGGTCCCCACCACGTACCCGAGGAGGTCGGTTGCCTCCGCCGTCAGACGGTGCTCCCCGTCCTCGACCGTGCAGGTGTCCCAGGACCAATGCCACGATCCGTCGGAGTAGGATTCGATCTCACCCTCCACTCCGATGTCGACCTGATACGCCTCCGCCTCGGGTGGGATGTCGACCACGATCTCGACGTCGCCGGAGACCGTGCTCGCGTGCGCCGGGGCCGTGATGATCCCCGGGCCGGAGCTCGCGGTGCCGGCGCTGATCCAGGCGAAGACGCCATCCGACTCCCCGATACACTGTTCTTCGAAGACGGTGAGGTCTTCGCCTTCGTAAGCGTAGTGGACCTCCTCATTGTTCGCCCCCTCTCGGGCGACGCAGCACGCCACCGCGCTCCTCTGGGGACACTCCCGCTGGACGTCCGGGGCGTCGGCTTCGTCACGCCAGCCGTAAGCCTCGCCGACGTAGGCGGTGCAGCTGCTGGCCGCCTCCTCGACGTAGAACGCCCCCGCCGAGCCGCAGGGCCCGACTGCGCCGCGTTCGGCCGACTTGAAGCTGGAGCAGGAGAGGGTGCCGAAAAGTACAGGGAGCAAGAGTGTAGTTCTGTAGAGGGGTTCGGTCATGTCGGCTCCAGCAAGGCAGAGGGTGACAGCCGGGAGCGGGACGAGGGGTCGCTCAGGCGCTGGGCGGGTCGGTGCCGGTCACCACCTTCCCGTCTCGATCCCCGACCAGCGCTCCCGAGCCGGCTTCCCCGAAGATGAGGTAGACTGTGCCGTTATCCGAGCCGGCGTCGTCGTTCCCCGAGGCGCCGACGGCCACGTCGTCGTAGCCGTCGCCATCCAGGTCGCCGCCACCGCCCACCGATGCACCCGCGACGTCATCAGCCGCAGCGCCGAAGTAGCGCCCGTCGGCTTCGGCCAGCCATCGGGACGCGGGGCCGGCAGCGCCCAGCAGGACGTAGGCGGCACCTACGTCCGCTCCGTCGGAATTTGCGGCGTCGTTCGCGCCGATCAGCAGGTCGGCGAACCCATCGCCGTTGACGTCGCCGGCGGCCGCCACCGTCGATCCCGCGTGATCGCCCGCGAGTTCTCCCGTGTAGGTCGCATCGGCGGAGTGGAGTAGTGTGGTCGAGGGCGCGCTCGAGCCCAGGACAAGGTAGGCGGCGCCTCGGTCGCTTTCCGCTCCGCTGCCTTCGTCTTCGGCGCCGACGAGGATGTCGGCGTGGCCATCGCCGTTCACGTCGAGCACGCCCGCGACCGAGCACCCGGCGCTGTCGTTCGTGCTCACCGCGGCGAATGTGGCGTCGGCGTCGTCCAGGGTGATCGACTCCAGTTGGTCGCTGCCGAGCACGAGGTAGGCCTCCCCGGAGGGCCCAACGCCGTTGGACACATCGGGCGCTCCGACGAGCAGGTCGTCCACGCCGTCGGCATTCACATCGCCGGCGACCGCGACCGCAGTCCCGGCGTTGTCCCAGTAGTAATCGCCGAGGAACACCGCGGGCGCGTCCGCCAGGTCGAGGGAGACCGGCGCTGTCGAGCCGAAGATGACGTACGCTGCCCCAGACTCCGTGCCGCCGCCGCTCATGTTGGGGGCCCCGACGACGAGGTCGTCGAAGCCGTCACCGTTGACGTCACCCCCACCTGCCACCGAGCTGCCAGCGAGATCGCCGGCGGCGGAACCGATAAAGATCGCGTTCGCCGCCGACAGCGAGCTGGAGGCGGGCTCGGCTGAGCCCAGCACGAGGTAGGCGACGCCCGAATTGCCCCCGCCAGCTTCGGACTCCGGCGCGCCGATGATGAGGTCGTCAAGACCGTCGGCATCCACGTCGCCGGCCCAGGCGATCGCCGCCCCCGCGTGGTCTCCGTCCGCCTCACCCACCAGGCATACGCCCGTCCCGACAGACGCCGAGGTGAGCGTCGCGGAGCCCCACAGCACACACGCCGCTCCGGCGTCCCAACCCCCGTCGGCGTTCCTGAACACCCCCACCACGAGATCATCGTAGCCGTCCGCGTTCATGTCGCCGGCGACGCTGACCGCGCTGCCGGCGCCGTCGCCGATTTCCGCGCCGGTAAACGTCGCCTCGGCGTCGGCGAGGGAGCAGGCGGCGTCACCCCCGGAACAGTCGTCGTCCCGGCCGTTGTTGCAGACCTCGGACAGGTCGGGATTGGCGTTGGCGTCGGTGTCGTCGCAGTCGCAGACGGCAATACCGTCCCCGTCGGCGTCCGTGCCCCCGTCGACCGTTCCGTCGCAGTCGTCGTCGAGGGCGTTACACACGTCGGCGACGACGGGGGAGATCGCACGATCGCCGTCGTCGCAGTCCGTCCCGGCGTCTACGCCCGCCGCCGGGTTCGCGTCGCCGTAGCCGTCGTTGTCGGCATCGGCCATACATCGGGTCGTCGACTCCTCCTCGGCGGCCCCGGGGAAGGCCGCTCGGTCGGTGTCGTCGCAGTCGTCGCCGCCGAAGTCAACGCTCTCGTAGCCGTCCCGGTCCGCGTCGTACGTGAGCGTGATCGACACGCTGTCCGTGCGCGTGGTGCCCTCGGCGTCCGTGACGGTGACCCGCAGCACGTGCTCGCCCGCCTCCAGGTCCGCAAATTCCGCATCCATCTCGAATCCCTGGCAGGACTCGCCGCACTCGAGGTCGCAGTCCCACAGGGTGGCCTCGTCGCTCACCCCGTCAGGCAGGGCGTCTCCGTCTACGCTCCACACCACCTCGTAGGGAGCGGCCCCGCCGGCAACCTGGGCCTCGAGGGTCTCACGGACGCTGACGTCACCGCTGGGCGACAGAATCGCCACTTCGAGCTCGTTCTCCACCCACACCGTGATCGATGCCGAGGCTTCGTCTTCCCCTTCGGTGGTGGCTTTTACCTCGACGACGTGTTCGCCGTTGGGGGTGGTGCAGGTGTCCCATTCCCAGGTCGCAGGTGACTCGTCGCTCCGCTCCTCGCGATCGCCGTCCAGGTAGAAGGTCACGTGCTCGAGATTGTCGGTGTTCTCGACCTGGACCTCGACCTCCACCTCCTCGCTGAGCACCTCCCCGGCCGCCGGGCTGAGGAACTCGACCTTGAGCGGGAGCTCAAAGACCTGGAACTCGCCCCCGGGGCACATTCCGGCCAGCTGGTCGAGGCCCAGGAAGCCGCTATCGTAGCCGTAGATCACGAACTCCGATTCGGTGCCCCCGTAAAACACACAGCAGGTCCAGAGGTCTTCGGTCGGGCACTCGGTCGCGACGTCGGCGTAAGGCGAGTCTTCGTAGTTACTCCCGGTATAGGCTGTACAAACGGCGCCGAACGAGTCGCTGGATTGATCGAGGACCCACCAGGCGCCCGCGGAGCCGCACGCCCCTTGCTCACCACGCGCAGGTTCGATGGACTTGTTTCCGGAGATGGCGCAGCCTCCCAGCAGAGCGATGGCCAAGAGCCGGACCGCGCGAGGGGTCATCATGGGCATGGGATCTCCGGAACGGCGTGACGGGTTGACTCGGGGAGACTTGACTTGGAGTGATCCGCGTCGGTGGGTGATAGAGGCCGGTTGGATGGTTCAACCTACCCATAGCGCTAACCTCGGCGAGCGGTCCGCGCATCTTCCCGTGATCTGACAGTCCCCGCGCGTGACCGCAGTTAACGCGGGGGTCCCGGGGGCCCTCCCCCGGGCGGGGGCGTAGCGGGGGCGGCAGCCCCTGCCTTCCGA
>CANKTH010000222.1 GCA_947486185.1 Deltaproteobacteria bacterium
CGTAGCCGTCGCCGTCCTGGTCGAAGTCGTCGTCCCCGAGGCAGTTGCCGTCGGTGCCGTCATACCAGACGTCGGCAGCGTCGGGATGGACCGTGGCATCGGTGTCGAGACAGTCGCCCTCCGCCGCACACGCGATGCCCACGTACCCGGCGAGGCAGTACCCATCGCCGTCCTGGTCGCCGTCGTTGCCATCGCAGTTGGTGTCGACTCCGTCGTACCAAACGTCAGGCTCGTCGTTGGGGTAGATGCTTGCGTTGGTGTCGTCACACTCGGCGCACGAGCCGAAGCCGTCGTTGTCCTGGTCGAAGTCGTCGTTACCGGAGCAGTCGGCGTCGGTGCCGTCATAGGCTGCGTCGGTCGCGCCCGGGTTGACGTCAGACGGGGCGAGCTCGCCCTCGCGGGCGCAGCTCGCGGCACCGGAAGGGTAGGCGTCGTCCACCGCGTCGTAACAGTCGTCGCCGGCGGCACCCGTACCGTCGGCGTGTGTCGCAGAACGGTGGGTGTCGCCGTCCTGGTCGAAGTCGTCGTCGCCCGCGCAGTTTTGATCGACGGCGTCGTACCAGGTCTCGGTCGCGTCGGGATGGACCTCGGCGGCGGTGGGCTGCGCTGTCCCGGAAATGGCCCCGAACCCTGCGGGAATCGAGCTCGGGTCGTCCCAACAGTCGTCGCCGCCGGCTGCGATGCCGGTGAAGCCGTCGCCGTCGAGGTCGTGATCCGGGACTGCCGTGTCGCCGCCCGAGTCCTTGTTTGCGCCCGTTGCATCCCACGTCCAGGACTCGCCGCAGGCGGTGAGGAGCAGCGGAAGCAGGAGCCTCACGTTCCGCTCCAACGCTTCCCGAAGCGAAGGCCGACGCCACCCCAGTAGCTGGCCCGGGTGAGGTCCGTGACCGCGCCCCCGCCGACCGCGACGGCGAGCATGGAGTCGGGGCCTCCGAGACGCGCGTCGACCCCGATGACGCCGCCGCCGGCCATCACCACGCCTTCGGCCGAGCCCACTCCGGTGGTGGCCTCGCCGCCACAACCGTCGCCCCCGCAGTCAACCCCTTCGAGGTGAACCGCCGAGAGGCTCCACGCGGGTCCGGCTTCAAGGGTGAAGGTGCCAAGGCGGAGCTGCGGACCGATCGAGGCCACCGCGCCGTTCGCGCTTCCGCTGGCGCCGGACTCCGCCGCGGGGGCGAACACCCCGAGCCATGCAACCTCGGCGAAGCCACCGAACCTCCCCGCGCCGAGCTCGACGCCGACGCCGAGTCGAGCGCCTGGGCCGCCGAACCCCGGCGGGTTTTCGAGCGTCGTCTCCGGGGTGCCGAGCCCGCCGCCGACGATATCGAGCGAGCCGCGGACGGCGAACGCGCGGTGAATCGCCAGGGGGAGCGGCGCAGCCGTCGCGACGGGACGCGGTGTTGCGGCAGGCTTCTGACTCGGCGTCGGACCTATCCAGGCGGCGAGGGAGTCGCCCGGGTGGATGTACACGGTCTCCGTGATCTGACCGTCGCCCCCGAAGCGTTGGAGGATCACGTCGCGGTTGGTCGGCACGTCGGAGCGGTGCGCACCGTCGAACTCGATCCAGCCGACGGCCATCGCGGCGAGCGGCGTGGTGACGGGGTCGCGGAGCAGCAGGCTCGCGGGCTTCATCGCGGCGCGGAGCGGGTGGCCGTCGGGAACCAGCGAGAGTGGAATCTGGTAGCCCGGGTTTGACGAGGCCATCGCGGCAAGCGCCGCCGCGAGCCGCGGATCGTCCTTGGCCAGGAAGGCCTTGAGCGCCTCGACCAGGTAGACGCGCGCCAACACATCGGGCACCAGTGGCTCCCCCATGCAAACCAGGCGCGTGGAGACGGCGGACGCGCTGAACTTGAAGCCCTCCGCGTCCTGCTTCCGGAAGTTCCCGTCGGCGGAGTCGAGCGCGTCGGTCAGGTCGGGGGTCGTGTAGACGCGCTCGCAGGTAGTGAGGGGGGCGGCTTGGGCGAGGGAGACGAGGAGGAGCGAGAGCATGATCACAGGCCTTGGCCGAGTATTAGGTAGGCGGCGCCTGCGTACGAGCCCCCGTCGTCGTTGCCGTGGCCGCCGATGAGGAGGTCGTGGTAGCCGTCGGCGTTGGTGTCACCAGCGCCGGAGACAGAAAATCCGGCATAGTCAGGGTCATTTTCGCCGGAGTACCTTACCACGCTGGACAGTTGGGCGGACGCGGGGGCGCTTTCCCCGAGGACTAGGTAGGCTGCGCCTCGATAATCCGCGTTGCCGTACGCACCGATCAGCACATCGTCGTATCCGTCAGCGTCAACGTCGCCGGCACCCGAAACCGAAACGCCGGCGTTGTCGTTAGTCGCCTCTCCGGAGAATTCGATCGCGGCCGTCAGGCTGACCGACAGTGGCGAGGCCGTTCCGGCGATGAGGTATGCGGCACCGCTATCGGTGCCTCCGTTGTCACTGTACCGCGCCCCAACGAGGAGGTCCCCGTACCCGTCGCCATTGACGTCGCCGGCGCCAGATGCACTACAGCCCGCGCGATCCGAGGTAGCTTCACCAGTGTATTGGATTGCAGTCGATAGGGACCCTCCGATTGGCGATGCGACCCCCAGAATCAAGTAGACCGCCCCGGCGCCTCCGCCACCGTCGGCGTTGTAGTCCGCCCCTACAACGAAATCGTCGAGGCCGTCGCCGTCCACATCTCCAGCACCGGAAACACTTACGCCCGCGTAGTTATCGGCAGCCTCGGCTGTATATTCAACGGCGTACCCGAGCGATCCGCCGCTCGGGGTGGCGCTCCCGAGGATCAAGTAGGCGGCGCCCGCGTTGCCGTCGAAGTCGTCGTTGTACGGCGCCCCGACGACGAAATCGTCGAGCCCGTCCCCGTTCACATCCCCGGCGTCGGAAACTGCCGACCCGGCGAGATCGCCAACGCCTTCGCCAGAGTAGGTCACAGCTGAAGACAACGAACCACCCCCGGGGGAGGGTTCACCGAGTATCAAATACGCTACTCCGCCAGAGATGCCGTCACCATATTTGAACGCGCCAACCAGGAAATCGCCGAGTCCGTCACCGTCGATGTCCCCCGCGCTTGAGACCTCGTACCCGGCAGCCTCCCCGGCCGTCTCTCCCGTGAACTCCACCCCCCCGGTGAGACTCCCCGAAGCGGGCGCCGCACTGCCTAGCAAAAGGTACGCCGAGCCGGCGACACCGTCACCGTTTCCAATCGCCCCCACCAAGAAATCATCAAACCCATCCCCATTGATATCCCCCGCCTCCGCCACCGAATATCCGGCGATGTCGTCCGCCTCCCCCGTAAACTTAGCATCCGCCCCACTCAAGCTCCCCC
>CANKTH010000223.1 GCA_947486185.1 Deltaproteobacteria bacterium
CGCCGAAAGGGGCCCATCCGGTGGGTTCAACTCCGGATACGGCTGGATGCGACTACATTTTCTAACGCAATCGGCCAACGCATGCAAGTTGTTTTGGTCGAAAGCCGAGAATCAAAATCCGCATCCGGTGGGAAAGCCGAGTCTCGAAGGTCGACCGTCGATCAGGACGCTCCCGTGTCGCGCTCCTCGCCGCCAGATCTCTGCGATGCGCGGCGAGTCAGTTTAGAAATCCGCTGGAAAGAACGAGATCCCACGACATGTGCCCCTGTTATCGCGCTGCCCCGCGCACGGCCCCAGCGTTCGGAAGGCCCCCCACCCCTTCACCCGCGTCGCCCCCAGGGCCGTCGGTTAGGCCCTACCGATGCACCCCGACCCTATCGAGACCTACGACGACGTGCTCAGCCCCGAGGAGTGCCGGGTATGGATTGAACACGCCGAGGCCGCGGGCTTCGACGACGCGCCGGTCACCCTGCCCCAGGGCATCGTCCGTCGCCCTGAGATCCGCAACAACACACGGATGATGGCGGATGATCACGCCCGTGTCGCGCTGATCTGGTCCCGCGTTCGGGCGCGGGTGCCCCAGGAGCTCGACGGTTGGCGCGTGGTCGGGCTCAACGAACGACTCCGTTGGTATCGTTATGATCCGGGGCAGTACTTCGCTCCCCACCGCGATGGCGCGTTCGTGCGCGGGCCCGACGAACGGAGCCTGTTCACGTTCATGGTCTACCTCAATGACGACTTTGACGGCGGCCAGACGGCCTTCCCCGGCGTCGAGGTCACGCCGGCGGCCGGGCGCGCGCTCCTGTTCTGGCATGGACTCCTCCACGAGGGTCGCGAGGTTACTCGTGGCCGGAAGTATGCGGTTCGATCGGACCTGATGTTCCGACGCGCGCCCTAGGCCGCCGCTCGGCCGCCTGTACAAGGCCCGCGCGGGAGGCGTCAACGGGCGGCTGGCCTCGCTCCGCGGAGACGGGGCCGGACGCCCGAGCCGGTCAGGTCCGCCGGCGCCGGCTGGCGAGCGCCACAAGCACCAGGCCGAGCCCAGCCGCGGCACCGCCCGAGCCCGTCTCGCACCCGCACGCGATCCCCCTGGTGGCGTAGTCCTCGCCTACGTCATCCGGGGTCTCGGGGTCGTCGGCAAGATCGCCGCTCACGCCGTCTTTATCGTCGTCCCCGTCCCCGTCCGCGTCGCCGTCGGCGTCGGCGTCGGTGTCACTGTCTGCGTCGGCGTCACTGTCAGAGTCGCTGTCTGCGTCGGCGTCGGCGTCGGACTCCTCGAGCTCGTCGGCGCTGAAGACGGGAGTATAGCCTTCAATCCAATCAAGTTGATTGTCCACCCGCGTCGCCCCGCTCATGCCCCCGACGCACGGGGTGCTGTCCCGATCCGTGACAAAGGAGTTGACCCCGGCCAATTCGAGCACACCGTCCGAACGGATCTTGAACATCGCGCCACCCGAGTCACCCGAGCAGACGTTCTGTTGGTCTTCCTGATCGTAGCCGTAGGCGATTCCGCTGTCATACTGCAACAACGGGATGTCCGCCGTACGCTTGACCCCAGAGTCCCACGCCCGGTCACTCGTGATGCCGAAGCCTACGTAACGGAAGTCATCCCCTTCGTCGCTGCGTGTAAAGCCGTCTTTGTAGACCGGCATGAAATCGAGGCCCGCGATCGGGCGCACGAGGTGAACAATGCCGATGTCGTCGCCGTTGTCGATGTCATTGGTGTTGTAGCCCGGGTGTTCGTACCACTCGTCGATCTCGACGAAAGCCTCCTGCCCCGCGGCACTGTTGATGTCGTAGCCAAACATGGCGTAGTTGGTGTTGCCCTGTCGGTCGTAGTCGTCGAGCGCCTCGACACAGTGGGCCGCGGTGAGCACCCAGTCGGCCGCGATCAGCGTGCCCGAACAATAGCCCCCGCCGTTACCGCGGCTGTCGATCGCCACGAGATGGATTACGGCCCGATAATCCTCGGTCTCCGCGCCATTCACGATGGGCGGAGGTACGTCAGCGAACGCGGTCAGGACCAGTGCGAACAACATCGGTACCTCGAGGCTGCACGTTCATAGCCTGAGCACCTGGGGATCGTAGTCAACGACGTGCAATCAAAAAACACCCAGCCTGAGAGCGGGGCTCCCCGGCGCTACATGTTCTCGACGGCCCCGAGCACGGCCGCCAAGAAGCCGAAGCCGACGCCGATCATGATCAGCCCGATGAAACACAGGCCAAAGAGCACATTGAGCGAGACGCCCACGATCGCCAAGGTCCGGGAGGTGCCCTCCAGGCCCTTGCTCAGGCCCACGCCGCCGAGCACCGCGCCGACCAACCACAGGATGGGCCCGATCCATCCCAGGCAGAAAAGCCCGCCGCAGCAGTAGGCGATGACGCCGAGCACCGCAAGGATTACGGAGGCGAGGGCGAGGGGGTGGAGGTTTGAGTCGTTCATCGAGGCTCCCGCGGCTGAGGACCACGGCTGGACGCCGGCCGTCAAGCCGTCGTTTCACCAAATGTTCAGGACACCGCCGCCGGCGACGTGCACGATAACCCAGCCGCCGACGCGACTCCAGCCCGACCCGGCGCTCCCCTCCGCCACCTCGACCCCGTCGAGCGTGAGCCCGACCAGATCGGGCGCCCAAACCTCAACCACGAAACCCTCGTACAGGCTCCCGGGCGTGAGGCTCATCTCCTGGTCGGCGCTCACCCAACGCTCACCGGTCGCCAGCTCAAAAACGCCGGTGCCGCCCGGGATCCAGCGCAGGTGGAGCGGGCCGGGCGTGGTGGTCCACGAGCGTCGCGCGGGCCCCGCGGGGGCGAGGGTCTCGATGGTGGGATCGAGCATAGGTAGCGCCGATCCCTGGCGTTGGAACAAGGGTCCCTGTCCGATCGGCGCGGGAACCGCCGCCGTGCCCTCCAGAAGCGCCTCGGTCCACCAGTGAAACCACCGCCCGGGAGGAAGCTCCAGCGACACCTCAGTGACACCCGCGGATTCTACGGGAACCACGAAAAGGTCGTCTCCTACGAGAAAGCTCACGTCGTCGAGGCCCTGCTCGGGGAAGACCAGCCCACGCGCGCGGGTCACCGGCGTGCCGGCTGTGCCCGCCTCGGTGGCGAGGGCGTAAAAGAAGGGAAACAGCCGATGATGGAGCGTCGCCAGGATCACGAAGCTCTCGAGGGTCGCCTCGGTGAACGCGGACTCCCCGTACACCTCGAAGTCCCAGGGGTTGTGGTTCGCGCCACCGCCACCAACCTGAAAGATCGGTAAG
>CANKTH010000224.1 GCA_947486185.1 Deltaproteobacteria bacterium
CCGGCAGCTTCGCGGTCGAGTTCTCCAGCACCCCCGTCGAAGGCTGTGACCAGGAGCCCCAGGCCGCCCTCACGCTGCTTGGCGTCGATGAGGCCGTCATGGTGCTCGATGGCGCGAAGTCTTGCGACGCCTGCGGCGAGCTCTCCCTCGGCGGCGGCGCCCCCGAGAGCATCTGCCGCTAAGAGCCGCACCTACCCACTCGCCGGGCCCCGGCACTCCAACAACACACGGGGCCCGGCACCTTCACCCTCGCTCGATTCGAGCGGGGGTGTTGTGTTTCACGCCGTCGGACCGGGAGCGCGCGGGCGTCGATCGGCGTGCGACCCCTGCCGACGTGTCGCCCGCCGAGCTCGACACGATGGGTCCGACCGTGGGCGATTTGGGTTAGACCGCCTGATGCCGAGACGCCGCCCCGTCGTTGCGCCCGCGGCCATGCTCGTGTGGTGGGCCGGGGCGTCGCCAGCGCTCGCCGTTGACCCGGCCGCGAATCACCCGGTCGCCCGGTCGACGGCGTTCGGGCGCGAGCCGGTGGCCGGGTGGGCCGTGTTCGAGCTGAGAGGTGGGCTGGCCAGCTCGGCCGCCGGTGCCCGGACCATGCTGTGTGCCGAGGCGTCGCCGCATCGGCTCCTGGCGCTTGAAGCTTGCGGTTCGGGGAGCGGATTTCTGTATGCGGCGGCGCCGGGAGCGGTGGACATCGTGCATTTTCGCGCGGAAGCCTCGATCCCCATCCTGACCGAGGGTCGAACCGACCTCGTGCTCCAGGCCGGAGCCGGCTTCACCGAGGTTCAACGCGGGCAAGATGCCCCCGGCTTTGCGTTCGGCCCGGCGCGGTCCCCGGACCAGGTGGAGGGGGCGGGGCCCTCGGGCTCGGTTGCCCTGAAGGCGCGCGGCTGGGTTCGCCCCGGCGCCTACGTCTCCGCCGAGGTCGACGGGGGAGCGGCGTGGATCCCCGCCGCGCCCACCGTACTCGGGACCGCCGGACCCCTGCGGCCCTTCGTGACGGTCAGCGTGGGCGCGGGCTTCTGACGTCACATCCAAGGCTTCTCGTCGCGAGTGCCGACGAGACCGGGGCTCGGATGCGTGGTAGCCGGGCGCTGTCGCCCGGGGCCCTCAGTTGGCGATGATCGGCGCGAACACGATGGAGCCCGGGGAAGAGCCCAGGGTGTTGCCCCCAAAGGTGTAGCCCTCGGCGGTGGCGCTGTAGGTGCTGACCGCCGCGGCGGGGATGAGGAACAGGGAGCCGGCCGCGGCGCTGGTGGCGGCGTTGAGCGAGGTGCCGGTGCTGTACAAGCCGTCGGCCGAATCGGTGTCCTGGTAGAACACCGTGGTGGCGCCGGTCACCGTCGCGCCGTCGATCGGCGTGTAGGTGTTGTCCCACACGCCACCCATGAGGGCGCCGTCGGTGGCGATGGTGCCGGGGTAGCCCACCGCCGCGAGGCTGCCGTCGATGCCGGCGCCAAAGGCGGCGCTCACGCTGAACGCGGCGAGCCCGGAGATCGTGTTCCCCGTCACAACGCTGCTGTAGGTGCTGGGCAGGACAGGCGTCGCGGTCGGGACCACGGTGCCCTCGTCGTTACAGTCACGTACCGACAGGAGGATGCCGAAGGCGGGTTTGGCGTCTACGCCGGAGATGCTGAAGACGCCGCCGGCAGCGACGGTGGCGCGCGCCATTTCTACGGGGTCGCCGCCGGTGACCGCGGCGTCAGCGTTGAAGGCCACGACACAGAGCCCTGCGGCCGCAACGTCGTGAGTCGCGAGGTCGAGCGCCTGGCCCTCGAGGGTGTAGCTCAGCGCGGTCGTGGTGCCGCCGGTGTCGTCGGTGGTGGTGGTGCCGCCGGTGTCATCGTTGTTGGTGGTGGGGGCGGTGTCGTCGGTGACGCCGGTGGTGCCGCTTTCGCCGCCCTTGTCGGAGCAAGCCGCGACGAGCGCGAGAGTGAGCAGGCCGGGCCAGATGCCGAGGGAAGTGTGGGTCATAGGTCTCCTCCAGGAGATCGCCAAGCAGACGGGGGCGCGTGAGCCCGCTCAGGCGATCATTTGATGATGTAAGGGGTGTTGAACGAGTCGCGCCGTGGGGTTTGTCAGCGCTTAGAGCGCGTCGAAGGTGATAAAAACCGCGTAATCGGGAAGGCTTCCCATCAGCGCGCCGTCCCAAGCGTGGCCGCCGCCATCGTCGCAGGTGTAGGTGGTGATCCGCGCCGCGGGGATGAAGAAGTATGCTGCGCCTGCTGCGTTGGTCTGGGTGTTGAAGCTGGTGCCGTCCCCCCAGAGGCCGTCGTCCGGGGTGTCGTCGAGGTAGTAGGTGGGTCGGTCGGTGCACGAGGCACAGCTGACCGTGGCGCCACTCAGACCGTTCCCGTCCGCGTCGGTGACGAAGCCGGAGAGAAAGCCCTCGGCGCCGATGTCGCCCGGGTAGTCGCCCAGGTCGGCCTGCATGGTGTCCCGGAACGCGGACGACAACGACCACGCGGTCACGCCCTCCACGGTGTCTCCGGGGCCCTTGCCGGCGAACTTGTCCGTACCAACGCCGGTCACCGCACGCTGCACGGTGCCCTCGTCGTTACAGTCTTGAACCGACACCATCGCGCCGATCGCCGGCACTGTCTGGAGTCCGGCGAGCACAAAGCTCCCGTCGTCGCACAAGGTCGAGGCGATAAGGACCGTAGGTTCGCCGCCGGTGACCGCCGGCGACGGGTCGATCAGGGACACACACAGCGCCGCGGCGTCGCCCTCACGCACCAGGGGAAGGCCGCTCTGCAGGTCCACCGCGGTGCCGGTGACGTTGATGCCGGCGGCCAGATCGAGGTCGGCGCCACACTCTACAGCCTCGACGACGCTCGTATCTTCGGGCACGCCGCCTTCGTAGGGAATGTTGCGCCCCCAACAGCCCGCGAGCATCAGCCCAGCCGAAAGTTGGAGCCCGATGCGAAAATAATCAGACGAAGCACGCACTGAGGTCTCCTGGGGCAAGAGGGCGCGGCCCTATCTCGAAATCGGAAATCGGGCACGCGTCCCGAGACTCCGGGGACACTGCGGAAACGGGGCTGGTGGGAGGACGAGCATGGTCGAAAGTCGCCGTTGATGCCGCGGCGTAAACGGCTCTCGGTCGGTTAGGTGGAAATTGAGAAAGAACCACCTCTTCCCCCGAGCCGAGAGCCATGC
>CANKTH010000225.1 GCA_947486185.1 Deltaproteobacteria bacterium
GCCCTCCATCACCGGCTTGCCCGCGAGCGGCCCGATGTTCCCGAGGCCCAGCACGGCCGTCCCATTGGTGACCACCGCGACGAGGTTCCCCTTGGCGGTGTAGAGGTAGGCGTCGTCCGGTCGCCGGAAGATCGCCATACAGGGCTCCGCGACCCCCGGCGTGTAGGCGAGGCTCAGGTCCCGCTGGGTGACCAGCGGCTTGGTGGGCACGATCTCGATCTTTCCGGGACGACCGAGAGAATGGTACTCCAAGGCGTCTTTATCGCGGCTCATACTGACCTCGTCGGGACGGTTTCGCCCCACGCGCGGGTGATACTCAGCTCTTCGCCGGACCGCAGCGACGCTCGGCCCGAGCCGCAGACCGGGCAGGGATGCTCGTCCGCCGGATAGTCGGCCCCACAATCTTCACAGTGGAGCATCGCGGGCTCGACAAGAAGCTTCACTTCTATCCCGCCGAGCGCCCGCAACAGCGACTGTCGGAGCCCCTCGACGTCCAGCTCCAACAAAGCGCCGACCTGCACCTCGATCCCGTCGAGGCGAAAGCCAACCTTGGGCAGTTGGGCACGGAGTCCGTCGATGAGCTGGGCGGCGATGGCGTCGGTGGGGTCCATCTTGGGGAGCCGCGCGGCCCTCAGTCCTCGTCCGAAATGCCGGCGAGCCGGAGCGCCAGCTCGTCGGGGTTGTGCGCCGCCCGCATTCCATCTTCGGGGGACACCCGACCTTGCTCGATCAGGTCGTAGATCGCCTGGTCGAAGGTCTGCATTCCATATTGGACTCGACCCCCACGGATCAGGTCCCGGACCTCCCGGGTCCGGTCGGGGTTGACCAGGCACTCATACACCGCAGAGGTGTTGAGCATGATCTCCATCGCGGCGACCCGGCCGCCCGACCGGCCCGGGATCAGGCGCTGCGAGATCACCGCCCGGAGGACCGAGCCCAGCGCCAGCCGGACGTGCGGTTGGTGATGCGGCTCAAAAAAGCCCAGGATTCGATTGATTGCTTCGTGGGCGTCGATCGTGTGCAGGGTGGCCAATACGAGATGGCCGGTCTCGGCAGCGGCGAGCGCGATCTCGACCGTCTCCAGATCCCGGAGCTCGCCGACCATGATCACGTCGGGATCCTGCCGCAGGGCCGCGCGCAGCGCCTGGTGAAAAGTTGCGGAGTCAACGCCGACCTCACGTTGGTTGACCAGGCAACGACGATCCTGGAAGATGAACTCCACCGGATCCTCGATCGTGAGGATGTGGTGGGGCAGCGTGCGGTTGATCTCCTCCAGAATACCAGCGATGGTGGTGCTTTTCCCCGACCCCGTCGCGCCGGTGACCAGCACCAGGCCGCGCGGCTCCATCGCGACCTTCTTGAGCACGGGCGGCGCGCTCAGCTCATCGAGGCTGAGCACCTGGGTGGGGATCGCCCGTAGCACGACGCCGATGCGGCCTTGCTGCCGAAACACATTGGCGCGGAAACGCCCCGCCCCGGCGACCGTGTGAGCGAAGTCGCAGTCGCTCGTGGTCTTGAACCGTTCGCGTTGTACCGGCGACATCATGTCCCACACGGCCCTGCCGAGCTCTTCGTTGGTGAGCGGGGGCGAGTCCGGCACGGCACGTAGGGAGCCGTGGATACGGAGGAGCGGGGGCGCACCCACCTTCAGGTGGATGTCACTCGCGCGCTGCTGAAGCGCATACCTGCAGAGCAGTCCGATATCCAACCTGAAGCCCTCCGGCCGGAGGCCTATCCGATGCTGCGCCGTGGGGCCGCTGCCTCACTTCGCCCGTCAGCCCGGCGCGTCAACGGCGCCGGATCAGAAGACCACGCCCCGCGCCCTCAATGTCTCGATCGCCCGCTCAGCCGCTTCAACGCCCCATTCTTGCCCGACTCGCGTCGCTTCGGCGTAAATCGCGGGCTGCTCCTCGACGAGCCGCCGCCCAAGCGGCGACTCGTAGAAAGCGACGAGCGCGGCGATCTCTTCAGCGGTGAACCGTCGCGTATACAGGGCCGCCATCTTGTCGAGCAGGTCCTCTGTCCGTAGCTCCGTCCGTAACTCCGCCCACACCTCGGCCGGTACCTCCGGCATCGCCGCCCGAAATCCACTGATCATCGTGTCCAGGGACTGCACCGCGAGCCGGTCCGCCCCGGTCAGCACGAGGAGGCGGCGGACCTCCGCCTGCTTCGCCTCGGGCGCGGCCACCGCCGTAGCGGCCGGCGCGATGGGCGTCGAGGGAGTCGTGGGCGTCGTGGGCGCGGCAGAACCGAGATCACCCGGTACAGCGAAAGAAAAAGCCACGAAGAGTATCCACATTCCCGTCAGCTCCGGCAGGGGCGCCGGAGCCCGCGACCTGCGCGGTCACCAGACGCCGTTGGTGATCTCCAGCTCGTAATAACCGCAGTCGTAGTCGCCGGTCCGGATGATGTGGATGTAGTAGTCACTGGAGAGGTCGGTGCAGGTATTGTAGGCGTAGCTGGCGTCCGCACAGGACCGGGTGTCGGTCGGGATGCTGTGGTCAGGAGCGTCGCCCACGTCCTCCTGGAACACCTCAAACTCGGTGTAGCCGGAGCCCTCGGGATCGGACGCGGTCCCCGCGCCACACTGCAGGTATGAGGCCGTACATCCAGCCTCGTACACTGCGAAAGCGTAGTCCCCGGAGCCGTGGGTGAGCTGAACGCGGAAGCGGTAGTTGTTGTAGCCCGCGGTGAGGTTCGTGTTGGTGGTCTCGACGAGGTACCAATCCGAATCACCGGCTTCAAGCAGGTTTCCTGTCACCACGATCGCGCTCGCACCGGAGTCCACCAGGGTGGACCAGTCGATGATGGGGTCTGAACAACTGTCGCCATACCCCGAGCTGTCTTCGTACTCGTCCCAGGGATCACACGCTTCGGTCGAGATGCTGTTGGACGACGGGCTGACATTCCCGTTGGTGTCGGTGACCACGGCGTAGAATGTCGTGGTCACGCCCCGTGTGAGGGTGACGTTGAAGGTGAAGGTGCCCGCGGCGGTGGCGGTTGTGGCGCTGGTGGTGATGCCGCTCGCGTCCTGGATGAACAGGGTCACGTCGAGGAGCGCGTCGGTTGTGCCGACGACCGTCACCACGTCTTCGTTCCGGTACGGTTCAATGCCGGTCAAGACGGGCGCGTCCGGCGCAGTGAAGTCGTTGACCTCC